>JAFUCO010000075.1 GCA_017459635.1 Blautia sp. | reverse complement strand
TACAAAGGAATGGAAAAAACGGTCCGGCTGAATGTATCCTGAGCAACATCAGGTAGAGGTATCAGGCTCATACCATTAAAAGACTGACAGGTTAACCTGTCGGAAATTTATAAATCAACTATATAGTTGAAAAGAGCCACTCTGAATAGCCTTGAATAATACCAAAAAAACATTTACGTTTCAGAAAAGTGGTGATATGATATATCAGACAGAAGAATGCAGGCCTGCTTGAGCCTTGTCATGCCGCATGATAAGATGTGCTGCCTGACACAGGTAAGAGATTCCCTGTTTAAACTGTCATCGAGCTTCAAACTGCAACAAGAAAGGAACGTAAAATCATGGAAAGATACTATCAGCCCGAAATTGAGTGCGCATCCCATGAACAGATCAGAGAATGGCAGAGCGAGCGTCTGGTAAACCAGGTAAAGAACGTATGGGACAATGTGCCGCTGTATCGTCAGAGGATGGAGGAAGCAGGAGTCACGCCGGATGATATAAAGTCAGTTGATGATCTTCACAAGCTTCCGTTTACCACAAAGGACGATCTGCGGGACGCCTATCCGTACGGACTTCTTGCCCGTCCGCTCAGTGAGTGCGTGAGAATACAGTCTACAAGCGGTACGACAGGACGCAGAGTTGTGGCATTTTACACACAGCATGACCTTGATCTGTGGGAGGAATGCTGCGCGAGAGCGATAACAGCGGCTGGTGGTACAAATGAGGATGTGTGCCAGGTATCATACGGATATGGCCTGTTTACCGGCGGCCCCGGACTCAACGGCGGTTCTCACAAGGTGGGATGCCTTACCCTGCCAATGTCTTCCGGAAATACGGACAGGCAGATACAGTTCATGACCGATCTCGGCGCAACAATAATCTGCTGTACACCGTCCTACGCGGCATACCTCGCTGAAAGCATCCATGAGAGAGGCGTGAGGGATCAGATCAGACTTAAAGCCGGTATCTTCGGCGCAGAAGCCTGGACAGAGGAAATGCGAAATGATATCCAGGACAAGCTTGGTATCAAAGCATTTGACATATACGGACTGACCGAGATATCAGGCCCGGGAGTTTCCTTCGAATGCTCGGAACAGAAGGGCATGCATGTCAACGAGGATCATTTCATCGCTGAGGTTATCAACCCCAAAACCGGTGAAGTGCTTCCTGAAGGCGAGAAGGGTGAACTTGTATTCACAAGCATCACAAAAGAAGCATTTCCGCTGCTTCGTTACCGCACCCGTGACATCTGTATCCTCAGCCGCAAAAAATGCAGCTGCGGACGTACCCATGTAAGGATGACCAAACCGCTCGGCCGCAGCGATGACATGCTCATCGTCAAGGGCGTCAACGTATTCCCGTCACAGATCGAGACAGTTCTTATGAACAAGGGATATCCGGCAAACTATCAGATCATCGTTGACCGTGTGAACAACAGCGATACCATTGAGGTTCAGGTTGAGATGACTCCTGAGATGTTCTCCGACAGCCTGAGCGAAGTATCCGCACGTGAAAAAGAACTGGTCGCTGCCCTGAAGGCAATGCTCGGTATCTACGCGAAGGTTAAGCTTGTCAATCCGAAGGCTATCAGCCGGAGCGAAGGCAAGGCCGTCCGCGTGATCGATAAACGTAACCTGTATCAGAACTGAGTTAAAAAGGGGGTATCAACATGACAGTAAAACAGATAAGCGTATTCCTTGAAAACAAGCCCGGCACACTTGCTGATTTTACAGATGTGCTTTCGGGCAACGGTATCGACATGCGCGCTCTCTCAGTAGCCGAGGCCGCAGATTTCGGTATTGCACGTATAATCGTGAATGATGTCTACAACGCATCGACTGTCCTTAAGGATGCGGGATACATTTTTAAGATAACCAAAGTTCTCGCCATTGAGATACCCGACGAACCGGGAGCACTGGCAAAAACAATCCGCCTGCTCGGAGACGGGAGCGTAAACCTTGAGTACATGTACGCCTTCACAACACGTAAAAAAGGCGTCGCCTACATGATAATCCGCGTAGAAGACAACGCAAAAGCAATAGAACTCCTGAGCAAATCCGGCATCCGCCCCATCTGCCAGGACGAACTCGCCGATCTCTAAAAACTCAGCCATAAACATGGAATAGGACAGGGGACGGTTCTCTGTCTTATTCTCAAAAAGCCTCACGGAAAACTACCGTGAGGCTTTTTGATTTAGAAAAGTCATCAGAATTTCTTCCAGGTACGCGGGAAGAACAGTATCAGCAGCGGGAACAGCTCGAGTCTTCCCGCCAGCATATCGAATGTCAGCACCAGTTTTGAGAATATCGAGAATCCTGCAAAATTGCATGCCGGGCCAACGGCTTCAAGTCCGGGACCGATGTTGTTTATGGTTGCGGCCACCGCTGTAAAATTGGTGGTAAAGTCAAAATTGTCAAGGCTTATAAGAAGAGTCGAAAAGCCGAACAGAAAAACGTACACGGTCATGAAAATATTGGTCGCCCTTGTCACTTCATGCTGGACGGGCTTTCCGTCTATCTGTATCTTACGCACTGCATTCGGGTGCACATACAGCACAAGCTCCTTGTAAACACTCTTAACCAGTATTATGAAACGCGAAACCTTGATTCCGCCGCCGGTTGAACCGGCGCATGCGCCCATAAACATGAGCATTACAAGTATCGTTTTTGAGAACATTGGCCACTGGTTGAAATCCACGGTACTGTATCCTGTAGTCGTTATAATGGATCCAACCTGAAAAGCCGCATGGTGGAATGCCTGGAAGAAATTGCCGAACAATCCATGGATATTGATGGAGATCGCAATAATGGAAAAGGCGATGACCCCAAGATAATACCTGAGCTCTTCAACTTTGAAAGCCTGCAGGAATTTCTTCATAAGAATGAAGTAATAGATGTTGAAGTTGACACCGAACAGGATCATAAAAACAGTGATGATCCCCTGCTGCAGCATGGTGTAGGATCCGATACTGTCGTTCAGGATACCGAAGCCGCCGGTTCCTGCTGTCCCGAAGGACAGGCACAATGTGTCAAATAATGGCATCCGTGCGATAAGCAGCAGAATCATCTCCACCAGCGTCATGGCGATATACATCAGGTAAAGGATCTTTGCGGTAGACTGCACTTTTGGAACCAGCCTGCTCACAGAAGGCCCCGGGCTTTCGGCTTTCATAATGTTCATGTGATAGCCGCCGGTCAGGGGGAGCACCGCAAGAACAAACACGAGAACTCCCATGCCGCCAATCCAGTGCGTAAAACTGCGCCACAGCAGCATGCAGTGGGGCAGGGCTTCCACATTATCAAGAATGCTTGCCCCGGTGGTGGTAAAACCTGATACGGTTTCAAAAAGAGCATTGACAGGATTAGGAATGCTCCCGCTGATGACAAAGGGAATGGCCCCCATAATACTGAGTGCTGCCCAGCTGAGGGCTACGGTCACATAGCCCTCCTTGGCGTAGAAGGCTCTTTTTTTCGGAGAACGCATGGTAAGCGGAACTCCGATTGCAAGGCATACAGCCATGGTTATAAGAAAAGCAGTGCCGCTTCTCTCGCGATATATAAGTGCAGTGATGCAGGGCAGTACCATCAGCGCTGCTTCAAGATCCAATATCCATCCGATTATATAAGCGATGATAGAATAATTCATACCCGGTTACCTCTTAAGAATGTCTGTGATGTTTGCGAGGCCTTTGTGGGTAGTGACGATAATGACGCTGTCGCCTACCTGGATCATATCATGTCCGCGAGGGATACGGACCTCGCCATGCCGGTAGATGCATCCTACAAGCAGATTGTCTTTTGTCTGAAGGTTCATGAGCGGTATGTCCGTTGCGGCTGACGGTTCATTGATCGTGAATTCCAGGGCTTCGGCCTTGTTATCCAGAATGTTGTAGAGCGTTTCCACGTTGCTTCCGTAGCTGTTGCGCATGGCCCTTACGTAACGCAGGATCACATCAGCAGTGATATATTTAGGATAGATAACCGACCCGATATCAAGGTCCTCGACTACATCATCGAACGCAAGGCGGTTGACCTTGGCCACAAGCTTGGCACCGGATATCTTCTTCGCGGAGAGCGCAAGGAAAATGTTCTCCTCATCGATGTTGGTCAGGGTGACAAGAGCTTCGGCATCGCGCAGCCCCTCCTCAAGGAGAAGGGCACGGTCGGCTCCGTCGCCGTTTATCAGTGTTACTTCGGGAAGAAGTTCACTCAGAAGCTCACATCTTGCGGGATCTCTTTCGATGATCTTTACACCGATCTTTGTGTCGGTTAAAAGGGTGGCAAGATAGTAGGCGATGGTGCCGCCGCCTATAATTATGGCATTTCTGACCTGATGTGTTTTAAGCCCGATCTTTTTAAAGAAGACGGCAACGTTTTTGGGAGTAGACATGATAGATACCATGTCCCCGTCCCTGATGACAAAATTACCGTCCGGGATAGCCACCATTTCACCGCGCTCAACGCCGCAGAACAGAAGATCGCATTTGAAGTGATCGGAAATCTTCGAGATGGTCATCCCGTCAAGGTGGAATTCGGGGAGAACCTTGAATTTAAGAAGCTCGACATGTCCGCGCACAAAGGTGTCTATCCTGGTGGCGGAGGGGAAACGAAGGACACGTGAGATCTCCTGGGCGGCAGCAAGCTCCGGATTTATGAAAAGCGAGACCCCGAGGCGTTCACGGATAAAGCCGATCTCCTTACTGTAGATGGGATTCCTTACACGTGCTATGGTATGACATTCACTGGCTTTCTGCGCGATCAGGCAGCAGAGCAGGTTGAGCTCATCAGAGTTGGTGACAGCGATAAGGATATCGGTATCCTCGATGCCCGCTTCCATGAGCGTATTGATGCTTGCGCCGTTTCCGACTATCGCCAGCGCGTCAATATCATCACCGAGCGCGTTCAGTTTGCTCTCCTCAATATCTACCAGCGTGATATCGATATTTTCCTCCTGAAGCTGATATGCAATTGTGCGGCCTACCTTGCCGCATCCTACGATTATGATCTTCATCTTACACCTCTTTATGGTATATTAATTAATATATCACAGTATAGCACAGTCGGTCTGACGTTTCAACTGCAAGACAGAAAAGTGTACAAATTTGCTCCTTCAAAACTGTACAGATTTCACAAAGATGTATTTACAGATTGACACTGTACACCTGTATGCTGTATAGTAAATACAGCAGATGGGCCATACAACAAGGCCTTTTGTGTACCATACAGGTTGTGGCGTTTATACAACCTGTAAATACAACTTTCCAGTCTTAAAGGAGGATGAACATGAAACGTAAAGTTATCAGCGCAGTTCTTACAGCAAGCATGATCGCTTCCATGGGCCTCGGCGCAATCCCGGCTTATGCTGAAGATGAACCTATCAAGATCGGCGTTTCCATCTGGAGCTCCACCGACGTTCTTGGTTCCAAATGTAAAGAGATCCTTGACGCAGCAGCAGACGCTCTCGGCGTAGAGGTTCAGTATGTTGACCAGGGCCATGTATCCGAGCAGGTTACTGCATCTGTTGATACACTCTGCGCAGCAGGCTGCCAGGGCATCATCATCTGCAACTCTGCAGACAGTGAAATGATGAGCGCGATCAACACCTGCAACAATGAAGGCGTTTACCTTGCACAGTTCTTCCGTATCATCAGCGAAGAAGCAAACCCGGACATCTATGAACTTGCAAAAGCTTCTGATTATTATGTAGGCGCAGTTCATGAGAACGAGCCGGAAAACGGCGAGAAGCTTGTTAACATCCTCCTTGAAAAAGGCTGCAGGAACATAGGTCTTATCGGATGGGAGCAGGGCGATGCTACATGGCTTGGCAGATGGCAGGGCTATCAGGCAGGCGTAGAAGCATGGAACGAAGCTAATCCGGATGATCAGGCTAAGCTTTCCGATCCGCAGTATGCAGGAACAACATCCGAGGGCGGCGCAAAGGCTGCTGACGCTCTGATGGCTGCAGATCCTGACCTTGACGCTCTTATCCCGGCAGGCGGCGGCGGAGAACCGCTCCAGGGTGCTATCAGCGCTGTTGAGAAGGCTGGCAAGACCGGTGACATCGCTATCGTTTCCACCGACTTCCTTCCGGACCTTGGCGAAAGACTTGAGAACGGATCAATGGCTGGTGAGTCCGGCGGACATTACTGCGATCCTCTGTTCGCTTTCATGATGGTCTACAACGCAATCAAGGGCAACTACACCGATTTCGGCGGCACCTTCAACGATGTTCTGTTCCCGTATCTGTATGTAGCTTCTCCGGATGACTATGCAGGATATGAGACCTACTTCGTAGATCAGCTTCCATACACCAGCGATGAACTGGTAGCAATGGCTGACCAGTCTCTTGATGAGCTTGCTGAAACAGCAGCCAAGCTGTCCATCGAGGATGCTGCAGAGCGTGCAGGAGCATAATGCTGAGCCATTTAAAACAGAAAAAAGTGTGCCAGGCATCGTGACAGACTGGTAACATTCTTCCGGGCCGGTATCGAATAAAGATACCGGCCTTTTTTATTCTCAGACTTTAGAAAAAATGCATCAGCATTTTGATTTAATAATCAGCGAGGTGAAACTTATGGATTCTTCCGCAAAAGCAGCCGGACGGAAAATGTCAGGCAAAATGCTGGGATACATTGTCCTGGCAGTCCTGGTAGTGGCATCATGGGCGGTTTTTAAGATCATAACCCCCAACAACTTCGGCAGTCCGGACAATCTGCGCAGCTACTTTGAAGCCTCACTTATGGTATCCGCAGGTGCCGTGGGCTTTTTCTTCGTCATGGTCATGGGAATGTTCGACTTTTCCATCGGCGCAAATATCATGCTTTCGTCAATCGTCGGAGCTGTTCTGGCTTCAAGATACGGACTTGGATATCCCGGGCTCATTATAGGATGCATAGTTACAGGAGCCCTTGTAGGCTGTCTTAACGGCATTCTGTATGTAACGCTCAGGATCCCTTCGATGATCGTTACAACAGGCCTTGCACTTATCTATGAGGCTATAGCAAGCTACATTGCCGGCGGACAGTCCGCCACACTTCCGGCAGATCTCCGTGCTCTCGGCTCTATACCGGGCAACCTTATCCTTGCAGTAATCGCTTTCGTGGTCGCATATCTGCTGCTCAATTACACAAGGATAGGAACCTATACCTATGCTATCGGCTCTGACGAATTCGTAGCCAAAAACATGGGTATCAACGTCAAAAAATACAAGGTGATCGCCTTTATCATTTCCGGAGCTTTCTTCGGAGTAGAAGCAATACTTACCATCAGCTACGGTTCTTCAATGGTTGCTGAAACAGGCATGCTCTCCATGAGCCGCAACTTTTATCCGACCATGGGATGCTTCCTTGGAATGGCCATGAAAAAATACGGCATTCCGATCCAGGCTATCATCATCGGCGAGTTTTTCCTCCAGATCATCTACTACGGTTTCGTTGCGCTGGGCGCGCCGACGGCTATCAACGATGTTATCTCCGGACTCGCGCTTCTTATCATAGTTACCCTGACCACCAAGGTCACAAAGGGTGAGATCGTCAAGTAATACAGGGCATATTTGCACACAATGGGGGAAATATTTATGAGCGAAGTAAGATTACAGGTTCAGAACCTCTGCAAATCCTTTGGTATTACGAAGGCGGTGCAGAATGTTTCATTCAATATAAACAAGGGAGAGGTCCATGCACTCATAGGTGAGAACGGTTCAGGCAAATCAACTCTGACAAACATGCTCACCGGTATATATTCAATCGACAGCGGTCACTTTATCCTTGACGGCAAGGAGATCCACCCGAAGAACCAGGTAGAGGCCAACAACGAGGGCGTTTCGATCATTGTCCAGGAGCTCGGGACTCTTTCCGGACTGACTGTAGCGGAAAACATATTCCTTGGCCATGAAGCCCGCTTTGTAAAATTCGGTATCAAGAATACAGGCGCCATGAACCGTGAGGCCCAGAAGCTTCTTGACCAGTACGGGTTTGGCAGGATACGAGCTTCAGCAATGGTTGATGAGTACAACTTTGAGGACAGGAAGCTTGTCGAGATCGTAAAGGCTACCTATTTCCAGCCGAAGATAGTGGTTATCGACGAGACAACGACCGCTCTTTCACAGGAAGGCCGTGAAGAGCTCTACAAACAGATGAACCGCATCCGCAGCGAGGGCAACACGATAATCTTTATCTCGCACGACCTGCCGGAGGTTCTGCGTATGTCAGATACCATAACCTGTCTGCGTGACGGCGTGTATATTGACACTGTAAAGAGCTCCGAGATAGACGAAGAAGGCCTTAAGAAGCTGATGGTAGGACGTGAGGTGACAGGTGATTACTACCGTCCGGATTACGGCGAGCCGGTCTCGAATGAAGTTGTGCTTTCAGTTCAGAACGTGACTGTTCCGGGACAGATCGAAAATGTAAGCTTCGAGCTTCACAAAGGTGAGATACTTGGCTTCGGAGGACTTTCCGAGTCCGGTATGCATGAAGTAGGAAAAGCCTGCTTCGGCGCTTCGTTTGACCGCACGGGAACGGTTAAGCTTTATGACGGTACCAGCATTAACAGCATTCCGCAGGCTATCAGCCACAGCATGGCCTATACTTCAAAAGACCGTGACAATGAGTCGGTGGTCATGAACCAGAGCATAGGCGACAATATATGCCTGCCGTCGCTTGGCAGCCTGACAAGCATCCCGGGAATCCTTTCCGGAGCAAAGATGAAGGAATTCGCCAGGAAGTATGCGGCTGAGATGTCGGTCAAGATGGTCGATACCGACCAGTTTGTATCAGATCTTTCGGGCGGCAACAAGCAGAAGGTAGTCCTTGCCAGATGGATCGGGAAGGATTCGGATATCCTGGTGCTTGACAGCCCTACACGAGGCATCGATATCAAGGTCAAGCAGGACATTTACCAGCTGATGGACCGTATGAGAAAGAGCGGAAAATCCATTATCATGATTTCAGAGGAACTTATGGAGCTTATCGGTATGTGCGACAGGATACTCATCATGAAGGACGGAAAGATCAACGGAGAGCTTCTCCGCAGTCCGGAACTTGATGAGAACAGTCTTATCGCCAAGATGGTTTAAGGGAGGGTAGAACATGGCTGAAACAACAAGTGCGGTCTCCAAGGAGGAGGCTCTGAAAAAACGTTCTACGATGGCGCTCGTGCGTTCACTCCTTCCTGTTGCGGGACTGATCATAGTTTTTATTATTTTCAACACACTGACAAAGGGGAGAATGCTTGGGAAGCTGTCAATGGCGATGTCATCTGTGTACGTGACCATGATAGCGTCAACGGGCGTATTCTTTGTAATGACTATGGGAGGCCTTGACTTTTCACAGGGCTCTATCCTGGGCATGGCATCCATAGTGGTCTGCCTGGTTTCAAAGACCAGTATACCGCTTGCAATTGTCGCAGGTATTGCAACAGGCGCGGCTATCGGTGCCATCAACGGATTCTTCTATGTCAACCGCAAGATCAAATCATTTATCGTTACTATATGTACGATGTTCCTGTTCCGCGGGATTATCAAGTACCTCACCTCGAACGCTCCTGTACAGGGCAGCGCGAAGCTTATTATGCTGAATACTGACAGGCTTAAAGTTATCTGCACTCTGGTAGTAGTGTGCATAGGGTTCATCGCATTCACCTTTACCAGATTCGGCATCAATCTTAAAGCCATCGGAGCAGGAGAGAAGGCGGCAAAATTTGCCGGTATCAGAACAGACCGCATGAAATTCCTGGTCTATGTACTTGCAGGCGCCATCACAGGCTTTGCAGCTTTTATCAACTCGATAAAAGTCGGTTCGGTTACTGCATCAGGCGGTAATCAGGTGGAGACACAGATCCTTATAGCTCTGGTACTTGGCGGAATGCCTATCTCGGGCGGCGCCAAGTCAAGGTTCACGAACATTATCATCGGCTCTCTGCTCTATGTGGTCCTTGCCTCAGGCCTCAACATGGTCGGACTGTCCACTCAGACACAGCAGCTGATTCAGGGCGTGGTATTCCTGGTATTCGTTGCAGTATTCGCTGACAGGGAATCACTTTCCGTAATCAAGTAACACCTTGGAGGTGGGCAAATGGCCGTGCATGAAGCCAAGTATCAGCAGGTTGTCGAATGGGTAAAACAGAATATCGCAGACGGGACCTTCAGTGCGGGTGACAGGCTGATGTCCGAGATGGAACTTTCAGAGCTTTTTGGCGTCAGCCGCCAGACTGTCAGGCATGCTACGGGCGAACTTGTCAGTGCCGGCGTACTCACCAGGGTGAAGGGGAGCGGAACTTATATAGGAAGTTCCGCTCCCGGAATCAGCCCGGCACCTGCGTCAGCCCGGCGCGAAAAGACAATGACGATAGCTGTGATAAGCACATTTTATGAAAGCTATATATTCCCTGAGACTCTTAAAGGTATAGAGCGCATTCTGTCGAAGAATGATTATGTAATGCAGGTGACGTTTACCGACAACCGTCTTCACAGGGAAGAAGCCATACTCAGGTCGATCCTTGAGAAGGACAACGTGGACGGGCTTATTGTTGAGCCGGCGAAGAGCGCATTGCCAAACCCTAACCTGCACTATTACAGGGAAATCAGGGACAGAAACATCCCGGTGATCTTTTTCAATGCATTTTACCGTGATCTGGATGTTCCGTGCGTAAGGATAGATGACGAGAAGACAGCCGCCTGCGCTACAAAGGTGCTGATAGATGCCGGGCATAAGGACATTGCAGGCATTTTCAAGGGTGACGACGGACAGGGACCATTAAGATACAAGGGCTATCTGAAGGCAATGATGGAAGCCGGACTCAAAACCCACCAGGAGACGATACTCTGGCTTGATACGCCCGAGACGATCTGTCTTGCCGATATCGAAGACTATATCTTAAAGAGGATAGAGGGGAGCACCGCAGTCGTTTGCTACAATGACCAGGTCGCCTATCAGCTGATAGATATCGCAATAAGAAAAGGCATCCGTGTTCCGGATGATCTTTCCGTAGTCGGCATCGATGACTCCTACCTTGCCGGAGTCGGAAAGGTTCCCATAACCTCCTTTATCCACCCAAAAGAACAGCTCGGACGCAAAGTAGCCGAAAACCTGATAAAGATGATAAACGACCCGAACTTCAATGGCAACTACCTGTTCGAAAGCGAACCGGTATACCGCGAATCAGTGAGTAAGAAATAAGACAGGGGACGGTTCTCTGTCCTGCTTTTAAAGCAAGACAGAGAACCGTCCCCTGTCTTATTTAACTCTTGATTTTACTTATCCAACCTGCTATCATATTTTAATCAGCTTATGGAGGTAGGACATGGATAAGATGAAACAGAAAACCCAGTCCGTGGCCGGCCTTTTTTCGGTGGGCGGGTATAAAGAGAAGAAATATGAGTATTACGACTATTCTCTTATTGCCGTGATCATACTGCTTACATGCTTTGGCCTGGTCATGCTTTACAGCACCAGCGCCTATATCTCTGAAGTGCAGTTCAGCGATGACATGGCGTATTTCAAGAAGCAGGCTGTCGTCAGTGCTGTATGTATCGTTGCAGCGGTGATCATCTCTTTTTTTGACTATCATCTGCTGATATTTGTTCAGTTTCCGCTTTACTTTATATCACTTGCTTCTATGGTACTGGTCAGGACAAAGGTATTTGGTGTCGAATCGCATGGAGCGCGCAGATGGCTGAAGCTCGGCCCGATACAGTTCCAGCCGGCCGAGATCGCAAAGATAGCTGTCATAATATGTCTGTCCTGCCTGATAGTTCAGATAGGCAAGAAGATCAGTACAAAAAGAGGCCTGGTACTGCTTATGGGGCTGGGAATGGTACAGGGGGGATCAGCCCTGATATTCACGGACAACCTGAGTACCGCGCTGATAATATGCGGCATAACATTCGGTATGGTATTCATAGCTCATCCGGATTATAAATGGTTTGTCATCACTGTGGTAGTCCTGGTTGTACTGGCAGTCCTGATCGTCTGGTTCGTCAATACATACATGCAGGACAGCACGGATTTCCGGATAAAACGTATACTTGCATGGACAAATCCGGAAAAGTATTCAACTGACGAGAGTTATCAGACGCTTCAGGCTTTATATGCACTTGGATCAGGAGGAATGTTCGGCCGCGGCCTCGGGAACAGCATCCAGAAGCATGGATCGGTGCCGGAGGCACAGAACGACTTTATTTTCTCCATCATCTGCGAAGAGCTTGGAGTAGTGGGCGGTATCGTAGTACTTTTGCTGTTTACATATCTTCTTTACAGACTCTTTTTCATTGCAAGGAATGCGCCGGACCTGTTCGGCTCGCTGCTGTTGTGCGGGATATTCATACACATCTCGCTTCAGGTTATCCTTAACGTAGCGGTAGTGCTGGCGCTTCTTCCAAATACGGGAGTAACACTTCCGTTTATAAGCTACGGGGGCACATCCATAATGTTCCTGATGGGGGAGATGGGCATAGCACTGTCCGTCGCCAGGAGGATAAAGCTTAAGGAACCACGCGCATTACTGTGAATAAGACAGGGGCTGTGAAAAAAGTCTTACTTTTTTCGCCACCCCTAACCCCTTTTCTTTTAGGCTGATTCGCTCACGCCTTGAAACAGCTACACCGAAAGGTGTGGGGGGAAAACGCTCTCAGAGTTGCGAAGCCCGACGTTTTCCCCCCACACCCCCCTTTCCCCGGGCACGCCCTTTTGGGGTGATCACAGAAACAAGGGGCTGTGAAAAAGTAAGACTTTTTTTACAGCCCCCTGTCTCAAAAAAATAAGAAGGAGAACCGTCCCCTGTCTTATGGTCTTGACAAAGGGGTGTCCTCATACTATGATGGTTAGCAGTGAACAGCTTATAGGTTCTATACTGCAATAAATACAAAAGGAGACATAAAAATGCTGGAAAAAATGAAGAATATGCTTGCGGAACAGCTTAACATCGATGCGGCAAAGATCACGCCTGAAACATCCTTCAAGGATGATCTTGGTGCGGATTCACTTGATCTGTTCGAGCTGGTGATGGCGCTTGAGGATGAGTATGGATTTGAGATCCCGACAGAGGAGCTTCAGGGATTCACGACTGTCGGAGATGTTCTTGACTACTTCAAACGCACCGGTATAGAGGTATGATTACAGGCCCTTCGGCTAAACCCCGAAGGGCTGTGTTAATGCAGAAAGCAGGCCCGTACATGCGACCGGGCAATGCGGCACTCCCCGCGGCAGGCTGCGGGAATGTACTTCCGGTCAAATCCATGCAGCCAGGGGGAAGAACAAAAAAGAACTGCGGGCATCTGCAGCTGAAAGTGAGAGGAAAGTATATGACAAAGATAAGAACAAGATTTGCACCCAGCCCGACGGGCAGGATGCATGTGGGTAATTTAAGGACAGCGCTCTATGCCTATCTTATAGCGAAACACGAAGGCGGGGATTTCCTCCTTCGCATAGAGGATACCGACCAGGTGCGTCTTATGGAAGGCGCGGTAGATATCATTAACCGCACGATGGAGAAAACAGGCCTTGAGCATGACGAGGGCCCGGACAAGGACGGAGGATACGGCCCGTACATCCAGAGCGAACGCTGCGCACAGGGAATATACAAAAAGTATGCCCGGCAGCTTATAGACCAGGGAGACGCCTACTGCTGCTTCTGCGGTGAAAAAGAGCTTGAGGGAATGAAGCGCATCGTAGCCGGCAAGGAGATATCAATCTATGACAAGAGATGCGCATCTATCCCGAAGGAAGAGGCAGCCAGGAGGGTCGCAGCCGGAGAGCCTTATGTTGTGAGGTTCAACATGCCGACAGAGGGGCAGACAACTTTCCACGATGTGATATACGGTGACATCACGGTCGACAATGCCGAGATGGAGGACCTGATCCTGATAAAATCGGACGGCTTCCCGACCTATAATTTCGCAAACGTTGTTGACGACCATCTGATGGGAATTACACATGTGGTAAGAGGAAATGAATATCTTTCTTCCGCGCCGAAATATAACCGCATTTACGAAGCCTTCGGATGGGAGATCCCGACTTACGTACACTGCCCGCTTATAACTGACGAGAACCACCAGAAGCTCTCCAAGCGTTCAGGCCACTCATCCTTTGAGGACCTGCTGGATCAGGGCTTTGTGGCAGAGGCTGTCGTCAACTATGTGGCGCTTCTTGGATGGAGCCCGTCGGACAACCGCGAGATATTCTCACTGGCCGAGCTTATAGAGGCTTTTGACTATCATCATATGAGCAAATCCCCTGCCGTTTTTGACATACAGAAGCTCCGCTGGATGAACAGTGAATATATCAAAAACATGCCTGAGGACGAGTTTTACGAAATAGCCCTTCCGTACATGCAGGAAGTGCTTGACGGCGATTACGATTTCCGCAAGATAGCCTCAATGGTGAAGACCCGTATCGAAGTATTTCCGGAGATCCGTGATCATATCGACTTCTTCCGGGAGGTCCCTCCGTACGATACTTCCATGTACAAGAACAAAAAATGGAAGACCACAGAGGAAAGCTGTAAGCAGATACTGACAGAGCTCCTTCCGGTTCTCGAAGGACAGGAAGACTACTCGAACGATCCTCTTTATGAAACCCTTACTGCATACGCATCTGAAAAGGGCATAAAGAGCGGCTCTGTCATGTGGGCGGTCAGGACAGCGCTTTCGGGCAAACAGACAACTCCCACAGGCGCGACCGGGATCATGGAGATAATCGGGAAAGAAGAAACGCTTAAACGCATTCGCGACGCTATTGCAATATTATGAATTTAAACGCTTCTCAGACAATTGCCGCAACTCACCTGTCAGGGCCTATGATGGTCCTGGCAGGCCCCGGCTCGGGGAAAACCTCCGTTATCGTAAACAGAACCGAATATCTGATAAACGAAGGGAAGGTACCGCCTTCCCATATTCTGGTTGTGACATTTTCCCGGGCTGCCGCCCGTGAGATGCGCGAGAGGTTCATTGAAAAGACCGGCAGGAAACAGACGGAGGTGACATTCGGGACTTTTCACGGAGTTTTTTACGCCATTCTTAAGCAGGCCTACCGTCTGGGCCCGGAAAACATTCTTTCGGAAAAAGAAAAATATGAGCTGCTTCAGCCGATAATCATGAACCGCAGCCCCGACCAGGCCTCCGAACACGACTTTGCGGAGGAAATAGCCAGGGAGATAAGCGATGTCAAGGGGAACAACATGGACATCGGCAATTACTATTCGCGCAGCTGTCCGGACGAGATCTTCCGCGAGATCTTCTCGGATTACCGTAGTGCCATGAACGCCCGCCGCAAGCTGGATTTCGACGACATGATCCTTTTCTGCTACGAGCTCTTCAAAAAACGCGAGGACATACTGAAAGCCTGGCAGAGGAAGTTCACGTATATCCTCGTTGATGAGTTTCAGGACATAAACCGGCTTCAGTATGAAGTGGTGAAAATGCTGGCGCTTCCGGAGAACAATCTGTTTGTTGTGGGCGACGATGACCAGTCGATATACAGGTTCCGCGGAGCCAGGCCTGATATAATGCTTAATTTCACCAAGGATTATAAGGATGCCGCGCGTGTCCTGCTGGATGTGAATTACCGCTGCACGGGAAATGTCCTGGAACGCGCATCGAAGATGATACGCTGCAACGGCAGCCGTTACCGTAAAAAGCTGCGCACCCGGAAGGACGAAGGAGAGGATGTCAGATGCCTTACCTTTGAGAACCCTCCGGAAGAGTACGGCTTCCTGGTCGACAGCATAAGGCAGCATATTAAGGAGGGCTATGGCTACAGTGACATTGCGGTCCTGTTCCGCACAAATCAGGAGGCCGAGCTGCTTGTACAGAAGCTTTCACAGTTCCAGATACCGTTTGTGATGAAGGAGCAGCTGCAGAGCCTGTTCCGCCACTGGATATTCAAGGACATAGAAGCCTATATGCGCCTCGCTGCCGGCGAGAAGGACCGGAAATACCTGATCAGGATAATGAACAGGCCAAACCGGTATATTTCCAGAGAGGCTGTATCCGGGAAGGATGTGTCGCTCAGGTCTCTTTTCGCCGTCTATGCCGACAGGGACTGGATGCAGGACCGCCTTGTAACACTGCAGAACCATCTCCGCATAATAAAGAACCTGAACCCTTTTGCGGCTGTCAACTTCATAGCCGGAGCGGTGGGATATGAGGAATTTCTGAACGATTATGCGGCTTACCGCAAAATAAACCCCGAGGAGCTGACCGATATCCTTTACCGCATAAGGGAGAGCGCCAAAGGGTACAATACACTTGAAGAGTGGGAGAAGTATATCAGCGAGTATGAAAAGCATCTGGAGGAACAGCAGAGAACGCAGGAAACTGTGCCTGACGGTGTATGCATATCAACGCTGCACCGCGTCAAGGGGCTGGAATACCCGGTGGTGTACATCATGAATGTAAATGAAGGCACGATCCCATACCGGAAGGCGGTGCTTCCTGAAGCACTGGAGGAAGAGCGGAGGCTTTTGTATGTGGGTATGACACGCGCCTCCGAGAAGCTTACGTTGTGCTGCGTGCGTCAGGAGCATGACAAAAAGAAGGATCCGTCACGCTTCCTTTCGGAGGCGGGATTTCAAATATAGGAAGCCAGGGAGATCATGGAAGGAATCATTTATTTCACAAAGACAGAAAAAGAAGAACGCGGCAGCAGGCTTCACCACATGGTGGGAGAAAAGCTGCTTGAGACCGGCCTTATGCGAGAGTACGGGAAGGATCTCAAATATGAACCCCGCGGGACCGGCGAGCATGGAAAACCGTTCTTTACATTATCCCCTGATATCCATTATAATATCAGTCATTCAGGAGTATATGTCATGTGCGCTTTTGCCGGGATACCTGTAGGGCTGGATGTCCAGAAGCATGAAAAAAAGGTAAACTATGAGCTGCTGCTGCGCCGGACGGTCCCGCAGGGCATGATCCGCGAAATACTGGATGCCGATAACATTGAAAAGGCATTCTACACCCAGTGGGTGCTGCGTGAAGCATTTATCAAGTGGACGGGAGAGGGACTTTCGCGCGATATGCGGACCATCCCGATGGATCAGGGCGATTACCAGCTGCTGGATCTTGAAGAAGGCTACAGCGCGGCCATCTGGAGCGGACATCCGCTTATAATACGCATGGAATACGTTGACATAACTATATAAACTGCATGAACAGGAAAAAACCTGAAGGCGCGGAAGATGCACATCTAAGGAGCCGCGTGATGCAGGCAGGCGGACTGCAAAAATCTCGTTATTATTCACGGCCCAGCCGCAAGCGGCTGGGTCTGAGCCCTCCATTCGGAATCTCGCCCTTACGGGCTTCATCGCCGTTTCACGGCTGGATTCCTCATGAAGGGCTCAGACCCTGTAAGGAAATATACTCTGCTCTGCTCAT
>JAFUCO010000074.1 GCA_017459635.1 Blautia sp. | reverse complement strand
TCTTCTACAGCATCCTTAGCGTCATCAGCGGCGTCTTCAGCTTCCTCAGCAGCGTCTTCAACAGCTTCTTCAGCGTCTTCGGCAACATCTTCAGCGGCGTCAGCAGCTTCTTCTACAGCATCCTTAGCGTAATCAGCAGCGTCGGCAGCTTCCTCAGCAGCGTCTTCAGCGGCATCAGCAGCGTCTTCAACAGCTTCTTCAGCGTCCTCAACAGCTTCTTCAGCGTCTTCAGCAACATCTTCAGCGGCGTCAGCAGCCTCATCAGCAGCTTCTTCTACAGCATCAGTTGCCTCTTCAGCGGCATCAGCAGCCTCATCAGCAGCTTCTTCTACAGCATCAGTTGCGTCTTCAGCGGCATCAGCAGCCTCATCAGCAGCTTCTTCTACAGCATCAGTTGCGTCTTCAGCGGCATCAGTAGCTTCCTCAGCAGCATCTTCAGCGGCGTCAGCAGCCTCATCAGCAGCTTCTTCTACGGCGTCAGTTGCTTCTTCAGCGGCGTCAGCGGCCTCATCAGCAGCGTCTTCAACAGCTTCTTTAGCATCTTCTACAGCAGCACCGGCTTTATCAGCAGCATCTTCAACAGCTTCTTTAGCATCATCTACAGCATCGCCAGCTTTTTCAGCAGCATCTTCAACTGCATCTTCAACTGCATCCTTAGCGTCTCCAACGGCTTCCTTAGCATCTTCAGCAGCTTCTTCTACAGCTTCTTCACCGGATTCGAGAGTAGCCTCAGCCTCTTCAGCGGCCTCTTCAACAGCATCCTTGGCATCCTCAGCAGCCTCTTCGACTTTTTCTTCAGCTTCTTCTTTTACTTCTTCCTTGGTTTCTTCCTTGGCAGTAGAAGCAGAGCCGCCTGATGAGCTGGAGTTTCCTCCGCAGCCTGCGAACAGGCTTGCTGCAGTCATTGTGGCAAGAAATAAAGCTAATGCTTTTTTCTTCATAGATCTTCCTCCTTGATACTTAAAAGATTAATGATTCCAGCACGCAACCATGTGTCCGTTGCCTCTGTCGGTCAGCTTCGGGCATTCACGCGCACACTGCTCTGTAGCATAGCGGCAGCGGGTGCGGAAAGCACAGCCGGACGGCATGTTAAGCGGACTGGGCACGTCACCTTCCAATATGATACGTTTCTGTGCTCTGGCCGTAACAGGATCCGGGATCGGGACAGCGGAAAGCAGAGAAAGTGTATACGGATGCATCGGATTTTCGTTCAATTCATCCGCGTCAGCAGTTTCTACGATGCGTCCGAGGTACATGACCGCGATGCGGTCCGAAATGTGGTGTACCACGAGCAGATCGTGTGCGATAAACAGATAGGCTACTCCAAGCTTCTCCTGGAGCTCTTCAAACATATTGATCACCTGGGCCTGAATAGAAACATCCAGGGCCGATACAGGTTCGTCGCAGACAATGAATCTGGGGTTTACCGCCAGAGCTCTGGCGATACCGATTCGCTGTCTCTGACCTCCGGAGAATTCGTGAACATAACGAGTTGCGTGTTCGGCATTCAGGCCGACAAGGCTCATCAGCTCGAGAATTTTATCACGGCGCTCACCCTTGCCTGAATAAAGCTTATGCACGTCAAGAGGCTCGCCTATGATATCTTCCACTGTCATACGAGGATCCAATGAAGAGTAAGGATCCTGAAATACCATCTGCATTTCCTTGCGGTAGGTCTGCATATTGCGGTCGGTAACTTCCGTTCCGTCAAAAAAGACCTTGCCGCCAGTGGGTTTATAGAGACGAAGAAGAGTACGGCCGACGGTAGTTTTGCCGCAGCCGGATTCTCCGACCAGACCCAGCGTTTCGCCGGGATTGATCTTGAAGCTTACCCCATCAACGGCCTTAAGCATGGTCTTCTTGAAAAACCCGGTCTTGATGGGAAAATGTTCCTGAAGGTCCTGCACTTCAACAAGGCATTTTGCATTTTCATTACTCATTGCCAGGCACCTCCGATACATAGTTTCCGTTCTTTACATTCATCCAGCAGGAGGCAAAGTGGCCGTCGGGCATCTTAAGCTCGGGCGGAACCTCCTCCAGGCATATTTTCATGGCATTGTCACAGCGGGTACAGAAAGCACAGCCTTTTGGCATATTCAGAAGGTTGATGGGTGAACCCGCGATCGGGACAAGTTTTTTCTTCATATTCTCAACGCTCGGGATTGAGCGGAGAAGTCCTTTGGTATATTCATGGCACGGGCTGTAGAAGATATGGTCGGCCGTGCCGCGCTCGCAGATGCGTCCGCCGTACATTACAACGATCTCATCTGCCATCTGGGCGATAACGCCAAGGTCATGGGTAACGATGATTATGGCCATGTTGAGCTTTTTTTGCAGCTCCTGCATAAGCTCAAGGATCTGGGCCTGTATTGTCACATCCAGAGCCGTGGTGGGCTCATCTGCAATGAGGATATCCGGTTCTGACACAAGAGCCATGGCTATCATGATACGCTGGCGCATACCGCCGGAAAGCTCATGCGGATACTGTTTGAAACGTTTTTCCGGATCATTTATGCCGACCAGTTCGAGCATTTTGATCGTAGCTGCCTTTGCTTCCTCCTTGGTTTTGTCGGAGTGGATCAGTATTGCTTCGGAGATCTGGTTGCCTATAGTGTAGACCGGATTCAGCGATGTCATGGGATCCTGGAAGATAATGGATACGTTTTTGCCGCGGAAATCCTGCATCTGCTTTTCCGTATAGTGGGTGATGTCCTGGCCGCGGTAGAGTATCTGTCCGCTGGTAATGTGGCCGTTTTTTTCAAGGATCTGCATGATCGAGTAGGCGGTTACCGATTTGCCTGAGCCCGATTCGCCGACTATACCGAGGGTAGTGCCTTCATTCAGTGTAAAGTTGACGCCGTTGACAGCCTGCACCTCGCCGTTGTCGGTGGTGAAGGATGTGTGGAGGTCTATCAGCTGCAGAAGTGGAGATCCGTTTCCTTTATTATTTTTGTCTGCCATTACGGATCACCTCCTGAGTTTTGGATCGAACGCGTCCCGAAGACCGTCGCCAAGAAGGTTGAAGGCCAGAACGATAAGGACGATAGTTACTGCCGGGAAAACCAGCTGAAGCGGGTAGCTCTGCAGACCTTCACGGGCCGCGTTGGCCAGTGATCCGAGCGAAGGCATGGGAGCCTTAACGCCCATACCGACGAAGGACAGGAAGCTTTCGGTGAAGATTGCCGAAGGGATCTGCAGTGCCGTTGTGATAATGATAACGCTGATACAGTTCGGAATAATGTGGGTACGGATGATACGGCCGGATTTTGCGCCTACTGCTTTTGCAGCCAGCACATATTCGTTATTTTTGATCTTGAGGATCTCGCCGCGCACAAGCCTTGCCATGCCGACCCAGTACAGAAGTCCGAAAACGATGAATATCGACACCATGTTGGTTCCGAGGGACAGGATTATCTTATTGTTGGACTGTGCCAGCGTTTCGTTGAGCACTACCGACAGAAGGATTATGATAAGCATGTCTGGCAGGGAGTATATGATATCGACTATCCTCATCATTATCAAGTCGATCTTTCCTCCCATATAGCCCGAAATGGAGCCGTACAGAACTCCGATTATCAGCACCAGGATAGAGGCGAAGAGGCCTACCACAAGTGAGATCTTTGTACCCTCTACAACACGGATGAAATAGTCACGGCACATGGAATCGGTTCCCATGATGTGCGGGAAGACCTTGCCGCCTTCATCTATGTACTTCTGCTCCGTCTTGGAATATTCAAATGGAGCCAGGTTTTTGGCAGTTTTGTCACGCCGTCCGTTGACTTTGATGATGTCCGAATAGCTGTACGGGACGATCAGCGGGGCAATTATTATAGTAAGAATTATGAGAATAAGGACAATGATTGAGCCTACCGCCAGAGGGTTCTTCATCAGCTTTCGCATGCCATCCTTAAAAAAGGTGGTAGATTCGCTCATTACGTCCTGTTGCTTTTTTTCATCGTCAGTGGCCTTTTCAAACCGGCTTACGTCGATCTGAAGGCTCAGTGGATTTTTTGCTGGTGTATTATCCATAAAATGCTGCATCCTCCATCCTTAATCAAGCTTGATGCGCGGGTCAACGACCTTGTACATGATATCACTCAGAAGGTTCATAAGTACCATGATGATCGAAAGGAAAATGGTCGTCGCCATGATCATCGGGTAGTCACGGTTGGTTATGGACTGTACAAACTGTTTGCCAAGTCCGCCGATGTTGAAAATGTTTTCAACTACAAGGGAACCGGTAACGATGTACGCAAGCATCGGGCCAACATAAGTGATTACAGGGATCAGCGCGTTGCGAAGCGCATGCTTGAAAATGACCTTCTGGGTCGTTACGCCTTTTGCCCTTGCGGTACGGATATAATCCTGACTCAGGGAGTCCAGCATACTTGTTTTGGTAAGCCTTGTGATGTATGCTGTAGGATAAGCCGCAAGCGCGATTACGGGCAGAATGTATTTGGATGCGGAAGCATCGGTAGAGAAAACCGGCAGGAGCCTTAACTGTATGCAGAACACCATTAAAAGCAGTGTTGCGAACACGAAGGAAGGCATGGCCGTGAAAAGCGTGGTCAGGAATATGATCAGGCGGTCCGGCCAGCGGTTGCGGAACAGTGCCGCGATGGCTCCAAGAACTACACCGATGATAACGGCCACGAAGGCGGCTATACCGCCGATTTTGGCAGATACTGAAAAGCAGGAAGCAAGGGTGCCGCTGATCTCGCGGCCTGTTTTCAGCGATACTCCGAAATCAAAGTGTGAGAGATTCTGCATATAAATAAGGAATTGCTGCCAGACCGGTTTGTCGAGATTGAAGCGTTCCATAAGGACAGCTTTTACAGCCGGGGTGGTGGCTTTTTCGGAATTGAAGGGTCCGCCTGGCACAGCGTTCATCGCGAAGAATGTGATAAGACAGATTATAAAGACGCTGAGAATTGCCAGCAGGATTCTCTTGACAAGGTATTTTGACATAAACGATAACCTCCTGCGAGCCTATGGGCTCATAAATCTTTGTACATTATACATAACTTTATGAACTTTATCAAGGGAAAGTTAAGAAGGGGCAAAGGGGTGGCTTTACCTTGCCTGCAGCCTGATTTTTTTCTGAAATTCACCAAATGAACACATTTATCCCACAAAATTAACACAAACCGTAAGTATACTTTGCGTCGTAAGGTTGAAGAAGATAAAACATTAAGTGCTTTGTCGATAAGAATGCTGATACCCCGTAATTGTCCGGAGATGGTTCTGAACAGTTACAGTTCACCTGTTAAGGCGCATAATATAAGGAGGTAAAAATAATGAAGGGTTATCTGAACAACGAATGGAACAATGAGGAAGGAACTGAGAAAAGGATGCATGTGCGGGATATGCTGAAGAGAGGCCTGGCTGTAGGAATTTCGGCGGCAGTTATCGGAGGCCTGGCGGCAGGAACTTTTGTTTCAGCAGAGGAGAGCGCAGCAAAGGCAAACGTGGTTTCACTTCTCAGGACTGCTGATAAAGAAGCTTCAGATGATAATGAAACTGCATTCAGCACCAAGGGTTATCTTGATGTTTCCGATATTGTGGAAGAGGCAATGCCTTCGGTAGTTTCCATCACTACGAAATCTGTTCAGGAAGTAATGGACTACTTCAGCATGTTTGGCTACTATGGCGGATATGCTCCGCAGGAGCGTGAGGTTGAGGGCAGAGGTTCAGGCGTTATCATTGGAAAGAGCGACGATGACCTGCTTATTGCCACCAATTACCATGTAGTTGAAGGCGCGGAGACGATCTCTGTGGGCTTTATCAATAACACTGCTGTAGAAGGCAGGGTTAAGGGCTATGATCAGGACAAGGATCTTGCGGTAATAGCTGTAAAACGTGATGATATCGATGAGGATACACTTAACGCGATCAGCATCGCGAAGGTCGGATCTTCTGACGATGTGAAGGTTGGACAGCAGGTTGTTGCTATCGGTAATGCCATGGGTTATGGACAGTCGGTTACGACAGGTATCGTGAGCGCAAAGACACGTTATTCAGAATCGTCCGGGAGCTTTTATGCAGAAGAGGATGATTCCACTGCTGTTAACATGATCCAGACAGATGCGGCCATCAACCCTGGAAACAGCGGCGGCGCTCTGCTTAACATGGATGGAGAGCTGATCGGTATCAACTGCGCAAAGCTTGCCTCTACCGAGGTTGAAGGCATGGGTTACGCAATCGCGATCAGCGACGTTGATGATGAGATCCTGGAAGATCTGATGAACGAGGAAGAGCGTGATAAACTCGCTGCCGATAAACACGGTATCCTGGGTATCACTGGTGCTACAGTATCCTCAGAAGAAGCTAAAAAGTACGGCTTCCCGACAGGCGTATATGTTTCCGAGGTGACAGATGGCAGCGGCGCTGATAAAGCCGGCATCGAAGAAGGCGACTTTATCGTCAAATTCAAGAATAAGAACCTTTCCAGCATCAACGAGCTGGTGGACTATATCAACTATTATGCTCCGGGAGAGGAGATTGAGCTGACGATCAACCATGAAGGCGAGGAGAAGGTCGTAACAGTAACACTTGGAGAGCAGACAGAAGACTATCAGAAGAACGCCGGTATCGTAAGAGAGGATGCAGACGACAGACCAGACAGACCAGATAAAGACAGAGAACGCGACGACAGAGACGATGATGATTACTATGACGATGATCATGATGATTACTTCGATGATGACGATGAGTACGACGACGATGATCATGATGATTATTTGGACGAGTATGATGATTATGCACGTGACTTTGATGATATCTGGGACAGCTGGGGCAACGGGCTCTTCGGCGAAGACTGACAGACTACAGATTACATATGGCAGCTGACGGCGCAGGCGGGTCTTCCCCCTTGCTGCCTGTGCAATACAAGGAGCATATCCGGGCGGTGAACCCGGATATGCTCCTCTTTAAATAAGACAGGGGACGGTTCCAATGTCATTTAGTTAGTGTTATAGATTGGAATTTTTGGTACTATGGTATCGAAAAGATTTTGGCGAGTCGGACGCTGTAGGGGGAGGACTGACCATATGTACGGAACCGCGGCCTCTGG
>JAFUCO010000014.1 GCA_017459635.1 Blautia sp. | reverse complement strand
TTCCGAAATCTGCTTGTCTAAATTCCGCCCTGACTGCGTTGTCGTCAGTCGCCGTAGCCCGCTACGCCTCCTTCCTCCGCCTTGCAGGGCGAAATTTATCCTGCGCATCTTTCGGAAGTTATTCATGTACAGTGCCTAACGTTTCCCTGCAGATAAATGCTGTTTTTCTATTAACAACCCGGCCGATGGCATTCGGGTTCCGCTTCATCTTATGATGATTATAACACAGAGAAACCTCTCCTGTGTTCACTTATCCATGTAATATATAAATTTTAAGAGTTATAATTATTCTGATACGAATGACCCTTACTGAAGAAACGAGGATAAGGCCATGGCTATTATTTACAATGAAAGCAGGCGAACCTTTTCGCTGCACACTGCGAAGACCACCTATCAGCTCAAGATCGGTAATCTCAATTATGTAAAGCATCTGTACTATGGAGCAAGAATACACGATGAGGATCTCATTTATCTGATCCGCCGGTATGACCGCGGGTTTTCCGGCAATCCCTATGATTCCCTGAAGGAGCGTACATTCTCTCTGGATGCACAGCCACAGGAATTTACAACGCAGCAGCAGGGGGATTTCCGCATCAATTCCATAGAAGTGCAGAATACTGACGGAAGTTTTTCATTCGATGGCAGATATGTATCTCACAAAATATACAAGGGTCCTTTTACTCTGAACGGTCTGCCCACAGCTTTTGCAAACCCCGCCGATACCGTTGATACCCTCGAGCTTGTGATAGAAGATGCCGTCACTAAAGTGCAGGTCACGCTTCTCTACTCGGTTTTTGAGGAGGCAGATATCATAATGCGTGCTTCCCGTGTCCACAATGGCGGCAGCGGTGCCATAAGCCTCAAGAGGATCATGTCCTTTAACATGGACTATATGAACGGAAGAGACCTTGACCTTATTTCTCTTCCCGGAAGATACGGCCAGGAACGCCAGGTGGAAAGGCAGCCGCTGACTCACCATGTGCACAAGATACGCAGCGGACGTGGAATTTCCTCCCACCAGCAGAATCCTTTTATAGCCCTGGCCGAGCGCACGACAACAGAAGATTTCGGCGCCTGCTATGGATACGCACTTATGTACTCCGGAAGCTTCCTTGCAGAAGCCGAGCTTGACCAGTACGACCAGGCCCGCCTTGTCATGGGCATCAACGACAGACTGTTCAGCTATTCGGTCGCGCCGGGTGAGGATTTTGATACACCTGCCGTTCTCATTACCTACACCCACAAGGGCCTTACCAGAATGAGCCATAACTTCCATAATTTTTTCAGAAGCAACCTCAACCGCAGTAAATTTGTAAAAGACGTCAGGCGTCCTGTCCTTCTTAACACATGGGAAGCAGCCTTTTTCGATTTCGACGATGAAAAGCTTGTCGAAATCGCGAAGGCCGCGAAAGAGATGGGCGTTGAGATGATCGTTATGGATGACGGCTGGTTCGGAAAGCGTGACGACGATAACTCCGGTCTTGGCGACTGGTACGTAAATGAGAAAAAGATAAAATGCGGTCTCCCCGAGCTTGTAAGGCAGATCAATGCACTGGACATGAAATTCGGGATCTGGTTTGAGCCGGAAATGGTTTCCGAGGATTCCGACCTTTTCCGGACACATCCTGACTGGGTCATGGAAATCCCGGGCAGGCATGCGGTCAGAAGCCGTAACCAGCTGGTGCTTGATGTAGGAAGAAAAGAAGTTCAGGATTACCTGATCGAAAGCATAAACAGGATCCTTGACAGCGCAAATATTTACTATGTAAAGTGGGACATCAACCGCGCCATAACGGATCTCTGGTCGAATTCACTTCCCCCGGAAAAGCAGGGAGAGGTCTCTCACCGGTATGTGCTCGGCCTTTACCGGGTTATGGACGGTATCATTAAAACTCATCCGGACATCATGTTTGAGGGCTGCGCAGGAGGAGGCGGCCGTTTCGACCCGGCAATGCTCACCTGGTTCGTGCAGTACTGGAGCTCCGACAACACAAAGCCCCTCGATAATCTGAAGTTGCACTACGGTTCATCCTTCCTGTATCCGGTATGCACCATGGGCGCTCACGTATCCGAAGCAAGTCCGATGGTCCCGTTTGAGACCAAAGCCGCCATCGCGATGTGCGGAACCTTCGGCTACGAACTGGACGCAACAAAGCTCAGCAAAGAAGAGCATGCAGTGTGCCGGAAGATGAGCGAACTTTATCACAAATACTATGACATCAATTTCTTCGGCAGCTACTACAGACTCGTCAATCCATTTGAGCAGGTCAATCTCGTCGCATGGGAAAGCGTCTCAAAAGATCAGAGCGAAGCTGTCGTGACAGTAGTTACCGTTCACCTGACAGTCAATGGACCTCAGGAGTACATAAAGTGCAAAGGCCTCTCACCCGACATAACCTACGAGCTGGAAGGCGGCGGAGCCTCACTTAAAGCAACCGGCATGGCCCTCATGCACGCCGGCATCCCCATCCCACGAGAGATCCCCGAATTCACTTCCTTCATCTATCACCTGAAAGCAGTGAAATAAGCCAGGGGACGAAAATGAGACAGGGGACGGTTCCAATGTCATTTAGTTAGTGTTTTGGATATGGATTTGTATACTTGCCAACAAAATAGCTGTAGGGGGAGGACTGACCATATGTACGGAACCGTTCGGCCTATGGCACAGAAAATGCGAGTATAGCTGCCCTTCCTTCGGCACTGTCTGAGCGCTTTTTGCGAGTTTGCCGAAGGAAGGGCTAATA
>JAFUCO010000013.1 GCA_017459635.1 Blautia sp. | reverse complement strand
GGACCGGCTGGGCGAGAAATATCACCTGATCTGCGTGAACTACGATGGTTTTGACGGCAGTGATTTGATCTTTCCGGACATCATCACGGTTACTGAGAAGATTGAAACATATATTCAGGATCATTTCGGAGGTCGCCTGAATGGCGCGATCGGCTCCTCCTTAGGCAGCACCTTTGTGGGGCAGCTGATCCAACGGGAAAAGATCCATCTCGATCACGGTATTTTCGGAAGCCCGGATCTGGACCAGAGCGGGAAATTCAGCGCCTGGCTCCAGTCAAAACTGGTCGTACCACTTCTGACCAGCTTTACCAAAAGCGAGAAAAAGAAAGCAAAAACCAGAGAAAAGCTCAAGAACTTTTTTGAAATGGACGACGAGACCGCGGACCGGTTCATGGGCTGCTTTTCCAAATTCAATCCGGAGTCCATTAAAAACGAGTATTACACGGATCTGCTCACCTGGCTGAAGGACGATATTCACGTGGAGGGCACCCGGGTCCATTTTATTTATGCCAACAAGATGGGCGAGAAGTATCTGAATCGTTATAAGAAGTATTTCCGGGATCCGGAGATCCGGGAATTCGATATGCAGCATGAGCAATGGCTTTTCGGCGGAGAGCAGTACACCGCACCGGTGCTGCAGGCGGTCGACGAGTTTATGGAAGGCCCCGCAAATCAAAAGGAGCAATGAATCAATGAAGATTGGAATCATGGGAAAACTGTTCCCCCTCATGTTCCGAAAGACAGTCTATGGATATACGGCGAAGGCTGTCCCGGGACTGGACATATGGGCTTTGTCTGGAGGCTCGTTTTACGATCTGCGGCATCCGCACATTAATGAAGGAGTCAGGGCTTTTCGAACTGGTTCCCGCGATGTGCCGTCTGGACTACATCATGAGCGAGGCAGGTGGCGTATCGGATTTTGTGCGGGAATATACGCTGGCTTCCGGCGGTCCCTGCTGCGGCTGCGGATACAGAAGAAAGGATTGAGCCATGAAATATCACATTGAGAAAAATACGGTTCAGGAGACGCTGGTCATCCCGCTTTTCGGGCGGCTGGTGTGCTCCGAGCGCTTTCCGGAGCTGTTTTCCGACCCGGAGGCCAGGCGGATCTGCGACAGCCTGGACTACGATTTTGCCGACAAGCGGAAGAAGATGGAGTCCGCCGCTGGTCTTTTCGGGGCGCTGGAGGTGGCGCAGCGGCAATATGACCTTCGCTGTGAGGCGGAGGCCTATTTGAAGGAGCATACGAAAGCGGCTGTTGTGAATCTTGGCTGCGGTCTGGATGACACCTTCTCGAAGGTCGATAACGGGAAGTGCAGAGGCTATAACATCGACCTTCCGGACGTGATAAAAGTACGGAACGACCTGCTTCCTGCGGGCGAGCAGGAGACAAATCTGGCCTGTGATCTGAATGATTTTTCCTGGATGGATCAAATCGACGCGTCGGATGGTGCGGTTTTCTTTGCGGCAGGAGTTTTCTATTATTTCAGAACAGACGATGTAAAAAAACTGTTTCAGGCGATGGCCGAGCACTTTCCCGGAGGCGTGCTGGCCTTCGATTCCTGCAACGAGCGCGGTGCGAAGCTCATGCAGAAAACGTGGCTGAAGGAGGCTGGAATCACGGACGTCAGTGCCTTTTTCTCCCTGGAGGATGAATCAGAGCTTGCCGGATGGAGCAATCGTTTCGTTTCAGTTACGGCCAAAAGCTACATGCGCGGCTACCGGGATATTTACGGAAGCGTCGGCACGTTCCACAAGCTGATGATCCGTTTCTGTGATGGGCTTGTCAGGATGAAGATCGTTAAGATCGTCTTCGGAGGATAAGCAAATGACCAGAAAGGAGCAGATCAAAAGCGCCTGTAAGCTTGCGGGCAGCAATGCAGGAACAAGCCGAGTATTGTGTACACTATCGGTTTTCCTGTAACTCCTCACCTGCTGCGCCACACGTATATCTCGAATCTGATCCACGCCGGAGTCAATCCCAAAACGGTCCAGCACCTGGCAGGGCATAAGAACAGCAAGTTTACAATGAACATTTACGCAAAGGTGAAGTATAATAAGCCAGAACAGTTATCTGCTGTCGTCAATGAGACTCTCGAAAAGTGAATACAGAGGGTCTGTATTGCCTGGGCAGGCGCTTAGTTAACGGAGAGGTAACGGAAAAGTCTACAGGCCGAAAGCCCAGTAAAATCAAGGGTCACAGAGGTTGATTTTGCTCGAATACGGCCTCAAGGCCGCGAGACGCGCTCCGCAGTTCAGCAAGCGTTAATCGAAGCTTAAAAACATCAAAAAACCTTGAAAGCATGCGGCTTTTAGTTTTTTTCTTTCTTTTTGTAGGCTGACAAAATCTATACAACTTTATTCAGAAGTGATCTTCCTCTTACATAGCCTGGTTACGAATTACAGTTCGTAGCCGGGTTCTTTTCATTTCCGCAGAATCTGCTGCGGAATAATGTTGGAAAGGAGGATCGACTGATGATGTCCGCTATCACGCTGACCGTACACGAAGTTGCCGGGTCTGTTGCTTCTGGAAAAACCGGAAGGTAGGATGTACACTCGGCAGAGAGAATTGCTACTACTTAGTGGAGTCTCCGAAAAGAAAAGCCCCTGTGAAGGATGCTGCTATGGCCCTTGTGCTAGCTTCTGCATGAAGAAGATCCTGGGGTACAAAGGAGAGGAGGTACCTGCCTGTGTACGCTGATAATGCAAAGTTGAACCAGTACAAGATGAGAGGCGATGGAGGTGCAGTCTGATAGGACGAAAGCGCATGGTGAGGTTTTTACGCCGCTATGGGTCTGCAATATGATGAACAACCATATTGATGAGGTGTGGTTCGGCTGGCTGGATGTTTTAATAAAGATAATGAGCCGACAGAGCATATAGAGTTCAGGAAAGCAAGGCTCATGAAAAGTTTCGGCATATGACATTGTTTGATATGTTTGGCGATGGAACAGAATCGGAACCGGAAAACAGACGGCCACTATGCAGGATATATGACTGGTGGGCAGACAATAGTTTGGAGTTTGTATCTTTGAAAAGGGGATAGACGCATATGAAGAACAAAACGATCAATGCGAATGGCGTGGAGATCAGGCTATATGGAAGTGTGGTTAATGAAGAGGCTTACATTTCTATGACTGACATCGCCAAGTACAAAAACAGCGATGATCCGCGCATTGTTATATCTAACTGGATGAGCTCCTATTCGACGATTGACTATCTTGCGATGTGGGAGGGGCTATACAATCCTAATTTTAACCGTATGGAATTCCAGACGGTTAGAAGTGAGCCAGGAAGGCTGGTTATGACTCCAACGCAATGGATTGAGAAAATGAACGCTGTCGGCATTGTTTCCAAGGCAGGCAGATATGGCGGAACCTATGCTCATTCCGATATCGCTTTTGAGTTCGCATCATGGGTTTCGCTGGAATTTAAGCTTTATCTGATAAAAGATTATCAGCGGCTGAAGAAAGACGAAGCACAGCGCTTGTCTGTTGGCTGGGATGCGAAGAGAGAGCTGTCAAAGATAAACTACCGCATTCATACGGATGCAGTTAAGAGATTTCTGATAAGGCCGGATCTTACTCCGGAGGAAATATCGTATAAGTATGCTTCGGAAGCTGATGTCCTGAATATGGCTCTTTTTGGTAAAACGGCTTCTCAGTGGAGACGGGAAACAGATACAAAGGGAATGTCTCCGAATATCAGAGATTATGCGTCGGCGGAGGAATTGGTTGTGTTGATCAACCTGGAGGACACAAACGCCGATCTGATTGCACAGGGGCTATCACAGTCATAGCGGCTGAAAATACTGAGGGAAAAAGCGTACAGACAATTGGAACTGCTTAGAAGCAACGGAAAAGTAATTGAGAACCTAAAACAGTCTCTAATTGAGACTGCAAAAGATACTGAAGGAAGGAACGAAAATGAAGTTTGATTACATTATCGGGAATCCCCCAAGAAGAGACGGAGTCAGATAGTACTCGAATGCCGCCAATATATAACCATTTTATGGATTGTGCATATTATTTAGCAAATGTGGTGGAACTTATTACACCTGCCCGATTTTTGTTTGATGCAGGTCAGACTTCTAAAGCATGGAAAAAAAGGCTTGAGGATCCTCACATGAAAGTGCTTCACTATGAACCGGATGGCGACGGACATCTGACACTGGCCAATTTCGATGATTACTCCGAGGATGACGTGTTCCTTTAAGTGACCGGCATTACGGAGAATGATTTACGGTTCCTGAGAGATGGCGGTGATTATGAAAATCCGGAAACAGGAGAAACAGAGCACTTTGAGGGGCACCTGTTTGACGAGGTTGTGTTTAATGACTCCATAGAAGAGTTCTGGAAGAAAAAGCAGGAACTGGCAGATTATTTCGATGAATGTTGTCCTTCAGTACCCATTCCTGTGTCATGCCGACAGAAGCTATACAATAGAATCGAATGCTATAGGCAAGCTGAGTATCGAGAGTATCGGTACCCAGCTTTTCTTTTGCAAGCTCGGAATAACGGCGGACAAAGTACTCCAGCATGCAGCGCCAGAGGGCATTCTGAGAAGAATCTTCATAGGCGCGCTTGTAGAACAGGATCTCCTGCTTCATTTTGTTCATTCCGGCAGCTACGGAAGCGACAGATGTGATGTCCGTGACATAGGCGTCTGTGCAGAACATCCACGCCACAAGGTCGTACTTGTCTTTGAAATGATAGTAAAAGGTCGGACGCTTGATGTCTGCCGCCTGGCAGATCTCTGTGACACGGATCTTGTCTATGGATTTGTGCTTCATAATCTCCCGCATCTTATCTGCGATCCACATCTTCGTGATTTCAGCCATGAATAACTCCCATCCGGTCCTTACAAAAACATAAAACGAAAGAATATCTTTCGAAATTATACTTCTGTATGTGGAAATGGTCAAGATGATTCGGTACAAGGTGACCATAAAAAACAATAAACGTGAAGATTTTGTTGTATTAGAACTTGCTAAATATATATAGTTATGCTATAATCACTTTTGTGAAAAAGGGGCAGAAACGTGTGCTCTTTTTGTAATAATAATGTTGCTTTTGCTCATGCATTAGTAAAAGGAGGCATCTTATGAAAAAATCACTTTTAACACTTTTGGTAGCAGGAGTTGTTGCTGCAGGCCTTTCCACAGGCGCATATGCTGACGGCGAATCTCTTCGTCTTGTCAACGGTAAGATCGAAGTCGATGCAGCTCTGAAGGAAGCAGCTGCAAAGTATGAGGAGGAGACCGGAGTTCATGTAGAGATCGAATCCATGGGCGGCGGCGTAAACATTCAGGATGAGCTGAAGAAACAGTATCAGGGCACCGGAATGCCGGATATCTTCGTATGTGGTTCAGATGCTGACTTTGGCAACTGGGACGGACTCCTTGCCGACATGAGCGACTGCGCATGGGCAGCTGACACAGATGCAGGCTATGTTGGAACAGACGGCCTTGTAGGCTTCCCGTACACAACAGAAGCTATCGGCCTTGCATACAATGCTGATATCCTTGAAAAAGCAGGCGTTGACCCGGCTTCCATCACAGGACCGGAATCCATGCGCGCAGCATTTGAGACAATCGACGCTCAGAAGGAAGACCTTGGCCTGACAGCAGTCATCGGCTGGTGCTGCGAGGCTCAGAACCTCTACTGGTCAACCGGTTCACACAGCTTTGCAAACTACATCGACGCAGGCCTTGACCGCGACGATACCACATATTCAGATCTTCTCGCTGACGGCGGACAGATCGACCATGACCGTTTCCTGCACTATGCAGAGATGATCGCGCTGTTCAATGAGTATGCTGATACAGATTCCGGTTTCCTTACCTCCGGCACCTATGATCAGCAGATCCTTGGATTTGCTTCCGGTAAATATGCGTTTGTTACCCAGGGCTCCTGGATCGGCGCTACCATGACAACTGACGACGCTGCTCAGTATGAAGAAGCAGGCAACTTCAAAGTTGGTATGATCCCGTATGCATTTGAAGAAGGCATCGACACCATCCTTACCAACTCCCCGTCCTGGTGGGCAGTATTCCAGAACGACAACACCGACGCTGCAAAGGCATTCCTTGACTGGCTGGCAACAGACGAAGGTCAGGAGATCCTTGTTATGAAGGGCGGCTTCATCAGCCCGTTCAAGTCCTGCTCTTTCGTAGCAGAAGATCCGTTTGCTGAGACCATCAGCGAGTACACTGCTGCAGGCAAGACCTCATCCTGGCATTGGCTGAAGAACAAATCCGGTCTTGATCAGAACGCTACAGGCCAGCTGTATCTTGACTATGCTCTTGGCAGCATTCCGGATGCTGAAGGCTTTACACAGGCTATGACATCTGTAATTGCTGATTACTATGCTTCATAATAGAGCTGTGGTTTAAACAATAATACTGGTTTGAATGCTGGGGACGGCGACTGCAGTCGCCGTCCCTGTCTTATGTACCGGTGCAGCTACAAAATCTATATTTAGGGAGAAAATCAATATGAAAGCAAATTCTTCATCAAGAAAGTTGCTCTCACTTTTGCTGCTTATCTGCGGCGCGGTTCTGTTTGTGTACGCGCTTATTCTGGATTTCAGCAGGAGCGGGGCAAAATATCGCGGTGCGTTTCTGATCCTTGGGATCGTTGCGATAATCGCAGGTCTTTATTTCTTCCCGACACTTAAATACCACAGACGAATAATATATATCATTTTCCTTTTCCCGCTGCTGTTTACATTTGCGGTGACAGTCATTATTCCTCTCTGCCTTGGTATTTACTACTCCTTTACAGACTGGACAGGAATTCAGTTTACGAAGTTTGTAGGCTTCGAGAACTATACAACGATGTTCTCGGATCCCCAGTTTATCTGGTCTATCCTGATCACGTTCATTTTCGTTGTGCTTAACATGGTTCTCGTAAATGTCATCGCCTTCCTTCTGGCGCTTCTCTGCACCAATGGTATCAAGGGCGACGGCTTCTTCCGCGCAGCATATTTCCTTCCGAACCTTATCGGTGGTATCGTACTTGGCTATATCTGGCAGTTCGTGTTTAACAATGTTCTTATCAACATTACCAAAACATCCATGCTGGTTCAGACAAAGACAGCCATGATCGCCATCATCGTGGTTTACATCTGGCAGTATGCAGGTTATATAATGCTTATTTATATCACCGGCCTTACCCAGATTCCGGGAGATGTTCTTGAAGCTGCGCAGATCGACGGCGCAAATCCAAGCCAGACACTGTTCCAGATCAAGATTCCGATGATCGCATCGACCTTCACTATCTGTACTTTCCTTACACTGACATCTGCATTCAAACAGTTCGATGTCAACCTGGCATTGACAGGCGGTACAGGAAGTGCACAGTTCATGGGCAAGTACCTGACAAGCGGTACCCAGATGCTGGCGCTCAACATCTACAATACGGCTGTATCCAAGAACAATTATGCGCTTGGCCAGGCTAAGGCAGTATTGTTCTTCATAATTCTTGCCTGCGTATCACTCATCCAGGTCAGAATATCTAATTCTAAGGAGGTGGAACTGTAATGGTAGGCGAGGAGAGAAGAAGAAGATCGCTGGTACTTACGATCGTTGGAATCATCATTGCTATCTACGTACTGTTCCCGTTCTATCTGGTTGTGATGAACAGCTTTAAGGTTCAGGCAGATATCGTAGCAAGCCCCATCGCGCTGAAGGGCGTTTCCTTCAAGCAGTTTATTACAAACCTTGGCGCGGTTATCAACAACTCAAACTTCAACTTCTGGAGAGCCCTGTTTTCATCTGTAGTGATCACAGTCATATCTCTGGCGCTCCTGGCTCTTTTCGGAGCCATGGCAGGCTGGGTAATCAGCCGTAACAACAAGAAAAAATGGGCTACCGCTATCTACATGGTATTCATCGCTTCGATGATCATTCCGTTCCAGGTAGTTATGCTTCCGCTGGTATCTACATTCCGTGATGCCGGCAACTTTGTAGGCATTCCGATGCTCTCTACGATCCCCGGCATTATTTTTGCATACTGCGGATTCGGCGGTGCCATGACAGTGTTCATCCTGACAGGTTTCATCAAGGGCGTACCGTACGACCTTGAAGAGGCAGCAGCTATCGACGGCTGCTCTCCTGAAGGTACTTTCTTCAGGATCATCCTGCCGCTTCTTACACCTGTTCTCACCACAGTCACCATCCTGAACGGTATGTGGATCTGGAATGACTATCTGCTTCCGTCGATGCTTCTTGGACTTAACGGAAAGTATAAAACACTTCCCGTTGCAGTTCAGGCTTTCGTCGGATCCTATGTAAAGCAGTGGGATCTTATCCTTACAGCCGCCCTGCTGGCAATAGTTCCGATGATCATCATCTTCCTGATCGCTCAGAAACAGATCATGAACGGTATGATCGAAGGTGCCGTAAAGGGCTGAGATTGCTTTGACAGTATCATCTTAATATGATATATTCAAAAGGGAAGCAGGAGATAAACCTGCTTCCCTTTGCTATGCGTTACAGGAAGATAATTGTTATTCACTACAGGAAGATAATTGTTATTCACGGCCCGGCCGCAGGCGGCTGGGTCTGAACAGTTACCAGATAATTACAAATTGCAGTAAAAGGAAATACTGATGAAAAGAATTGCAGCAGGTATCCTTGCACATGTGGATGCGGGGAAGACTACATTATCTGAAAGCATGCTGTATCTTTCAGGAGAGATAAGAAAAGCGGGCAGGGTGGATCACGGAGATGCCTTCCTTGATACCTATGAGATGGAAAAGGAGCGGGGCATCACTATTTTTTCCAAACAGGCAGTGATACACCTGCCGGATACCATTCTGACGCTTCTTGATACTCCCGGGCATGTGGATTTTTCGTCCGAGATGGAGAGAACGCTGCAGGTGCTTGACTATGCGATACTGGTCATAAGCGGCGCTGACGGTGTACAGGGACATACCAGGACGCTCTGGAGGCTCCTTGAGAGATATGAAATACCGACTTTCCTTTTTATCAACAAGATGGATCAGGAAGGGACGGACAGGCAGGCGCTATATGAGGATATAAAGAAACACCTTAGCGAAAGCTGTGTTGTATATGACCCGCAGGAAATGCCGGCTTTTTATGAAAACCTGGCGACCTGTGATGAGAGGGCGATGGATATCTTCCTTCAGGAGGAAACTCTCCCGGATGAAGAGATCAGCAGAGTCATCCATGAAAGAAAAGCTTTTCCATGCTTATATGGATCGGCCCTTCGGATGGATGGAGTCAGGGAGCTTCTTGAATTTACAGACCGGTACATGATTCCAACGGAATATCCGCCGGATTTTGCGGCCAGGGTATATAAGATCGCGCGGGACGACAAGGGGAGCCGGCTCACCTATATGAAGATAACAGGCGGCACCCTGAAGGTAAAGCAGGTTCTTGAACAGGGAAAGGCGGATCAGATACGCATCTATTCCGGCGCCAGGTACGAGGCTGTACAGGAAGCTGAGGCCGGTACAGTATGTGCCGTCACGGGCCTTTCAGATACCTTCTGTGGACAGGGACTCGGATTAGAAAAGGATGCGGCACTGCCCGTGCTCTCGCCTGTGCTTGATTATCGCATCAGGCTGCCTGAAAATGTGGATGTGCATGTGATGCTTGCCAGACTGAAGGAGCTTGAGGAAGAGGATCCCCAGCTGCATATTGTGTGGGATGCACGCCTGCAGGAAATTCATGCAATGCTGATGGGTGAAGTCCAGACTGAGATACTTAAAAAGATGATATGGGAACGCTTCCATACAGTAGTGGAATTTGATGCCGGAAGCATTGTCTATAAAGAAACGATCAGCAATATCGTGGAAGGAGTGGGGCATTTTGAACCGCTCCGGCATTATGCGGAAGTACATCTGCTGCTTGAACCGGGAGAAACGGGATCAGGACTTCAGTTCTTTACAGCCTGCAGTGAGGATGTCCTTGACAGAAACTGGCAGCGGCTTATACTTACACATCTCAGCGAGAAGGAACACAGGGGTGTGCTGACAGGAGCCCCGATAACCGATATGGCCATCACTCTTCTGACCGGAAGAGCGCACATAAAGCATACTGAAGGCGGTGACTTCAGACAGGCTACCTACCGGGCGGTACGGATGGGACTCAGAAAAGCGGAATCAGTCCTGCTGGAGCCGGTTTATGAGTTTATGCTCGAGATCCCTTCCGAATATCTTGGCAGGGCTATCTCTGACATTCAGAGGATGCAGGGGAGCATGGATGACCCTGAACCTTCAGGAGAAGGCTATATCATAAAAGGACGGGCGGCTGTTTCCGAGATGCGGGATTATCAGCTGCAGGTTGCAGCCTATACAAGAGGGACGGGACGGCTTTTCACAAGTCTTGCAGGCTATCAGCCATGCAAAGATCAGGATGAGATAGTTAAGGAAACAGGTTATGATCCCGAAGCCGACCTTGATAATCCGACCGGATCGGTTTTCTGCGCTCATGGAGCCGGTTTTGTTGTGCCATGGTATGAGGTGGAGGAGCATATGCATGTAGAGAGCGGCCTTCACAGAATGCATAATGATACAGGCGATGAAGACAACGATGGTGATGAAACGGACAGCAGCTCAAGAGGCAGCAGCGGAGCGGAGAAGAGTACAGGGTATGTTGATTCTTACGCCGGCGAAAAGGAACTGATGGAGATATTTGAGCGTACCTACGGTCCGGTAAGAAGAAGGCTTCCCTCGGAGAATGCACCACGCAGAGTCAGTGTTTCCGAAACAGAATATAAACCCGGAAAAAACAAAAAGCCGCAGGACGAATATCTTCTGGTAGATGGCTATAATATGATTTTTGCCTGGGAAGAGCTTCGCACACTTGCAAAAGACGACATACACCTCGCCCAGAGCCGGCTTAAGGATATACTCAGCAATTATCAGCCGCTTCGGGGCGGAAACGTTATCGTTGTGTTCGATGCCTACCGCGTTGAAGGACATCAGGAAGAGATACAGAAGTACCATAATATTTATGTTGTTTATACTAAAGAAGCTGAAACAGCAGACCAGTATATTGAAAAGACGGTTCATAAGATCGGCAGAAGCAGCCGTGTGACCGTAGCCACCTCGGACGGACTTGAACAGATAATAATTCTGGGGCAGGGGGCCGCAAGGCTTTCCGCAGACGGCCTTCATGCCGAAATCAGATCGGCCGTGCGAGATATGCATGAACTGATAGGGAGCACAAGAAAAAGCAGCAATACATTCCTGATGGAGGAGATACCTCAGGATGTAGCAGAATATCTGGCAAAAAAAGCAAATTCCGGACAAGATGGAAAAGAGTGAAGCTGTATGCAGGAATCTCACTAAGTTATTCACAGCTGGTATGCGAATAAAACGAAGCAGTGAATATGCGGAAATTCGGGATGACATCCGAATTCCGTCCGCGACTGAGCCATGAATAAAATGCAGTGGTGGATTTGCGGAAATTCGGGATGATGCCCGAATTTCGTCTGCGACTAAGCCATGAATAAAATGCAGTGTTGATTTGCGGGAATTCCGGGTGATACCCGAATTTCGTTCACAGTTGTGTTGCGAATAAAATACAGTAGTGATGGTCCGGACTGGAGAGGCAGGAAATGGGAGAAAAATTAACAAAGAAGGATGTAGAAAAAATTGAACAGGAGATAGAACACCGCACTCTGGTGATCAGGCAGGAAGCGATAGAGGCTGTAAAGGAAGCGAGAGCCCAGGGCGACCTGAGCGAAAATTTTGAGTATTATGCTGCCAAGAGATATAAAAACCAGAACGAGAGCCGCATCAAATACCTTAAAAACATGCTGAAAAACGCGACAGTTATCTCAGAGGAGTCAGATTCTGATGAAGTGGGACTCAACGATACCGTGGAAGTGTATTTCGAAGAGGATGACGAGGTGGAAAAATACAAGCTTGTTACCTCAATCCGCGGAAACTCAATGGAAAACCGTGTGAGTATTGAATCACCGATAGGAATGGCACTGAAGGGCAGCAAAGTTGGAGACAGAGTACAGGTTCGTGTAAACGACGGATACAGCTATTATCTGGTGATACGCTCCATCGAAAAGAGCGATTCGGAGGATGAAGATATACGCGAATTCTGATCATAGACATTGTCTTAAACAATGGGATGTGGTACACTTTTATTAAGGATCCGGAGCAGAATGCTGAAAAAGGCTGGTTTGCCTGAGCTGAAGGAACTGTACATAAAAAACCGGATCCAGGCAAAAATCAGAGAATCAGACTATCAGAGAATCAGAATATCCAGGCGAATAGCCGGAACATATCTTGCAGAAAATAATCGGAGGAGTGAAGCTAATATGAAAAGGCCGGTACTATGTGTGATGGCCGCAGGCATGGGAAGCAGATACGGCGGACTTAAACAGATGGATCCAATGGATAACGATGGACACATCATAATGGATTTTTCGGTATATGATGCTGTCCGCGCAGGCTTTCAGGATGTAATCTTTATCATCAAGAGGGAAAATGAGTCGGATTTCAGAAGTGTTATTGGGGACAGGCTCAGCAGCTTCATCAACGTGAAATATGCGTTTCAGGAGCTTGACAATATACCTGAAGGCTTTGAGGTGCCTGAAGGCCGTGTAAAACCCTGGGGAACCGGACACGCGGTTCTCTCTGCCGAACGGCTTATCGATGGTCCGTTTGTTGTTATCAACGCAGATGATTATTATGGGGTAAATGCATTCAAAATGGCCTATGATTTCCTTGCGGAGCACGGAGATGCCCCGGGAGAATTCATGATGACCGGCTTCCGCCTTGGCAACACACTGACCGACAATGGACATGTGTCACGAGGAGTCTGCAGTATCGACCAGAACGGAATGCTGACTGCTATCAAGGAGCATACACACATCGAACGCCGGGGAGAAGGCGCAGCAGATACAGAGGACAACGGAAAAACCTGGATAGAGCTGTCTCCGGATGTGACGGTCTCCATGAATATGTGGGGCTTTTCCTCATCAATGCTGGAAGCGCTGAACGAAAGATTTCCGCTTTTCCTTAAAAAAGGGCTTGCTGAAAACCCGCTTAAATGCGAATACTTTCTGCCCTTTGTAGTCGACGAACTGCTTTCCGAAGGCAAGGCTTCAGTAAAAGTAATGACATCAGATGACAAATGGTACGGAGTAACCTACAAAGAAGACAAACCCATGGTAACACAGGCTCTCCAGAAGCTTAAGGATGAAGGCGTTTATCCTCAGAAGCTGTGGGAGTGACCGCGTTTAGTAACTTTCAGGAACTGATAGAAGCGTACCAATAAATGTTTTCAGTAACTGATTGAAGCACACAGATATGAAGTTTCAGCAACTGTCGAAATCGCCTCAATTTATTTGATAACCTTAAAAGTAACAGGAGGAATTAAACATGGCAATTCTTGTGACCGGCGGTGCAGGCTTTATCGGAAGCCATACCGTAATTGAACTGCAGAATGCGGGCTATGATGTTGTAGTGCTCGACAACCTTTCCAACTCAAGTCCGAAATGCCTGGAAAGGGTAGAGCAGATAACGGGAAAAAAGGTTCCGTTTTATAAGGCGGACATTCGTGACAGAGAAGCACTGGAAGAGATATTTGCAAAAGAAGATATCGATTCATGCATCCATTTCGCAGGCCTTAAGGCCGTTGGAGAGTCTGTAAGGAAGCCCTGGGAATACTATGAGAATAATATATCCGGAACACTCATCCTTGTGGATGTTATGCGAAAGCACAACGCGAAGAACATCATCTTTTCTTCATCTGCAACCGTATACGGAGATCCTGCTTTTGTTCCTATCACAGAAGAATGCCCGAAGGGACCGTGCACAAATCCCTACGGCTGGACCAAATCCATGCTGGAACAGATACTGTCGGATATCCAGAAGGCCGACCCGGAGTGGAATGTTGTCCTCCTTCGCTACTTTAACCCGATAGGAGCACATAAGAGCGGCCTGATAGGAGAAAATCCGAACGGAATTCCGAACAACCTGATGCCCTTTATAACCCAGGTTGCCGTAGGCAAGCTGCCCGAGCTGGGAGTATTCGGAAACGATTACGATACACCCGACGGAACCGGAGTAAGAGACTATATCCACGTAGTAGACCTTGCAAAAGGACACGTAAAAGCCCTCAAAAAACTGCAGGATAACTCAGGCCTCAACATCTACAACCTCGGAACCGGCCAGGGCTACAGCGTACTGCAGATAGTCCAGAACTTCGAAAAAGCCACCGGCGTAAAGATACCCTACACAATAAAACCCCGCCGCCCCGGCGACATAGCAGAATGCTACGCAAACGCAACAAAAGCCAAAGAAGAACTCGGCTGGGAAGCCGAAAACGGAATCCTCGAAATGTGCGCCGACTCCTGGAACTGGCAGTCGAATAATCCGAATGGCTTTGAAGGATGATAAAACAGTGGCTTTGGACAACTTTATCGTTGTCCAAAGCCACTGTTTTTGCTTTCAGGCATATTTTCTTTCTTTCTCGAACTTGGGTTCGCATGTCAGCTCTATTCCGAGCCTTCTGAATCCCTGTACGTCCACGTCGGAGAGGAGGACGGAGGTGTGGGCCTGGCAGCCTTTGAGGAGGGGGATCTGGCTCAGGGCCTGCTGGGCTTCGGGGTTGTCGGCGGCGCTTATCGAGAGTGCTATCAGGGTTTCGTCGGTGTGAAGCCTTGGATTCTGGCTGCCGAGATACTTGGTTTTGAGAGTCTGTATCGGGCGCAGTGCATCCGGAGAAATGACTTTGTTCCTGTGGGGGACACCGCCGAGCTCTTTAAGTGCGTTCAGAAGAAGGGCTGAGGATGCACCAAGGAGATCTGAGGTTTTTCCTGTCACTATACGGCCGTCAGGCAGTTCGAGAGCGGCGGCGGGGGCACCGGTCTTTTCTTCGAGTGCCATTGCGGCGGGAACCACGGCGCGGTCTGAAACGGATGCATGCGCCTGCTGAAGCAGGAGCTCAAGCTTGTAGGCTTCTTCTTCCTTGCCGGTGCCGGCTGCGAGGGCATCCATGCTCTTGTAGTATCTTCTTATTATTTCCTGACGGGAGGCTTCGCGGCAGACCTCATCGTCAATAATGCAGTTGCCCGCCATATTAACTCCCATATCTGTGGGAGATTTATAGGGGCATTCACCGATGATCTTTTCGAACATTGTCTGCAGGACCGGGAAGATCTCGACATCTCTGTTGTAGTTGACAGTGGTCTCACCGTAGGCTTCCAGATGGAACGGGTCGATCATGTTTACATCGTTAAGGTCGGCGGTTGCAGCCTCGTACGCGAGGTTTACCGGGTGCTTCAGAGGAATGTTCCAGATAGGGAAGGTTTCAAATTTGGCATAGCCTGCAGCTGTCCCGCGCTTGTATTCATGGTAAACCTGCGAGAGGCAGGTGGCCATTTTGCCGCTTCCGGGTCCGGGAGCAGTAACAACAACCAGAGGCCTTGAGGTTTCAATGTATTCATTTTTTCCGTAGCCTTCATCGCTCACGATAAGACGTGTGTTGTGAGGATAGCCGGGAATGACGTAATGAATATAAACGCGTATGCCCATTTTTTCGAGGTATTTGCGGAAGGTGTCGGCGCTTTCCTGACCGGTATACTGGGTGATGCAGACACTTCCTACATACAGGCCTCTGTCCATAAATTCTTTTCTGAGCCTGAGAACATCCATGCCATAGCTGATACCAAGATCCCCGCGCAGCTTGTTTTTATCAATGTCGGCTGCGCTGACCACGATAACTATCTCTGCCTGGTCTGAAAGCTGCATAAGCATTCGCAGTTTGCTGTCGGGCTGAAAACCGGGAAGAACGCGAGAAGCGTGATAATCGTCAAATAGTTTTCCGCCAAATTCAAGGTAAAGCTTGTTCCCGAACTTCCCGATGCGCTCGCGAATGTGTTCGGACTGCATTTTCAGGTATTTCTCATTGTCAAATCCAATTTTCATGTCTTAATTGTCCTTCCCTGCAATTGTCCAGTTGAGTCGTAAGGTACTGTCGAGGACAGGTCTTTGCATTACCCTGCAACTGTTTGTGTCTCTGATATGTGCGATACTGAACAACTACGAAACTGTTTGTGGTTATTACTCTTGCCCCGGCCCCTTATTGCGAAGCCGTTGACAGTCTGTTCATGAGAGCCATACCGGATCGCTCCAGTATTCTCTGCCGTAAATATCTGTGAAGAGGTATGTGACGAAGCAGGGGTCATCGCCTATGTAGGTGTCGGTGATTTCGGGTTCGCCGTCCACTACCATCTGGTCAAGAAGATAGGTGTTGTCATATTCCTGGTCATAATTGTAGTAGTCGCAGACAAAATCGATCACATCGCCGTCTTTTAGTGAGGTCATGGATTTCGGGATCGTGTCTGTCTCGCCGTTGATGTAATCAAACGATGCGCCTGCCACATATCCATAAGGATTCTCGGCGTCAAATATCAGTATAAGGTTGCAGCGGTCATCGTTCAGGTAACAGGGGACACGGCCGATGCTAACGGTGCCTTCATCCGTGACTGACGAGGTGATGTGATAATAGGCGACAGGATGTCCGTCAATGGAGATCCAGTATCTGTCAGCCTGGGCTGTAAGAGTTCCGTCATCGGATATAGTGTAGGAATTGTCAAGCCCAAGGTCTATGTATCCCTCGCCATCGTCATAAAATACATTGCGCTCCAGATGATCTACGAGGCTCCACTGCGGCATCGGGAGCTGCATTGTGAAGCGGCCGTCCTGCTGCGTCCATTTAAGGCTGTAGCCGTTGAATACGTTTCCGCTGAGCATCTCGGAAAGATCTTCTTCGGTATATCCGCTTTCATCAATATACTCAGTAGTATGATCAGTGTTGAGTGAACGCCCCGAGAACAGTGCTCCGAGCATATCCATCATCATGTCGTCGGAAGAACTGCTGCTGCCGAACAGGCTGCTGCCTGAAGAGTAACCGCCTGAGCTTCCGAACAGGTCGCTTAAGCCGCCGCCTGAAGAATAGTAACCGCCAGAGCCGCCTAACAGGTCGCTTAAGCCGCCGCCAGAGGAAGAATAGCCGCCTGAACCACCCAGGAGGTCGCTGATGCTGCCGCCTGAGGAAGATGAACCGGTGAGACTTCCAAAGAGGTCGCTCAGTGTTCCGCCGCCTGACACGGCCTGCCCTGCATCCTGAACTGCAGCGATCTTTCTGAAGCTGTTTGCATAGCTGCTGCTGAGTTCAAGGGCTTTGTAGGTTGCTGTCATTGAATCGGTATATTTGCTCTGGCTTGGGAAATAGACTGCAAGGCCGTAGGAGTTTGTCATATCGGAGCTGGTGCGGTTGTATTTGATCGCGCTCAGGCAGGTATCAGCCAGCTGCCGGGCTTCATCTGTCCCGAGGTTTTTGGCAAGGTGAACCAGGTCGTACTGATTGATGCGTGATGTGCGGGCAAACTCTCTGGTTTTCTTACGGGCAGTTGCAATCGCTGTGTAATTCTTGCTGTCAAGCAGATCATTAAGGCCGTCCGCGAACTCGGAGAAGCTGTCCGGGAAGGTATTTTTCAGTTCGGAAAGATCGACCAGCGAAAGCGTGGTGGACTGTCCCCTGCACTGACGCGCGCTGACATCGACAAAATCATCGATTATCTTCTTGCCGAGTTCCGTAGTCGGCATAGAAGTGTTGGATGAAAGTGAGGTGAGCCAGTTGGTGTAATACCAGCCTGTTCCGGGCTCGGTCTCCTCGGAAGCAAGCAGATAGTCTGCGGAATCGGATACAGCCAGCGCGGTTTCGGCAGTTGCCATCAGGCAGGCGTCAAAACCTATGAAATCAAAGGTCTGTCCCGAATTCTTTATGGCGCTCTTGATCTGCGGAAGGCTCATGGAACCTGCTCTTGCGTGTTTCTGGTCATAACCGTAGCCGCTTACTGAGCCGCCGCCATGATCCCACATGATCAGCTCGTTGCGGTTTGCCGGGAAGTTCTTGGCGCACCACTTGATAAAACGGGTAAGTGTTTCAGGGTCGGTCATTGTACGGTCACCGTCATTTGATACAAGACACTGGAGACCGCCGTTCTTTACCTGATAGATCTGGTTGGTGCTGGAACTGATGATATTGTTTTTCCATTTGGTGCAGCCGCCGGTATAAAGTATCACATTTACCTTATCGGATAAGGTCGCCTTTGACATCTCTACGATGTCGGAGGTTGCCATCGAGCTTTTGGACTCAAGATCAGTCCCGCACATGTAGATCATGATAGTAACTGTATCTTTGCCGTTTCCTTTAAGCTTTGTGAATTTTCCGGAAGCTTCCGGCGCTGTTGCTGTATTAAGCGTACCGGTGTTGCTGCCTTCTTCCCAGTTTGAGTATGTTCCGGTCAGAGTCTGCTGGCTGCTTGAGCCAAGAGCGTTCAGAAGCCCCTGGAGACCGCCGCCTGTACCGGAACTGCTGTAATTGCCGTACAGGGAAGAACTTCCGGAGGAGCCTCCATATGTTGACTGTCCGTAGGAACCGCTGCCGGAATACTGCGAGGAGGTATGTGTGCCTGAAGAACTTCCGCCTGTATGCTGGGTGGATGTATAAGAAGAACTTCCGGAGCTGCCTGAAGAGCTGCTGCCGGAGCCTCCGCCAAGAAGAGCGCCAAGTCCGCCGCCTCCGCCGAGAAGAGCGATAACGACCACGATGATGAGAGTGATCGGATTCATTCCGCCGCCGCCAGAAGAACGTCTGCCGCCACCGCCGGACGGATGTCCAGTGCCGGATGGACGTCCGCTGCCTGAAGAGCTGCTGCCTGTACGGCCTGAATACCCGTCAGTCCTGCCGACCGGTCCGGTATTGAGTCCGGATCCTCTTTTATGAAGTCCTGTACCTCCCGAGGATATACGCCTGTTTCTGCCTTGATTATCTGCCATAGCTGACTCCCTCCTTCTCGTAATCAAGTCCATATCAGATATTGTATCATATCCCAAACAAAGTCGCTATGTTTCTTTACAAAAAAGTATATGGTGTTATTCACGGCCGTAAGGAAATATACTATGCTCTGCCATGCTTGCATGAGCAGAGCATAGTATATTTCCTTACAGGGTCTGAGCCCTTCATGAGGAATCCGGCCGCGAAGCGGCGATGGAGCCCGCAAGGGCGGGATTCCGAATGGAGGGCTCAGACCCTGGCCGCTTGCGGCTGGGCCGTGAATTGTAACCAAAAAAAATGAAACAGTTGATTTCTATCCAAATTATCCTTATAATAGTGAAGGTATTCAACAGGAGGAGCATCTATGAATAATCATCAGGATAATAATTCCGAGCATAATGGCGGAGGCGGCAGAGGGGCAAACAACCGGCAGTCCCTTCTTGCGTTTCTGATCTGCCTGCTGGTAACCATAAGCTGCTGGGCGCTGTTTACCAACGTGCTTAAGGACAACTCCAGCGAAATAACCTATGACAAGTTTATTGACATGATAGAGGAAGGCCAGATACGTGAAGTAACACTGCAGTCGGATTCTATCATAATAAAACCAAAGCAGCAGAATTCTCTTTATCAGGATGTAACATATTACACAACAGTTCTTGAGGACACTACAGCCCTTACAGAAAGGCTTGAGGGGACCGGGATCATTTTCAAGGCCAAAGCGCCTGATCTTGTCGGAGAATTCATCGCGACAATTCTGAGTGTCCTTCTTCCTACGGTTCTTCTTTTCGGCATGATGATGCTTTTCATGAGAAGGATCAACAAGACTGGCGGCGGCATGATGGGAGTCGGCAAAAGCCGCGCCAAGGCGTACATTCAGAAAGAAACCGGTGTGACTTTCCAGGATGTTGCAGGGCAGGATGAAGCCAAAGAATCACTGCAGGAGGTAGTTGACTTCCTTCATAATCCGGGAAAATATACGACTATCGGTGCTAAGCTTCCAAAAGGCGCATTGCTCGTCGGCCCTCCGGGTACCGGTAAGACTTTGCTTGCAAAGGCTGTGGCGGGTGAAGCGCACTGCCCGTTTTTCTCACTGTCCGGATCGGAGTTTGTTGAGATGTTTGTCGGTGTCGGCGCTTCAAGGGTTCGTGACCTTTTTGAGGAAGCCAAGAAAAATGCCCCGTGCATCGTTTTTATCGATGAGATAGATGCGATAGGAAAAAGCCGTGACTCCAGATGGGGCGGGGGCAATGATGAGAGAGAGCAGACACTCAATCAGCTCCTGGCGGAAATGGATGGTTTTGATACATCGAAGGGACTTCTGATACTTGCTGCGACAAACAGGCCGGAGGTTCTTGATCCTGCGCTGCTTCGTCCCGGCAGGTTTGACCGCCGTGTCATAGTAGACCGGCCGGATCTTAAGGGAAGGGTTGAGATACTCAAAGTCCATGCCCGCAATGTCATGCTGGATGAGACTGTTGATTTTGATGAGATCGCGCTGGCCACATCCGGCGCGGTTGGCTCAGACCTTGCAAATATGATCAATGAAGCTGCTATCCTTGCGGTAAAGGACAACCGGAAGGCAGTGAGCCAGAAGGACCTTTTTGAGTCGGTTGAAGTGGTTCTGGTCGGTAAAGAAAAGAAGGACAGGATACTGAGCATCGAAGAGCGCAGGATAGTTTCGTACCACGAGGTCGGGCATGCTCTTGTAAATGCTCTTCAGAAGGATGCCGAGCCGGTACAGAAGATCACTATTGTTCCCCGTACGATGGGCGCGCTTGGTTATGTTATGCAGGTTCCCGAAGAGGAAAAATACCTGAATACCAAAAAGGAACTTGAGGCAATGCTGGTCGGTTACCTTGGAGGGCGTGCAGCGGAGGAGATAGTGTTTGATACTGTGACTACCGGGGCAGCTAACGACATTGAACAGGCAACCAAGGTTGCCCGGGCAATGATAACCCAGTACGGCATGTCAGAGAGATTCGGGCTGATGGGACTTGCTACTCAGGAGAATCAGTATCTTACCGGCCACACGGTGCTCAACTGCGGCGATGACACAGCTACCGAAGTTGACCACGAGGTGATGCAGCTGCTGCATTTGTCGTATAATGAGGCAAAACGCATTCTTTCAGAGCACAGGAAAGAACTGGATGCGATAGCAGCGTATCTTATCCGCAAGGAGACCATCACCGGCAAGGAATTCATGAAGATACTGCGCGCCGTTCAGAAGGGCATTGAGATCCCTGAAAATTTGGACGAGCTTATGCTCCCCGAGGACAGCGGCAAAACCGGAGATGCTTCACGCATTAAAGAAAATACCATTCTTCCTGTGTCTGAGAACGCTGAAATACAGGCAGAAAAGGCGGCTGTAACCTCAGCTGCAGATCCGGAAGCTGCAGAGATTGGTGCAGAGAAAGCTGCCGCCGAAGACCCGGACGAGAATAATGCCGGGGAGGCAGCAGCCGGAGAACCTGAAGAGAATACTGCGGACAGACCGGTCGACTGAAAACAGAGTAAGACAGGGGACGGTTCTCTGTCTTATTTTCAAAAGACAGAGAACCGTCCCCTGTCTTACTTTTGATACAGAGGTTTTTGAATGTTTCTGATCGAAGAAGAACTGAAAAAACTGCCGCCGAAGCCGGGAGTTTATATAATGCACGGAGAGAAGGATGAGATTATCTATGTGGGAAAGGCCATAAGCCTTCGGAACCGTGTAAAACAGTATTTTCAGGCCAGCCGCAACAAGGGAGTCAAGATCGAACAGATGGTCACGCATATTTCCAGGTTTGAGTATATCGTGACGGACTCCGAACTTGAAGCGCTGGTGCTTGAGAGCAATCTGATAAAAGAACACCGTCCCAAGTATAATACTATGCTGAAGGACGATAAAAGCTACCCGTTTATAAAGGTGACCGTGCAGGAAGATTATCCGCGTATTCTGTTTTCCAGGCGGATGAAGAAGGATAAATGCCGTTATTTCGGGCCATATACCAGCGCAGCCGCGGTAAAGGATGTAATAGAACTCGTGCGGAGGCTGTTCAGGATACGCTCCTGCAGCCGTTCTCTTCCGCGTGACTTCGGGAAAGAGCGGCCCTGCCTTTATTATCATATGGGGCAGTGCACGGCTCCCTGCACCGGAAACGTAAGCACGGATGAATACCGTAAGAATATCGATCAGGCACTCAGGTTCCTGAGCGGTGATTTTGAAGATACGGTAAATGCTCTGAGCGAAAAGATGACCCTGGCTTCTGAAGAGATGCGTTTTGAGGATGCGGCGGAATACCGTGATCTGATACAGAACGTGAGACGTATAGGCGAGCGTCAGAAGATCACTTCCTACGGCGAGGAAGACAGGGATGTGATAGCTGCGGCGATGGATGAGAGTGAGGATCTGCGCGGGCAGGATGCAGTAGTGCAGGTGTTCTTTATAAGAGATGGAAGGATGATCGGAAGGGAGCATTACTTCCTCAAGGTAGCAAGAGGAGATGACAGAACACAGGTACTTTCGTCCTTTGTGAGACAGTATTATTCCGGGACTCCTTTTGTACCGCGTGAGATCATCATACAGAAGGAGCTTCCGGACGCACCTCTTATTGAAGAATGGCTGAGTTCCCTGAGAGGGCATAAGGTAAAGCTGAAGGTTCCAAAGGCAGGTACAAAGGAAGGGCTTCTTGAACTGGCAGCCCAGAATGCGGAGATGGTGCTTCAGAAGGACCGTGAGAGGATCCGCCGTGAGGAAGGCAGGACGATAGGGGCTGTTCATGAGGTGGAGGAATGGCTTTCGCTTCCGCATATTGTCAGGATGGAGGCCTTTGATATCTCAAATATCAGCGGCTTTGATTCGGTTGGTTCTATGGTCGTCTATGAAAAGGGAAAGCCGAAGAAAAGCGATTACCGCAAATTCCGCATCCGGTCAGTTGAAGGGCCTGATGATTATGCAAGTATGGAAGAAGTTCTGACAAGGCGTTTCACTCATCAGAGCCAGGGTGCTTTTGACAGCTTTGCGAGGCTTCCGGATCTTATCCTGATGGACGGAGGAAGAGGACAGGTCAACATTGCTCTTAAGGTTCTTGATAAACTTGGACTGACGGTGCCTGTTGCCGGGATGGTCAAGGATGATCACCACCGGACCCGTGGACTGTATTATAATAACGTTGAAATACCGATCGATACTTCGAGCGAAGGCTTCAGGCTGATAACTCGTGTACAGGATGAAGCTCACCGCTTTGCGATCGAGTATCACCGTTCACTTAGAAGCAGTGGACAGGTACATTCGGTACTTGATGATATCCCGGGTATCGGCGAGACCAGGAGAAAAGCCCTGATGAGGAAATTCAGGACTGCCGAGAATATACGGGATGCGTCTATAGAGGAACTCGCCATGACGGAGTCGATGAATATGAAAGCCGCCGGGCAGGTATATGAATTTTTCCACAGACAGAAGGAGGAATAACACTATGAAGGGCGTACAGCTCACGAATCTTGCACAGGAGCTGAATCTTACCAATCTTACACCTGAGATCGATCTTACCGAGATCCAGATTATAACGGCTGAGATAAACAGACCTGCTCTGCAGCTGACAGGATATCTTGAACATTTTGCAAATGAGCGTGTCCAGATCATCGGATATGTTGAGTATACATATCTGATGCAGCTTAGTGATGAAGAGCGTGCCTTCAAGTACGAGCGCTTTATCTCAAGCAGCATTCCCTGCGTCATCTTCAGCACAATGACCAGACCGTCAAAGGACATGATAGATATGGCGCTTAAGTATCATGTTCCGACTTTTGTCACCGAAAGAACAACATCAAACCTCATGGCAGAGATAATCAGATGGCTGGGAGTGCAGCTGGCTCCGTGCATTTCTATCCATGGCGTGCTGGTAGACGTGTTTGGTGAGGGCGTACTGATAACGGGTGAAAGCGGAATAGGCAAGAGCGAGGCGGCTCTTGAGCTTATAAAAAGAGGACACCGCCTTGTCAGCGATGACGTTGTAGAACTCAGGAAGGTAAGTGATGTTACTCTTGTCGGTTCGGCACCTGATATTACAAGACACTTTATAGAGCTGCGCGGTATAGGGATCATCGATGTCAAGACACTGTTCGGTGTTGAGAGCGTGCTCAACACACAGTCGGTGGATCTGGTCATCAAGCTTGAAGAGTGGGACAAGGACAAGGAATATGACCGTCTTGGCCTTAAGGAAGAGTATACAGAATATCTTGGAAACAAGATAGTGTGCCATTCCCTTCCGATACGGCCGGGCAGAAACCTGGCAATAATAGTAGAGACAGCTGCCATAAATCACAGACAGAAAAAGATGGGATATAACGCAGCTGAAGAATTATACAAACGAGTGCAGGCGAATATAGCACGCAAGAGAAATTGAGGAAAGGGGGACATCCCTTTTCATATATCTGTTTCGCGATGGGCGAGAGGTATTGGTTCCGGAAAGCGTGGGGGGAAAACGCTCTCGGAGTTGCGAAGCCCGACGTTTTCCCCCCACACCCCCCTTTCCCCGGGCACGCTTTTTATGGCCATAACACAAAAAGGGACTGTGAAAATGGATTTTCACAGTCCTTTTTTGTGCTATTGATTATAGTATGTTATTATGCTGTCGCCGGTGTAGGTGCCGTCGGCTCCGTAGCCTCCGTAGTCGGCTCCGTAGCCTCCGTAGTCGGTAGTGTAGCCTCCGTTGTAGTCGTAGCCTCCGTTTCCGTAATCGGTGTAGGTGTCGTAGCCGTAGGTACCTTCGGCGCCGTAGGGGAGGCCGGTGTTTGGATTTATTACTATTGTTTCACCGGTGTCGGGGGAGTAGGTGTAGTAGTTGCCGTACTCATCGTAGAATCCGTAGCCGTAGCCGTAATCGTAATCATACCAGTGCATCTCACAGTATTCTTCCGGAACGGTTCCTGAATCAAAGTATTCTGTTATTGCAGGACAGTAGTCCTGGGCAAGCAGGCCCGATTCGCTGCACACGGTTGCTTCGGTAATGCCTGCCGGCCTTACAAAATCTATCTCCGGAAGACCTTCGTGTATTCTTGACATGACCTTCTGCCACAGTTCTTTATGGAAATTTCTTGCCGGATCCGGAATCTTTTCGTTATTGTCGTAACCTGACCAGACGGCACAGGTGTAATAAGGTGTATATCCTACAAACCATAGGTCATTGTAAGCCTCGGTAGTACCTGTTTTTCCGGCAACTATCTGTCCGTTGATACGGCACATGGTACCTGTACCCTCATTGACAACATCCTCCATGGCGCTGGTAAGAAGCCATGCGGTAGTATCCTTTATGGCAACTTTTGTTCCCGGATTTGTGTTGTCTATGAGAATATTGCCGTTGCGGTCCTCAATGCGTGTATAATATGTCGGTTTCCTGTACTTTCCGCCGTTGGCTATAGCCGCATATGCAGCACACAGCTCAACGTTTGTGACACCGTGGGTGATACCGCCGAGGGCGGTCGCCAGGTTGGCATCACTCCACACATTGCCAAGGTAGTCCGTGTCCTTTAAAGGATCCCCGGTTGCCAGGGTAGTGAAGCCGAATCTGTCGGTAAGGTATTTAAGGCCAAGGTCAGGGGTGACCTGTTCAAGGCATTTTACAGCTACAACGTTTACAGAGTTTGTGATGGCCTGCCTTATGGTGGTTTCACCTCCGAACGTCATTGAAGCGTTGTTGACCGGCGACCCGTTGGGATAGTTGTATGGTTCATCGACAAACACAGTGGCAAGCGACAGACCAAGCGTATCAAGAGCGGGCGCATAGGTCGATACTATTTTGAAGGTAGAGCCTGGCTGCCTTGTTGAATCTGTAGCCCGGTTAAGTGTGAGGCTGGCGGTCTTTTTGCCGCGTCCGCCGATAAGTGCCCTTACATAGCCGGTATCCTGTTCGATGATGCTCATTGAAGACTGCGGCTGTGGTGCAAAGCTGACCCGCTCGGCAAAAATGTGGCCGCCCGGAGTCTGCGACAGCGCGTAGGCTTTATATTTGTCAACATATTCCTGTCCGGCCTCGGGCGAATCGAACAGGAGGCTGAATGAAGGATCCTCGGTATCCTGGAAGTACAGGCGGAGCATTTCCTTGCTGTAATTGGTCTGATTGCCTTCATCATCAGCAACGGTCAGGGCAAAATCAAGCGCATACTGAGTTCCGTCAGGATAATTTGACTCATCCGCATATTCTTCGTCAACTATCCTCTGGATGGAAGGATCCTGCGTGGTGTAGATCTTAAGCCCTCCGCTGTATACCTTGTTGCGGGCAACAGCCCTGCTGTAGCCGCACATGTTGATCAGGTCATTAATGACCTGGCTTATCAGCTCATCCTCAAAATATGTATAGACAGTGCTGGTAGATACGCGATGCACATCCTGGGCGTCCTGAATACGACGGTACACATCGTCATCGGACATGGCCTGCTCGTACTCTTCCTGTTCGATATATCCCTGTGCCAGCATATGGTCGAGGACTTCTTCCTTACGGGCCTTGTTGGCTTCGGGGTGATCAATCGGGTTGTATTTGGTAGGGTTCTGGGTGATGCCTGCCAGCGTTGCGCATTCCGAGAGATTCAGATCCCACACGTCTTTGTTGAAATACTGTTTGGATGCGGCCTGTACGCCATAGGCACCGGCTCCAAGGTTTATCGTGTTCAGATAGTTCTCAAGTATGACCTGCTTGCTTCCTATCTTTTTTTCAACGGCAAGCGCCAGGTACTGTTCCTGAAACTTTCTGGTGAATTTTTCAAGCCATGAAGATTCGGAAGTCCAGTTTGGAAAGACATTGTTCTTAAGCAGCTGCTGAGTGATGGTACTGGCGCCTTCTGAGAGGGTACCGGTCTGTATGGCCCGTACCGCGGCCCTGAGGATTCCGCGCACGTCGATGCCGTTGTGCTCGTAAAAACGTTCGTCTTCGATCGCGACAACTGCATCCTGAAGGTCCTGCGGAATCTGGTTTTTGGCGGGATCATCATCGATGATGACAGGAAGCCTGTTAGAGTCAGGGGCAGCCAGCTTGCGAAGCTGCTTTCCGGTGCTGTCATAGAGGAATGTCGCGTAGCCAAGCGGCTGTATGTCGATGGTGTTTACATCCGGAGCGCCGGCTATGACCCCGCGTATCGAACCTGCCCCGAGACAGAGCAGGGCGACAATAACTGCAAGAAGTCCGAGAAACAGTATCCTTATTAAAGAAACATGAGCTTTTTTTCCAAGCATGGAAGAACTCGAGATTAGAGAGTTCCTCTTGCGGGAAATGGCTTTTTTACCATAATTCATGAAATAACCTCCCTGAAAGAGATCACAGATATTAAAAAATGTGATTATATCGATTATAGCATTTCAAAATGATCTAGTAAAGTTAAATGTTGTTATTCACGGCCGTAAGGAAATATACTCTGCTCTGCCATGCTTGCATGAGCAGAGCAGAGTATATTTCCTTACAGGGTCTGAGCCCTTCATGAGGAATCCAGACGCGAAGTGGCGATGGAGCCCGCAAGGGCGAGATTCCGAATGGAGGGCTCAGAACCCAGCCGCTTGCGGCTGGGCCGTGAAAACAGAACAGCCCGCCAGGGAAAAGCCATTCGCAAAACATGTTGAATCTTTGGCTTGTTCCATGCTACACTATACACTGATATTGAAGAAAACTGTAATTTTAGTTTTACATTTAAGTTTTTTTATATAAACTGTCTGGAGGTTTCCTGTATATGAATGATAATTACAGAACCGTCTATCGCGGAGGCGAAGGGATACTTATAGAGAAGAGATCGCGCTTTATTGCTACGGTAAGGCCTGTCGCTTCTGAGGAAGAGGCTGTTTCATTTATTGATGAGATGAAGAAAAAATATTGGGATGCGCGTCACAACTGCTATGCCTTTACAGCGGGTGAGAACCGTGAGTATACACGCTGCAGTGATGACGGCGAGCCCTCAGGCACGGCAGGGCGGCCTATGCTGGAGGTACTCCTCGGGGAAGGACTCTACAATACCGCCGTGGTGGTGACAAGATATTTTGGAGGAGTGCTGCTGGGGACCGGAGGCCTTGTCAGGGCTTACACGGGCGCAGTACAGGAAGGGCTTAAGGCAAGCACCCTGATAACCAGGACCAGAGGAGTGCAGCTCCGTATAAATACAGATTATACTGATTTTGGCCGCATACAGTATATTACTGCAGAAAGACATATACCGGTTACTGACACGGAATATACTGATCAGGTCACCATGCATGTTATAGTTGCGAATGAAGAGGAGGCTGCATTCAGAAAAGCAGTAACAGAGGCAACAGGAGCGAAGGCAATGGTAGAAAAAGAAAAAGACCTCTGGTTTGCCGTGGTAGACGGAAAAGCAGAGATCTTTTCGTGATTTATTATTATTCGTGACTGCCGGATCTGTGCGGCCGGGGCACTGCACAGGACTGCATCCTGCAAAGCAGCGTTTCGGGCAGCATCTTATAGGCTCTGATTATAGTTTTTCGGGTTCTGGATAGTCTGTGCCAAAGGTCTCGACGGTCATTTTGGCGATCTTCTGGTCGTCAAGCGGACGGTCGCGGTAGTCGGTATCGGTTTCGGCGATGCGGTTGACAACATCCATTCCATCGATGACTTTGCCGAAAGCAGCGTAGCTTCCGTCAAGATGCGGAGAAGTCTTATGCATGATAAAGAACTGGGAGCCGGCGGAATCCGGATGCATTGCCCTCGCCATTGAAAGTACGCCTTCGGTGTGCTTAAGGTCATTTTTGAACCGGTTCTGTGTAAATTCGCCTTTGATATGATATCCCGGGCCGCCCATTCCGGTACCATCCGGGCAGCCGCCCTGGATCATGAACCCGTTAATCACGCGGTGGAATATAAGGCCATTGTAGAAGCCCTTGTTTATCAGGCTTATAAAATTGTTGACCGTGTTCGGAGCAATCTCAGGATAGAGTTCTGCTTTAATAATGTCTCCGTTTTCCATTGTTATTGTTACTACTGGATTTGGCATAATAAATCTCCTCTGACAAAAATATTGTAATTCGTGATTCGTTCTATTATAATATGCACGTTAATGTTTGTCAAAGTAATCCTGAATATGGAAAGAGGGGTAACATGCTGGTTTTGGAAAGCTTTTCGGCAGAGGATACATTCCGTGCCGGGCAGCAGTTCGGTGAGAAAGCTGTTCCGGGGCAGATATATGCACTTATGGGAGATCTTGGAGTCGGCAAGACCGTTTTTACACAGGGGGTCGCCTCGGGGCTTGGAATAAAGGAACCGGTGAACAGTCCGACTTTTACGATAGTACAGGAATATCATGAAGGGCGTCTGCCCTTTTTTCACTTTGATACGTACCGGATCGAGGACATCGATGAGATGGAGGAGATCGGATATGATGATTATTTCTTCGGCGGCGGAGTATGTATGATTGAATGGCCTGAGAGAATAGAGGAGATACTTCCTCCGGGCAGCATACGCATAAAGATTGAGAAGGACGTATCGCGCGGATTTGACTATCGCAGGATAACCGTGGCTGAAGAGGGAGACATAAGAGGAGAAAAAGCATGAAGATAATAGCGCTTGAAAGCTCAGGAAACGTGGCTTCGGCGGCAATTCTTGAGGACGGGACTCTGCGTGCGGAATATACGATAGATCACAAAAAAACTCATTCACAGACACTGCTTCCCATGCTGGATGAGATAGTACGGATGACAGAACTTGACCTGTCAGAGGTGGATGCAATAGCGGTTGCCGCAGGGCCGGGTTCCTTTACAGGTCTGCGCATTGGTTCGGCGTCGGCAAAAGGCCTCGGGCTGGCGCTTGGTATTCCTCTGGTCGGGGTTCCTGCGCTTGCTGCAATGGCCTGCAATCTGTATGGCTCTCCCGGACTGATCTGCCCGATAATGGATGCAAGACGAGAACAGGTGTATACAGGGATATACCGCTTTGATGAAGGACGTCTCAATACAGTTTCAGGCCAGGAGGCTATGGGAATAGGAGAGCTGATCGATAAGCTCAATGACATCGGTGAGAAGACAATCTTTCTCGGTGACGGGGTTCCTGTTTTTGAAAAGACCATAAAGGAAAGTATGCGTGTTCCTGCAGAGTTTGCACCGGCTCATCTTAACAGGCAGCGGGCCGGGGCTGTAGCATGGCTCGGCAGGCAGTATTTTATAGAAGGAAAATATGAGAGCGCGGCCGATCACAGGCCTGAATATCTTCGCCTGTCCCAGGCAGAGCGTGAAAGGAAAGCGAGAGAACTGAAAAGAGAAGGAAAGAACCCTTCGGACGCAGCCTGTCCGGGTGATGCGGTATGACAATCCGCATTATGGAGATCGATGACCTGCCTGAAGTTATGAAGATCGAGAGGGAGACCTTTTCTGCAGAAGCATGGACGGAGGAGGGGTTTTTTACTTTCCTTATAAGAAAAGACACACTCTTTCTTGTTGTGGAGGAAAAAGGGGAGCTGATCGGATACGGCGGACTTCTTATGGTGCTGGATGAAGCGGATATCGTAAACATAGCCGTGAAGAAAAGCCGCAGAAAAGAAGGCATCGGGACCTTCCTGCTAAGGAGCCTGCTGCTGCTTGCAGGTGAGCAGGGGATTAAATATGTACATCTTGAGGTACGGGAGAGCAACAGCGAAGCCAGGAGGCTTTATAAGCGCATGAAATTTAAAGAAGACGGGCTCCGCAGGGATTACTATACCGAACCTGTGGAGAACGCTGTTCTGATGACTGTGGTTATATAATAAGATGGATTACAGCATTTGCGTATTTGACTATAGAGATTTTTGAAATAGACAACAGAGTGCCTTTAAAAAAAGGACGGAAAGGACAGAATATGTTGGAAGTATGCCTGCTTGGATGCGGAGGGATGATGCCGCTTCCGAGAAGATGGCTGACAGCACTGATGACAAGATACAATGGCAGCAGCCTTCTGATAGACTGCGGAGAGGGAACCCAGATAGCCATCAAGGAAAAAGGCTGGAGCTTCAAGCCGATCGATGTGGTATGCTTTACGCATTACCACGGGGATCATATCAGTGGACTGCCGGGTCTGCTTCTTACGATGGGAAATGCGGACAGGACTGAACCGCTTACGCTGATAGGCCCGAAGGGACTTGAGCGGGTGGTAAACGCTCTGAGGGTTATCGCCCCGGAGCTTCCGTTTGAACTTCGTTTTATAGAGATAAACGGATCTGAACAGGTGTTTGAGATATCAGGGTACAGGATTACGGCCTTTCGTGTAAACCATAATGTGCTCTGCTATGGATACAGGCTGGATATTCTAAGAGGAGGAAGGTTCGATGCGGACCGTGCAAGGGCACAGGAAATTCCGCTTAAGTACTGGAATCCGCTTCAGAAGGGTGAGACCATACAGGCGGAGGATGGACGCATTTATACACCGGATATGGTGCTCGGCCCGCCCCGTAAAGGTTTATCTGTGACCTATTCTACGGATACACGGCCGGTCGATTCTATAATAAAAAATGCCGCCGGCTCTGATCTGTTTATATGTGAGGGAATGTACGGTGAAGATGATATGCTTGAAAAGGCAAAGGAGCATAAGCATATGACCTTTACAGAAGCCGCCTTCCTTGCTTCAAGGGCCGGTGTTAACGAAATGTGGCTTACTCATTACAGTCCGTCTCTGGTAAGACCGGAGGATTACATGGAATCTGTACGCGGGATCTTTGCAAACGCGTATCCGGGTAAGGGCGGCAAAAGTACAGATCTGAAATTTGAGGATGAGTGACAGATGAACAGTGCAGATTTTTGCAGCAATTATTTATATACAGTGAATAAGAAAACCAAAACGGCGGAAGACGATATAATGATACTTGCCATAGAGACTTCCTGCGACGAAACCGCTGCGGCAGTTGTCAGGAACGGACGGGAAGTACTGTCGAATGTCATTTCGTCGCAGATAGACCTTCATACACTTTATGGCGGAGTTGTGCCGGAGATAGCTTCCAGAAAGCATATTGAAAAGATCAACCAGGTGATAGAGCAGGCTCTGTCGGATTCAGGAACGACACTTGACGATATTGACGCGATAGGTGTGACCTATGGACCGGGGCTTGTAGGCGCTCTGCTTGTGGGGGTATCCGAGGCTAAAGCAATCGCTTATGCGCGGAAGCTCCCGCTTGTCGGTGTTCATCATATAGAAGGACATGTGTCGGCAAATTATATAGAAAATCCATCCCTGGAGCCTCCGTTTCTCTGTCTGATAGTTTCCGGCGGACATACACATCTTGTTATAGTAAGGGATTATGGGGGATTTGAGATACTGGGCAGGACCAGAGACGACGCAGCCGGGGAAGCCTTCGACAAGGTCGCCCGGGCAATAGGGCTCGGATATCCCGGAGGACCGAAGATCGACAGGTTTTCGAAAGAGGGTAATCCGGAAGCAATAACCTTTCCACAGGGAAAGCTCTCTGACAATCCTTACGATTTCAGCTTCAGCGGCGTAAAATCGGCTGTACTCAACTATTTAAATCACGCGAGAATGACAGGTACAGCAGTTAACCGCGCTGATCTGGCGGCTTCCTTCCAGAAATCTGTTGTAGATGTGCTGGTAAGCCATACAATGAAGGCGGCAGAAGACTTAAAAATGGACAGGATAGCCATAGCCGGAGGCGTTGCCTCAAACTCGGCTCTTCGGAATGCAATGGACAATGCCTGTAAAGAAAGAGGATACTCATTTTTCAGACCTTCACCTGTATTATGTACGGATAATGCGGCGATGATAGGCTGCGCAGCTTACTATGAATATCTGAAGGGAACAAGGCACGGGCTCGACCTTAATGCAGTGCCCAACCTCAGGCTTGGAGAAAGATGATAAAAGAAAAGAATAAATGTACAGCGATAGTTCTGGCGGGCGGCAGGGGAAGCCGCATGCACAGTGATATAGAGAAACAGTACATGCTCCTGCGTGGGATTCCGGTGATCTGCTATTCGCTGCTCTGCTTTGAGAAAAGCAGTATAATAGATGACATTGTGATCGTGTGCGCGGAGGATGCCGTTCTAAAATGCCGCCGGGACTATGTTGAAAAAATGGGGATCTCAAAGGTTTCAGCCATTGTCCCGGGAGGAAAGGAACGCTATGACTCTGTTTATGAAGGCCTGAAAGCGTGTATTTCTCCGGACTACGTGTTCATACATGACAGCGCCAGGCCTCTTATATCGGAAAGCATTATTGAGAGAGGGTATGAAGAGGTCAAAAAAGCCGGAGCCTGCGTTGTCGGGGTTCCCTCAAAAGATACGATCAAGCTGTCGGGAGAAGACGGCACTGTAAAAGAAACACTCCCGCGTGACAGACTCTGGATAGTACAGACACCGCAGATCTTCCGCTATGATCTTATCATGTCATCATACGAAAAATGCATAAAGGATGGCATGGAAGGCATAACAGATGACGCAATGGTAGTGGAACGTGCCGGAAACGGCCCGGTAAAGCTTGTGATGGGAGCCTATACAAATATCAAGATAACCACAGCATCAGACATGGTGCTGGCAGACTGTTTTCTTAATGAAGAAACATGAATGGCTCTGCATCGGGCTTACGAACATAACTGCTCAGACGTGCGGCTATGAATGATAGTTACTATTCACGGACGTAAGGGCGAGATTCCGAATGCAGGCCCCAGCCGCTTACGGCTGGGTCGTGAATTGTAACCAATGGTAACTAAAACCTGAAAAAAATACAAATTGGTTGTTGACAAGGCAATATCGTGATGTTATAATCTTTTTTGCGTTTTGATGAAAGCGCTTTGGAGAGATATCGAAGTGGTCATAACGAGGCGGTCTTGAAAACCGTTTGTCCGCAAGGGCGCGTGGGTTCGAATCCCACTCTCTCCGCTTACGGCAGGATGTCTGCCGTGAATGCAAATAAGCTTAGCTTCATATTGTGATGTAAGTCGGGCTGTGAGGAGAAGTACCCAAGCTGGCCGAAGGGGCTCCCCTGGAAAGGGAGTAGGTCGTTAATAGCGGCGCGTGGGTTCAAATCCCACCTTCTCCGTTTTGTTTTAAGAAATTAAAACAAAAAATAAAAAAGTTGTTGACAGGACAGTTTGAATGTGTTATATTAGTCAAGCTGTCGTAAGCGGCAGCAACTTAAATGAACCTTGGCAACTGAACAGTGAAACACATACGAGTCTCGAAGATTTCTTTACATTTTTGTGACGGTTTTAACGAACCGACAGTAATTAAGAGAGATAGCCAAGTGGT
>JAFUCO010000073.1 GCA_017459635.1 Blautia sp. | reverse complement strand
GATTCGAAGCGAATTACCGGGATTATGAATATGACCCCAAAATGTCCGCACCCCTCGTATGCAAAAAGTGCTTGTAAAAAACACCAAAAAACAGACGACAGGGAGCCGCGATAGTGCTGTACGGGAGCGTTGTGCCTGCCCGACGAGACAGAGCCCTACTGAGACTTAGGCGAGAAGGCTCTTCCTGAGCGTCTTAGTCTCAGTTGGGCGCTGGCTCGGCGGATAAGCAGGCACCGACTCCCGTACAGCACTATCGCGGCTCCCTGTCGTCGTCCGGATTGCCACTAAAGTAAACTCCGCCATTCTTCCAGATTGCCAAAACACAGACGATAGCGCATAGTTGAAAAACATAGATAGAAAAATAAGACAGAGAACCGTCCCCTGTCTTATTTTTTTAGCTCCTGAGTTGTATAAACCTTTATTGTATGATACTATTAATGTTATAACATAGTAACTGTATCAGCTTTTTGAAGAAAGGCAGAAACTGTCTGAAAACAGCCTACTCATTTTGGGCGCTTTTTGGACGGTTCGAAAGGTGAATAAATGAAGTTTACAGAAGGATACTGGCTCCGGAATGAGAGGACGAACGGCCTTTTTGCAATGGAGGCTTATTATATTACACATATTCCCGGTGGAATGCGCATTGTTGCTCCCTGTGCTCATATACCGCACAGGGGAGCTACCCTTAATATGCCGGCAATCACCATGGAATTCCATGCTCTTGGCGACAGGACCGTGCATGTCACAGCGTGGCACTATGAGGGATATGAGAACGGTGCTCCGGAATTTGAAAAAAATGAGACTATAACTGAACCGGAAGTCATAATAGACGAAACTGGCGCTGTAATGAATACGGGACTACTTACCGTCCGGGTAAATAAATATCCCTTCAGCTATCAGTTCGAGGCGGACGGTAAAGTCCTTACATCCTGTGACTTCCGCGGACTCGGCCTTATGCGCTGGGACAGGAAGCCGGTTCCGATGTCGGCTGTGAAGGATTACCTGTGTGAAGACTATCAGCCCTACATGCTGAACGAGCTTTCTCTGTCAGTGGGAGAGTGCGTTTATGGCTTTGGAGAACGTTTTTCGGCATTTGTAAAGAACGGCCAGTCGATTGAAACCTGGAATGAGGACGGAGGCACTGCGTCACAGATTGCTTATAAGAGCATTCCTTTTTATATGACAAACAGAGGATACGGTGTGTTTGTAGATTCGTCCGACAATGTATCCTATGAAGTCGCAAGCGAGAAGGTCGAGAGGGTGGGCTTCTCGGTTCCCGGGGAGAAGCTTTCATACTATTTCTTTTATGGTCCGTCCCATAAAGAGATCTTAAAAGAGTATACCTCCCTCACAGGAAGACCGGCACTTCCGCCGGCCTGGTCCTTCGGGCTTTGGCTTTCTACCTCATTTACGACTGATTATGATGAAAAGACTACAAGCTCATTTATAGACGGTATGCTTGAAAGGGATATCCCTCTCAGCGTGTTCCACTTTGACTGCTTCTGGATGAAGGCCTTCCACTGGTGCGATTTTGAATGGGACTCTGACTGCTTTCCGGATATCAGGTCTACTATCAAAAAGTACCATGAAAAGGGACTTAAGATATGCTGCTGGATAAATCCGTATATCGCCCAGGGGACGGAGTTCTTCCGTGAGGGAATGAAAGGCGGTTATCTGCTGCAAAGGTCTGACGGCCGCGGTGTATGGCAGACGGATAACTGGCAGAACGGTATGGGCATAGTGGACTTCACCAATCCGGACGCCGTTAAATGGTACCTTGACAAGCTGCGTACTGTCCTGGATGCCGGAGTGGACTGCTTCAAGACCGATTTCGGTGAGAGGATCCCGGTTGATGTACAGTACTTTGACGGCAGCGATCCCTATGCGATGCATAATTACTACACCTTCTTATACAATAAAGCGGTGTTTGGCCTGCTTAAGGAGGTAAAGGGCGAGAATGAAGCAGTTCTTTTCGCCAGAAGCGCGACTGCAGGAGGCCAGCAGTTCCCGGTCCACTGGGGCGGAGACTGCTTTGCAAGCTATCCTTCGATGGCGGAAACGCTGCGCGGAGGCCTGTCCTTTGCAATGAGCGGATTTTCCTTCTGGAGCCATGACATTTCGGGCTTTGAGAGCACGGCAACGCCGGATCTGTACAAGAGATGGGCAGCCTTTGGGCTTCTCTCTACCCACAGCAGGCTGCATGGATCTGGAAGCTACCGTGTGCCGTGGCTGTTCGATGAGGAGGCAAACGGCGTGGTTTCCTTCTTCACCAAACTCAAATGCCGTCTTATGCCATATATCTATGCCAAAGCGATAGAAGCGCATGAAGAAGGAACGCCTGTCATGCGTCCTATGGTGTTTGAATACCAGGATGACCCTGCGTGCACTTACCTTGACAGGCAGTATATGCTGGGAGAGTCTCTGCTGATAGCTCCGGTACTCAGCGAGGATGGTATAGCTGAATACTATCTGCCGGATGGAAGGTGGACGCATCTGCTCTCGGGAGAGTCAAAAAAAGGCGGCTCCTGGTATCGCGAGAAATATGACTATTATTCTTTTCCGCTGTTTGTCAGGGAGAATTCACTTATTGCAATGGGTTCTGTGGATACCAGGCCGGATTACGATTATTCCAAAGATATAAACTTGACATTCTATGAGCCCGAGGAAGGTTCCAAAGCAGTCTGCCTTATTCCGTCAGCTGACGGACGTATCGTAAACAGGATCACTGCAGAAAAGACAGGGGGCAGAGTGATCATGTCATCCGAAGAAACAGTATCTGCAGCCTCCATTACGATAATCGAAAATGGAAAAAAGCGGAAACATGACTTTGGAGATAAATAAAAAGACAATCATGGAAGATGAAAAACACTCATGACAGGCGAATAGACATCCTGGGCAGAAAAAACATTCATGACAGGCGAAAAGACATTCATGACAGGCGAAAAGACATTTGGGGCAGATGAAAAACATTCATCTCGGTCGAGACTGAACAGTTACAAAAAAATTTATTTAAAAAGTCAGTAAACGTTCACGGTTTAGCAACAGGGCAGAAAATATTATTTTCGCAGGTCCTTTCAAATTGCCCAATATTCATTTTCTGCATGCAATAAAAATATTGAAAAAGCACAAAGCAGCGGAAAAACCGCTGCTTTGTGCATCAAAAAACAGGATTGACATTTTCGGGCACATGAACGATAATGCAACAAATGAAAAAGAAAGAAACGGTAACCGTTCCGGAAGGTATGGTTTACAGCGGTATATAGCGTACAAAAAATTCGGGTTTGCAGATATAAATGATCAGAATGGTTTCTGAACAAAGAAGACTGCAGTTTCCCGTTGGAAGGAGAAGCACCTACTGAATTTTAATATGAAAGGCGGTATGTTATGCTCCAAAAGATTAAACTGAACAAAATTGATGATGTGCGTGAATTTGTAACAGCTGCAGGCAAGTGTGATTTTGACATTGATCTTAGCTATGGCCGCGTAACAGTTGATGCTAAATCGCTGATGGGAATCCTCGGTATGGACCTGGCTAATGCGCTTACGGTCGTATGCCACGGAGAGGACAGGGACTTTACTAAAACAATTAAGAAGTGGGCCGTCGGCTGACTTTTTGATTCTATAAATTGAATAAAACGTAACTGTTCAGAACAGCCCGAAGCACTCGCTGCTGAGGGCGTACGAACATGATTCAACAGGCAAAAATCTCATCGCCGAAGGCGATTTGCATGGATTTTTGCCCGTATCTGTTCAGGTTCCCAACAGATACAATAAAACAGGCAAAAGGCAGATGCTCTAGCAGGACCCAAGGTACTATGACCCGATGGAAAGATGTGCAGAGTGTCTGTTTTTTCATTTACTCTTTACATGATAAAGCTGCTATATTAAAATGTATGGAGATACATGAAGCATCAGGGAAGTTCGTTAAAACGGGTGGGAGCTGATCTATGAGATTTGGAAAGATCCGTATTGAAGATGGTGAATTGATTTTCAACAGGCATATGATGGTCAATAATCTGCCTGTGAACGATATATTGTGGGCTTATGTAGGAAAACAGCAGCCGGGTCAGGATGATGTGAAGCTTGTGCTGAGTCATGAACTGGTGATAGTTACCCGGAGGGACAAGGAATATCGTTTCGAGATGCCGGTGAGGGAAGCTGAGAACTGCATCAGGCTGCTTCGGGCGCTGAATCCCGGCATGGCCTCAGGCATGCCTTCCGGGGCCAGGATACAGCTCATCAGCCTGTCCAATACCCGGGATATAGGGGGACTTCGTACAATGGACGGCCGGCACATTATTCCCGGCCGGCTTATCCGCAGCGGTGATCTTTACCATATTTCTCAGCTGGACCAGAGAGTCCTGCTTGAAGAGTATCACCTTGAAAAGGTCATAGATCTGAGAACAGAGCAGGAAATCAGGGAACGTCCGGATACAGTGATCCCCGGGGTTGAGTATTACAGGATCCCCGTACTGGACGAGGAGGATAAAAAAGGCCCTGTTTTCGGAGATATTGAAGAGGCTATGAATCCTGATAACACATGGACAGAGGATCAGCTTTCTGACATGTATGAGAACATAGTGGAGGATCTGTATTCAGTAAACCAGCTGGCAAGATTCGCAGATATTATCAGGAAGACTGATAAAGGAGCTGTGCTGTGGCATGGCAGCACCGGTAAGGACAGGACAGGAGTAGCAACGGCGATCATACTGGCAATTCTGGGAGTCCCGAGATATACCATTATGGAGGATTTCATGCGCAGCAACAGCTGCATGGAAGAGGACATGAAGCACATGTACCGCCTGCTGGAGAGCAGAAAATGCGACACGCGGGTACAGGAACAGAATCTGGAGTTCTACTATATGGTGCATGAAAACTGTCTGAACAGGATGTTCAGGGCAATAGACCGAAAATACGGTTCGATGTATCAGTTCTTCCGCAAAGAGATGCTGCTTGACCAGAAAAGCATGGATGAGATAAGGGACAGATATCTGTTGTAATTACCTGAATCTATTGCTATTATTCACGGCCCGGCCGCAGGCAGCCGGGTCTGAGCCCTCCATTCGGAATCTCGCCCTTGCGGGCTTCATCGCCGCTTCGCGGCTGGATCTGAGCCCTCCATTCGGAATCTCGCCCTTGCGGGCTCCATCGCTGCTTCGCAGCTGGATTCCTCATGAAGGGCTCAGACCCTGTAAGAAAATTTACACT
>JAFUCO010000001.1 GCA_017459635.1 Blautia sp. | reverse complement strand
CTATACTCGCATTTTCTGTGCCATAGGCCGAACGGTTCCGTACATATGGTCAGTCCTCCCCCTACAGCTGTTTGTTGGCAAGTATACAAATCCATATCCAAAACACTAACTAAATGACATTGGGACGGTTCTCTGTCTTATAAAAATAAGACAGAGAACCGTCCCCTGTCTTAGTCCCCTGTCTTACTCGCTTTACTTTGTTCCGAATATCCTGTCGCCGGCGTCGCCGAGGCCGGGGCAGATGTAAGCGTTTTCATTCAGGCAGCGGTCGAGGCATCCGATATATATCTGAACATCCGGATGCTCCCTGTGGAGCCTCTCAAGCCCCTCGGGGGCGGCTATCAGGCACATGAACTTGATCGATTTTCCGCCTTTCTTTTTGATGAAGTCTACCGCGGCACAGGCGGAACCGCCGGTCGCGAGCATCGGATCCACCACTATCGCGATACGCTCATCAATGTTCTCAGGCAGTTTGCAGTAATAGTCATGGGGCTCGTGAGTTTCAGGATCACGGTACAGTCCTATATGACCTACCTTTGCTGAAGGAACCAGTGCGAGAATACTGTTGACAAAGCCAAGCCCGGCACGCAGGACCGGAATGATAGCCAGCTTTTTCCCTGAGATCACGGGAGCCATGCATTTCTCGATCGGAGTTGTGACCTCCACCATCTCGGTCGGAAGATCGCGCAGTGCTTCATAAGCCATAAGCTCGCCTATTTCCTCAACGATCTTACGAAATTCGTTCGTACCTGTGTTCTCATCTCGGAGCATAGTGATCTTATGCTGAATAAGCGGGTGATCCATGATGAATACATTTTCCATGAAATAGTTCCTCCATTCTGTTTTTTAAAGATGTTTAAAAAAACTCTTTTATCCCCATATCCCAACGCGGTTTTCCTCCAGATGGTCTATTATATAATTGTAGATCGCTATGGAGACATCCGCCGGATAGTGAGTTCCGTCTATAGTGGAAAAGCCGTTCGCCATCAGGTAGCTGTAAATGTCGATGTAATACACACCCGAAAGGTTTGCCTGCAGGGCCGCATTGAATGCCTCTATCTCGGCATTTGTCACATAAGGATCTGCAGTCACCGGGCCTACGGACACAAAGTACGTGGTTGCCCCGCGGGCCGCCCACTCGGCAGCCTTCTCGTTGGTGTAGCCTATATAATTGGAAATATTGTGCGGATCGTTTACGCCCAGAAGAATGATAACTGCTGTATTGCTGTCAATATAGCCGTCCACTGCAGGCACACCTTCTGTCACCATCCAGTTGTAACCCATGCTGACCTTGCAGCACCAGATGCTGTCATCGCCTACAGCGTTCATCATATCCACCGTCCTGGAATCCCCGATAAACACCATCTTGTCAGCCATGACGGAAAGAGGATGGTCAGGGACTGACAGGATGCCTTCCGATGCCTCATCTGCAGCTTCGCCTGCTTCGATATCTGCGCCGGGAACTTCCATTTCAGAAGGGTCCGGCTCGTTTTCTTCAGCAGGGAGCACAGCAGTTACTTCATCATTGGCAGAGCCCTGTTCAGCAGAAGATGCCCCCTGTTCATTAGCAGCAGTGCCCTGCTCTTCAGCATTCTCTCTCCCGTCCCCGGAAGCTCCGCTGCTCAGAGATCCGTCTGATATTCCGGAAAAATCCCCAAACAATGCTTCTTTTGCGGACTCAATTGCATCCGTATCGTTTGCAGGTTTTGTCTCAGCCCCTGAAACATGGACTGAAGAAAAAAGAATTATCAGTATTAATTGAAGCAGTAAAAAACACTTTTTCCTCATATTTACAAAAAGGCCTCCCGGCTATAAAAGCATTAACCTGCAATGATCAACAGATCATTTTTACAGGGCACGTTTCCTTTTGTCCCATAATCATAAATTATTCGCAGGCGAAAATCAAGAGGCAAACTCAAGTCGCAAAAAAAGGCAGGTATAGCAGAGCCTGTTACTGTACTCACGATCCAAGTATACTATCTATCTCCCTCTGAAGGATCTTCAGCTCTGTATCTATAAGGTTATTTCCTTCGATTATTTCTGTTATCCTGCTGTCAGCCATTGACATCGCCTGTATGTATTGTCCGAAGTGGGATTCAGTATGTCCGTTTTCTATAACCGTCCCCAGCAGCTCGCCGCTTATTACGGTGTCACCCTTTTCCATATCCTGAAGGAGTATCATTTCCATCTCTTCCGACTGTGTCACAGGCCTTAAAACGGAAGCGCCCTGGGAATATCTGAAAATATCAGTCTGAATATCCTGATCATAGGTCAGCAGCTTCAGGAACTCCCATGCAAGGTTCTTTTCTTTGCTGAAGCGGCTTATTCCGATGACCAGCGAGTCTATTCTGGAAATGTTTCCGCCGCTGTACCCGGCCGGCATCGTAAGGCAGTCCCATTCAAAATTGTCATACTTCTTGATCTTATAGGGGTAGGTTTTATATGTACGGTACTCCGCGAAATTCAGCGGCATAAAGGCCACGTTTCCATGGTTGTAATCCTCCTGCGTCACCAGATCGCCCTGTGAAAGCCCCTCAAGCCTTCGCAGAAAACGCAGCGCTTCGCTCACCTCCGGGTTTGTCAGATAAGCCGCTGACCCGTTCTCTGCAAAAAGAGCCGCGCCGTTGGCATAGCACGCATCCTTCCAGCCATAATTGCATACCCCGTACTGATCAAGCTTCTGATCTCCGTCGGTATCGCGGGACACCCGGCTGCAGATATCATACAGGTCATCCCAGGTCCAGTCCTCTCCCGGCATCTCTATTCCTTCCCGGTCGAGCAGGGTCTTGTTGACGAACATCAGCACCGGGACTGTCTCATACGGAAGAGCATACTGTACCCCGTGATACTCCCCGCTTTTCAGAGCCGTCGAAAAATACTGTTCTCTCTCAAAGGAATCATCCTTCTGGATCAGCTCTTCAAGATCCTGCAGTATTCCCAGAGAGCAGAAAAGGTTGAAATCGCTGTCGAGAACCACAAACAGGTCAGGTTCGTCACCGGAAAGGAGCTTGCGCGAAAGCCACTCCGAATAATCCTCTTTTCGTATCCCGCTGTAATAATGGACTTTTACGCCCGGATGATCCTCCTCGAACCGGGCGATGGCCTTATCTATTATCACAAAGCTGTTAGCATTTGCCACATCCCAGTTGCTGCCTGCAAAAAGTCCGACTTCAAGCACGGTATCTTTTCCCTCTGCCTGTACCGCCCTGGCTGAAGCCCCCGCCGCAAACAGTATCAGGCACAGAAGCACTCCGGTGATCATATTACTTTTACGGGTTCTAAAAGCCTTCATCAGCCCTCCTCTTCCGGTATATGCCGGGCTGCGTTGGTCTGCACCGCCCAGATGGCAAGCTGTGTTCTGTCGCGCAGCTGCAGCTTGTTAAGGGCAGAACTCAGATAATTGCGGACCGTCCCCTCCGAAAGGTTCAGCCGCTCGGCTATTTCTTTATTGGAAGCGCCGCGCTCTATCTGTGCCACGACCCTCCACTCCGCCTGTGTAAGTTCCCGCGCATTTCTTTCATCCACTTCAATGGTGTAGTCCGACCGGGCCATCTGAGAAAACAGCCTCAGTACCTTTTCGGCGATATCCGGGTTGATCATCGCCCTTCCGCTGTATACCGTCTCGATAGCGTTTTCCAGCTCTTCGACGGAAACACCCTTGAGCAGATATCCGCTCGCACCGTATTTCAGCCCGTTATAAACATACTCATCATCATCAAAGGTCGTCAGGATTATTATCCGTATTGCAGGATAGTTTTCCTTTATGATCCTTGTGCAGCTGACCCCGTCCATCTTAGGCATACGGATGTCCATAAGGATCACATCCGGCTGGTTTTCCCTGACTTTCCGGATAACCTCCTGCCCGTCAGAGGCCACACCGGTCACTTCAATGTTCGGCCGGCTATCAAGAATTATCCTGAGGCTCTCCCGCATCAGCTCCTGATCATCCGCCACAAGTACTTTAATCATACGTCTCCCCCCATCTGATAGGTATCATGGCTATTACGGTAAAACCGTTCTGCCCCTCAAAAACCAGGCTTCCTCCAAGCATTTCAATTCGTTCGCGCATATGTCTTGTGCCAAAACCGTTGACTATTTCCGTGCACCCTATCCCGTTGTCCTTTACCCGCAGTTCAAGGACACCGTCTTTCTGGTTCATCATTATCCAAATTTTCTTTGCATGTCCATGACGTATCGCGTTCGTCACGCTCTCCTGAACCACTCTGTAGATTGCGTTTTCCTCGTCCGAGTCGAATCTGAGGTTTTTAATGTCCGACTCAAAGAAAATCTGTACATTGGAAACGCTGCTCATGTCAGTGATCATCTTTCGAATGGCAACCTCCAGGCTGAGCCTCGCAAGCGAATCAGGCTGAAGCTCACTGACAGAACGCCTTACTTCCTTAAGCCCGTCTCTGCTCACATCCGCAAGTATCGACAGCTGCTTCCGTGTCAGCTCGGGTGACGTGTCAATAGTGGCAATACATGCGTCAATCCCGGCGGCAAGACCTGTGAGCGTATGCCCCAGAGTATCATGGATCTCCCTGGCAAGACGGTTCCGTTCCCTGGTCTTCGCCATGCTTTCTGATACATCCGCATATTCCTTGAGCTGCTCATTGGCACTCTGAAGTTCGTGATTAAGCCGGTTTACTTCGTCTATCTGGCTTCGCTGCGCACTGATCAGATATATGCAGTAAAGCACGAACAGTATGATGCCCATTGAATTCAGCAGTGTTATCCCTATGTAGGCGTACTGCCTTGCCCCGGCAGGATAATACTGTATAAAATCATCCAGATGATAAAGCGGCGTATAGACGGATATTATCTGATAGCTTGTAAGAAGATAGCTTACAATAGCAAGGATAGTCAGCAGCAGCCTTGTCTTTCCTTCCTTAACATAACCTATTACATCCGCAAACACCAGAAGGATAAGTCCGTTGTAATTAAAATCCAGGTTCCATATTGCCGCTGCGCTCACCACGGCATCAAGCAGCAATGTGAACAGCACCAGCCGCTCATGCCTCATATAAGAAACCGCACGGATTATAAATGACAGCACAAGTATCGCCATAAGAATAAGCGACAGCATGAATTTTCTCTTCGGATCATGCGGCAGCGCGGAAACGGTGTTAAGGAATGCCCTTGCCTCATACCGGGAACGTATCAGCATTGTTGTAATATAGATAAACCCGCTAATCCCGGATACGGCTATAGTGTTTACGGCCAGGAGCATTATCTGAAGCACCGAAGGCATGCGTTTCCTGGTATTATCATCCATCATCTGCTAAAGCCCTCCCAAACAGAAGTTTTCCGGTTTACTCCCAGTCATTTACATTATACTCCCCTATATTATCGATATTGATCATAAAAGGAGCTATGCTGATATAAGGCTCTATTTCCTCTCCGTTCAGATACTGATAGGCAGTTTCCGCAGCGGTCCGGCCAAGCGTGCCTGGGCTCTGGGCACTGCTGCCGGTAACCTCGCCCTCCAGTATCATCGCCTTAAAATCCGGAGATCCGTCTATTCCATAGATCAGAACGTCCTTTTCATATCCGGCCTGCTGAAGTGCCGAGAACGCTCCAAGCGCATCAGGGTCATTTCCTCCAAGCACTACATCAAAATCGATATCCATCCCCAGGAATTCCGTCATGTTGGCCGCCCCGACCTCGAACTCTCCATCGCTCTTCTTCTGATAAACCACCTCATAGCCGTCATGACCTTCGATAGTGTCAAGGAAGCCCTGCACCCTCTGGGTTATTGACATCTGTATCGGATTGTCCAGTATAACGATACGGGCTTTTTCTACCCGCCTCATCATATCCTCGGCGCATAGTACCCCTGCCTGATAATTGTCCGTCTCGATCAGCGTGACAACGTACTCCTGCTCCTTCACGGCAGTGTCCACATTTATCACAACTACACCGGCCTCGCGGCAGGCCTCAAGCGCAGGTGTGACCGTTTTCCAGTCCACCGGATTCAGAAAAAGTACCTCGATCCCTTCGTCGATCATCTCCTGTATCTGTTCATTCTGCTTCTCCTGGTTCTGCGAAGGATCCCTCGATATCAGGATATCACCATTTCCCTCGACAACACTTGAAATACCTTCATGCACAACCTCAAAAAAGGGATTGTTGCGGGTCATGTATGTCGCGCCCATTATCCTGGGTTCATGGTCGCGCCCCGGCTCAAGAGCCGTGTACCGCTGCCCGCATCCCGGCAGCAGAAAGAAGGATGCACAGGCAGCGAAAACCAGAGAACTATATAAAGCTCCCGCAAACCGGTTTATTAACATGGCGGCACCCTCCTTACTTCTGTTGATAAACATAGTATCGTATAATATTATACACTTTTCTTCAGAAAAAAAAAGACTGTCATACCCGAACGCAGTAAGAGGGGACGCTTCTCTGTAAGACAGTGGACGGTTCTCTGTCTTATTTTTGGGGATTGTAGCTCAGGATTTGTGGAGGCGTGCGCAGCAAGGTTTGAAAACCGGAAGCGTGGCATCGAAAACTTTTATGGGAAATCCGGACGACGAGATGGGGCCGCGATATTGCTGTACGGGAGCGTTGAGCCTGCTCCCGTACAGCAATATCGCGGCTCCCTGGCGTCTGTTTATTGGCCGCCTGTAGATACTATCATAGCCGATCAGCTGTTTTTTTATTATTTCTTCTTTGCTGCCGGCAATAATAATTATTTCGCCT
>JAFUCO010000072.1 GCA_017459635.1 Blautia sp. | reverse complement strand
TGTTGCATGTGTGCAGTTTTGAAGGTATGATAAAAGCAGATGCGCTGTAGAAGTGCATCTGTTTTGCATATAGGGGCTTGGTCAAATGGTATGATAGGGGTCTCCAAAACCTTTGGTGGGAGTTCGATTCTCTCATCCCCTGTGTGAAGCCGGAAGAACTCTCAAGGTTCTTCCGGTTTTTTGTGCAAAGATATTATGAACTTGCCCGAGGCTGATGCGCCTGACAGCGACAGTAATGTATGTTAAGAGGATACTCTAAATGAAAAAAGCAATGATAGCAATGAGCGGAGGTGTCGACAGTTCTGTAGCGGCGCTTCTCACAAAGGAGTCCGGTGATGAATGCATCGGCGTAACAATGAAGCTTTTTGAGAACGAGGATATCGGAGAAGAAAAAGAAAAGTCCTGCTGCTCATTAAATGATGTGGAGGATGCGCGTGCAGTCGCTTATCGTATAGGCATGCCATACTATGTACTCAATTTTACGGAAAGCTTCAGGGAATCCGTGATGGATCATTTTGCAGAGTCTTACAAAAAAGGTTATACTCCAAATCCCTGCATCGACTGCAACCGCTATCTGAAATTTGACCAGCTGTTCAGGAAGATGAAGGAGCTTTCGCTGGATTATATAGTTACGGGACATTATGCCCGCGTGGAATATGACAGCACAACCGGCAGATATCTTCTTAAAAGAGCCGTGGATCCCGCAAAAGATCAGTCATACGTGCTTTATACTCTGACTCAGGAGCAGCTCGCGCACATTAAATTTCCGCTTGGAGCGCTTTGTAAGGAAGAGGTCAGGAAAAAAGCGGAAGAAAACGGATTCATAAATGCTAGAAAGCATGACAGTCAGGACATCTGTTTTGTCCCTGATGGAGATTATGCTTCATTTATAGAAAGATATACAGGAAAAGCTGATGTTCCTGGAGATTTTGTCGACAGCAGCGGTACTGTGATAGGGCGTCATAAAGGTGTTACTCACTATACTGTCGGGCAGCGAAGAGGACTTGGCATCCCGGCAAAAAACAGACTGTATGTGTGCCGGATCGATACTGAGTCAAACAAGGTGATCCTGGGAAGCAATGAAGATCTTTTTGCCTCAGAGCTTATTGCAGGTGATGTGAATCTTATAAGCGTCGACAGTTTAAACGAACCGATGCATGTGAAGGCAAAAATAAGATACCGACACGAAGCACAGGATGCATCAGCCTTCTGCACTCCTGACGGGAAGCTTCATGTGAAATATGAAAAACCACAGAGAGCCATTACAAAGGGACAGTCAGTCGTCATGTATGACGGTGATGTAGTTGTAGGCGGCGGTATAATTGAGAGTATAGTTGCTGACAACATCTCTGCCGCAAACGGCTGAGACGAATAGTAACAATGGTTACCTAACAAAAGTCCGAATTGAATATAAAACTGTTGAAATAATAAACTTCATGTGGTAGAATATTTTCCAGTTGATTAGGAGGTGTATTAGAAATGGGAGTCCTTAGAGTCATTCTGACGATAATTTTTGTTCTTGACTGCATATCACTTACAGTGGTTGTACTTATGCAGGAGGGCAAATCCCAGGGTCTCGGCGCTATCGCAGGCGCGGCAGAATCCTACTGGGGAAAGAATAAAGGGCGTTCAATGGAAGGCGGACTTGAAAAAGCCACTACTATAATGGCTGTTTTATTCTTTGTCCTTACTATCATTCTTAACCTGAATTTTGGCTGAGAAAGATACGGTCCTGGGATCATATCCGGAATATATGGATGATTTTTAACGGGAGCCCTGAAAGCCTCAAAAACGGCGGGCTCACTTTAAAAAGTGACCGGGCAGTAAAAGATGGGGCTGTGAAGGAGCAGGGGAACGCATCTCTGGTCCTTCACAGCCCTTTATTATTAAGGGCTGCGGACTGAAACCCATTATATCCTTAACATGGTGAAGCCTCCCATACAAGAGGCAGACTCCAGACAAATACAGAGAAAAAGGAAATAATATGGCAAAAAAAGAAGGCATCAAACTGATCGCAAATAATAAAAAAGCATATCATGATTATTTTATCGAGGAGACCTTTGAAGCAGGGATAGCCCTGGCAGGAACGGAGGTCAAATCGCTTAGGATGGGAAAGTGCAGCATTAAGGAAGCATTTATCCGCGTTGAGAACAGAGAACTGTTTGTTTACGGTATGCATATTTCACCTTATGAAAAAGGCAATATTTTTAATAAAGATCCGCTGCGCATCCGCAAGCTGTTAATGCATAAATATGAGATAAACCGTATCTCCTCAAAGCTTCAGGAAAAAGGCCTGACACTTGTGCCTCTGAAGGTATACTTCAGCAACAGCCGTGTAAAAGTGGAAGTCGGCCTTGCACGTGGTAAAAAGCTTTACGATAAACGTCAGGATATAGCCAAAAAAGATCAGAGAAGGGAAGCCGAGCGGGATTTCAAGGTTAAAAATCTTTATTAATCAGAAACAAAGGATGAAAAGAGTATGAAATAAAAATCCGTTTGGTTGACAATGGTCAAAGACTCTGTAATAATATAAATATGTTTTGTTCGCACTTTGAAATGTGTAAACAGAACGTGTCATAGCCGACTATTTAAATATGGAGACAGAGAATGAATATAAAAAAGACAGCTCTTGCCGGACTTGCAGTCCTGGTTCTTTTCACAGCAGGGTGCGGCGGCAAAAAGAGCGAAAATACGGCCGGGAACACTGCAGAAGCTGTAGTAACTCCATCGCCGTCCCCCGAACTCCAGGCAGAGGTTACGCCTACTCCGGCAGGAGTTCTTGTAGACATGGAAAAGCTGGAAGAGCCTGATGAATTTGAAACAGAAAACTACATTGGTGAGAAAAAGGATTCCTCATCAAGTGTACTGATTATCAACCAGACCGGTGATGCCATTGAGCATATCTTCATACGTGCCGCCGCCCGTGACGACGGTTCAAGTGATGAATGGGGCGAAGAGCTGGTACATAGCTTTGAATGGCCGGATCAGGAGGAAGCTGTATACTATTACGAGAACAACCAGCTGGATCTGGAGGGAAGCACTGCAACAAGCTATGATATCCGCATTTCCTATGAGGATATCAACAGATCAGAGCTGTATTACCGCAACCTTCCGTTTCCACTGATCAAAGAACTCAGGCTGTGCATCGATATATCGGGTGATTTTGGAATTCCTTACGCACGCTACATTACAAAGAGCGGCAACCGGGAGTTCAGCACACTTCAGGAAGTGCGCGCCTGGTACGGACTGGATGTTGATGACACTGACCTTGATACTGATGAGGAAAGCGAGTCAGCAAGTACAACCGAGAGTGATACAACAGTCACAACAGAAGAACCGGAAGCGACAACAGCGCCTGAAACGGAAGAGACTGTGACCACAACTGAAAGCACGGCCGTTACGACAACAGCAGAGTCAGCAGAGACCGTGACTGAACAGTCATCTGTACCGACGACGGAGGAAACTTACACGGCTCCTGCTTCAGAAGAGGAATATGAAGAGCCTGATCCCGGCGCCGCGCAGGCAGACAACTATGTCGGACAGTCGCTTGGCAGTCTTATTGGCGCAATGGGAAGTCCGTCTGACAGTGAATATGAAGAAGATAACGGATCCGGAAGGGCAGGTTATCATTATTACGGCAACTTTACCGTTTCAACTACAGTGGACGATGACGGCAACGAAATCATCACAGGTGTGTGGTAAGGAGGATAAAAATGAAACGTGTTTTACTGAAACTCAGTGGAGAAGCGCTCGCCGGAGCGCAGAAGACAGGTTTTGACGAAGAAACAGTCCTTGGAGTTGCATCCCAGATCAGGACGATCGTGGATGAAGGCTTACAGGTTGGAATAGTTATCGGCGGCGGAAATTTCTGGCGCGGAAGGACAAGTGAGACTATTGACCGCAACAAGGCGGATCAGATAGGAATGCTTGCGACGATCATGAACTGCATCTATGTGTCAGACATATGCAGGTACACAGGACTCAGCACGGAAATCTTTACTCCGTTTGCATGCGGAGGTTTTACAACACTTTACTCGATCGACAAGGTAAATGAAGCCTTCGCTGCCGGAAAAGTCGTTTTTTTCGCTGGAGGAACCGGGCATCCGTACTTCTCGACCGACACGGCAACTGTCCTGAGGGCTGTCGAGATAGCTGCCGATGCCATACTGGTGGCAAAAGCGATCGACGGTATTTATGACAGTGATCCCAAGGTAAATCCTGAAGCAGTAAAATACGATGAGATATCAATCCGGGAGGTTGTGGACAAAAAGCTTGCCGCCATGGACCTCACCTCCTCGATAATATGCATGGAAAACCATATGCCGATGCTGGTCTTTGGCCTTGACGAGCCGAATTCAATAGTCAACACGGTGCATGGTGATTTCCATGGGACAAGAGTGACGGCCGACTGACAACTGCCCTTGTAGCGGGTGGCGGCTGGCATAAACCATTCATTTGAAACGCTTGCCGGCCGGAATAAACCTGTCTTTTCAGAGGAGCGGCAGCAACGTTCAGAACAGCCCGAAGCAATTGATTATAACCGTCTTTTAGAAGAGCGACGGTTGATTAAAACCCACATATCTGGGGTTTCATAAAGCTACTGGCCTAATGAGGAAAGGAGAACCATCATGGATGAAAGAGTTCAGAAGTACGAAGACAAAATGAAAAAAACGCTCAGCAATTTTGAGGCTGAACTGGCTACTATCCGCGCGGGAAGGGCAAACCCCCACATTCTGGATAAACTGACCGTTGATTATTACGGAAGCCCCACGCCTATCCAGCAGGTTGCGAACATCACTGTTCCGGAGGCGCGCATGATACAGATACAGCCATGGGAAGGCAGCCTGATCAAAAAGATCGAGAAAGCCATCCTCGCTTCTGACCTCGGACTTAACCCGAACAATGACGGAAAGGTCATCCGTCTTATCTTTCCGGAGCTTACCGAGGAACGCCGTAAACAGCTGGTGAAGGACGTAAAGAAGAAAGGTGAAGGCGCCAAGGTTGCTGTAAGAAACATTCGCCGAGATGCAAATGATACGTTTAAAAAACTGGTAAAACAGGACGTTTCAGAAGATGAAGTAAAAGATCTGAATGACGAGATCCAGAAGCTTACCGACAAATATATCAAGGAAGTTGATGTGGTCGTAGATAACAAGTCAAAAGAGATCCTTACTGTATAAGAAGCCACAAGCAAAGAGCCCGCGAACAGGGTTCTTTGTTTTTAGAGGAGGAAGATCATGGTATTCCCCAATCATATTGCAATTATACTGGACGGAAACGGCAGATGGGCGAAGAAAAAGGGGCTCCCAAGGATCTACGGTCATATGAAAGGCTGCAGCAATCTTGAATCAATATGTGATGATTTCAGGGAGCTTGGGATAAAGTACCTGACTGTGTATGCTTTTTCCACAGAAAACTGGCGAAGGTCAAAGGATGAGGTTGAAGGCCTTATGCGGATATTCAGAAATTATCTGAAGCGCTGCATAAAGATCTCCGACCGCAACAACATGTGCATCAAAGTAATCGGGGATGTTTCTGCTTTTGCTCCCGACATCAGAGAGAGCATACGTGTCCTGGAGGAGCATTCTGCAAAATATGACGGCCTGTATTTCCAGATAGCCCTGAATTACGGAAGCCGTGATGAGATCATCCGCGGCATGAAAAACGTAGTTCATGACGTGCAGGACGGCAAAATATCTCCGGATGATATAAACGAAGAAATGTTTTCCGGATATCTTGATACAGTGGGAATACCGGATCCCGACCTTCTGATCCGTACAAGCGGAGAAATGAGGCTTTCCAACTACCTGTTGTGGCAGCTTGCATATTCAGAATTCTATTTTACCGATACTGCCTGGCCGGATTTCGATAAAAATGAACTGCTGAAAGCGGTTGAGGTCTATAATAACCGTGACCGCAGGTATGGAGGAGTCAAAGCCTGAGCCGGCTTTAAAAGAGTTCTACGGAGGATTTGAAAATGTTTAAGACAAGACTGATCAGCGGGATCATTCTTGTGGTGATCGCCCTTGCCACTATACTTTGCGGAGGGATCGTGCTGCTGTGCACGCTTCTCGGAGTTTCACTCATCGGGATGCAGGAGCTGTACAGGGCAATGGATGTGCGGAAGGATTCCTTTACATCACTTGAGATCACGGGATATCTGTGCGCACTGGCCTACTATATCCTGATGTGGCTGAATTTTGAAAAATACGGCACGGCAATGATGGTAATCTCTATCATGGCTGTCATGTGCATCTATGTATTCTCATACCCGCGCTATAAGGCGGAGCAGGTTATGGCTGCATATTTCGGCTTCATGTATGTGGCTGTCATGATCTCTTATATCTATCTGACAAGATGCCTTCCCGATGGGAAGTTTATCGTATGGCTGATATTCTTCTGCTCCTGGGGATGTGACACCAGCGCGTATTGCGTGGGAATGCTGTTCGGCAAACATAAGATGGCTCCCGTCCTCAGTCCCAAAAAGTCGGTTGAGGGAGCAGTCGGCGGAGTTGTGGGAGCGGCTCTTTTTGCCTTCATCTTCGGACTGGCTACAAAAGGAAAGCCGGCAGAATACGCAATTATATGCGCATGCGGAGCATTGATATCAATGGTGGGAGACCTTGCGGCTTCGGCGATAAAGCGCAACCGCGGCATCAAGGATTACGGCTCACTTATCCCCGGACACGGCGGAATACTGGACCGCTTCGACAGCGTGATATTTACCGCGCCGATTATATATTACCTGGCAAAACTGCTGATACGAATTTAATTGCCGCTGATTACTGTCCGGCTGCATCACAGCTGTGGACTGTCCGTGAATAACAGCACAAAATGGAGTAAATATGAAGAATATTGCCATACTGGGTTCTACGGGATCAATCGGGACCCAGACACTTGATATTGTAAGAAATAATCCGGATCTATGCGTAAAAGGGCTTGGAGCCGGACGTAATATAGACCTTTTGGAAAAGCAGATACGTGAATTCAACCCGGAGCTTGTGTCCGTTCAGGATGAGGCGGATGCAGCGGATCTCAGGGCCAGGATAGCAGACACAAATGTCCGTGTCGCATCCGGCATGGAGGGGCTTATCGAGGTGGCGACAATGAGCGGTACCGACATGCTTGTGACAGCCATAGTTGGCATGATAGGGATAAGGCCCACCATAGAGGCCATCAAGGCCGGGAAGGATATAGCCCTGGCAAACAAGGAGACCCTGGTGACAGCCGGGCACCTGATCATGCCTCTCGCAGAGGAAAAGCATGTGCAGATACTCCCGGTGGACAGCGAGCACAGCGCGATATTCCAGGTCCTGCACGGCGAACAGAAGAAAGAGATAGCAAAGCTTCTGATCACCGCCTCAGGCGGGCCTTTCCGCGGCAGAAAATACAGCGACCTTCAGAATGTGACGGTCGAGGACACACTTAAGCATCCGAACTGGGTGATGGGGCAGAAGATCACGGTAGATTCTGCTACACTGGTAAACAAAGGCCTGGAGGTCATGGAAGCACACTGGCTCTTCGGTGTGGATCTGTCCGATATACAGGTGGTAGTGCAGCCGAAAAGCATTATCCATTCCATGGTGGAATTCAGGGACGGGGCAGTTATAGCCCAGCTTGGAACCCCGGATATGCATCTTCCTATACAGTATGCGCTGTTTTATCCGGAGAGGAGGCCTCTTGGAGGAGACCGCCTTGACTTCAGGCGCCTCAGGGAGATAACCTTTGAAGAACCGGATATGGAAACATTCCTTGGCCTTCCGATGGCTATAGAAGCAGCAAGAACCGGCGGCAGCATGCCGACAGTGTTCAACGCGGCCAATGAAGCAGCTGTAAAGCTGTTCCTGTCGCGAAAAGTTTCCTTTACCGATATTTATAAGATTATAAGAAGCAGCATGGACAGGCACAAATTAATTGAGAACCCGGATCTGGAAGCTGTACTCGCAACAGAGGAGGACACCAGGCAGTGGATCGAAAGCAGGTGGTAATTTGAAAATACTGATAGCGATAATCATGTTCAGCGCAATAGTGCTGTTTCATGAGTTTGGACATTTCCTCCTTGCCAAAATGAATCACATCGTCGTGACAGAGTTTTCACTTGGAATGGGGCCGCGTCTTTTCAGCACAGTCCGTGGAGAGACCAGATATTCCATAAAAGCGCTGCCATTCGGAGGTTCCTGCATGATGCTCGGTGAGGATATGGACGACGAGCAGCCCGGAAGCTTTCTGTCAGCTTCTGTCTGGGGACGCATCAGTGTAGTCGCAGCCGGACCTGTTTTCAACTTTATACTCGCTTTTGTCCTAGCAGTGATAATCGTAGCGATAAGCGGTTCAAGCCTGCCGCAGATAACTGAAGTTGCCGAGGGCAGCGCCGCCTGGGAGGCAGGCCTGCGGGAAGGCGACATAATCACATCCTATCAGGGTTATCACGTGGATCTCTGGGGAGATTACTATGTCTACTGGTACCTGAATCCACAGGACGGCGGAACCGTTCGAATGACGGTTAAGAGGGACGGACAGAAAAAGGAGATAGTGTACCAGCCTGAAACCGGAGTAAGATACCTGCTTGGCATGTACCGTTCAAGCGGCTCCATGGAAGTTACAGGCCTTATGGAAGGAATGCCCCTTGCAGATGCCGGAGTACAGGAAGGAGACGTGATAACCGGCATTAACGGCGTAAAGATAACATCAGAAGAGGATTACAATAAATATATTGAAGAAAATCCGCTGTCAGATGAGCCCGTAGAGATAGAGTACGAGCGCGACGGCCTTACCTATACAGCCGAGATCACACCTGCCGCATCAGAATACTACCTGAGCCAGTACTCCTGCGGAGCAAAGTATGTCAAAGGGAATATCCTGCAGATACTGGGATACGGATTTCTGGAGATGAAATCACAGGTCAGGACAACGATCCTCAGCCTCAAAGAGCTGTTCACCGGCAGCCTCGGAATAAAAGATATGAGCGGCCCGGTCGGCATAGTCGACGTGATAGGAGATACCTACGAGGAGAGCAAAGACGAAGGAGCAGCAGTGCTCTGGTCAAATCTCCTGTACATGGCCGTACTCCTCTCCGCAAACCTGGGAGTAATGAACCTTCTCCCCCTCCCCGCCCTCGACGGCGGCCGGCTCCTGTTCCTCCTGATAGAAGCCATAAGAAGAAAACCCGGCAACCGCCAGCTCGAAGCCACCATCCACTTCGCCGGAATCCTCTTACTATTGGCATTAATGCTGGTCATTATGTATAACGACATACTGAAAATTCTCTAAAAAGAATCTAAGACTGTTTCACAAAAAGGTTATCACACCTGTTGAGTGGATGACACTCAGTAATCTTATATATTTGTGCAAAATAACGGCTGTCAACAACAAAGGTTATCCAATGTTATTGACAGCCGTTATTTAAATAAGACAGAGAACCGTCCCCTGTCTTAAATTCTCTTATGTGCTGTTGACAGCATAAGTTTTATCCTGTTCAGCTGGTTCACTTCGCTTGCTCCGGGGTCGTAGTCGATTGCCACTATGTTGGCTTCGGGGTGTGTTCTTCTTATCTCTTTTATTACGCCTTTACCCACTATATGGTTCGGCAGGCAGCCGAAGGGCTGTATGCACACTATGTTCGGCACGCCGGCATGGATCAGCTCCATCATTTCACCTGTCAGGAACCAGCCTTCACCGGTCTGGTTGCCGGGTGAAACTATCGGGGAGGCCATTTTGGCCAGGGTGCGGATATCAGCAGCGGGCACAAAGTGCCTGCTTGCGGCAAGCGCTTCGTTGGCGGGGCCGCGCAGCCATTCTATCGCCCGGATTCCCCAGTTGGCAATTGATGCCCCGGACTTTTTGAAGCCAAGGTAATCCGCCTTGAAATTCTGGTTGAAGAAGCAGTAGTTCAGGAAGTCGATGAGGTCCGGAACCACCGGCTCGGCGCCTTCAGCTTCAAGAAGGTCGGCAAGATGATTGTTTGCGGCGGGCAGGAACTTAACCAGTATCTCGCCTACGATTCCTACTCTTGGCTTTTTTTCATTGCTTATCGGGATATTGTCGAAATCCTCAACCATCTCACGGCACATCTTTTTAAACTTCGCATGACTCACGGTATTGCCTGTGACGAAAGAGATGCAGCGCTTCTCCCACCTGTCATGCATCCGGTTTACGCTTCCCTTTTTAAGCTCATAGGGACGCATGCGGTAGATGCACTTCATAAGGATATCGCCGAACACTCCGGCGTAGCATACCCTGGTGATGAGCGGAAGAGTAAGCTTAAACCCGGGATTTTTCTCCAGCTTGCTGAGATTAAGAGAGATCACGGGGATCTGGCTCATCCCGGCCTTTGAAAGCGCGCGCCTTATAAACGCGATGTAGTTCGAAGCACGGCATCCGCCGCCTGTCTGTGTCATCATTACGGCCACTTTGTTCAGGTCGTATCTGCCCGAAAGCAGGGCATCCATTATCTGGCCAACGACGATAAGGGAAGGATAGCATGCATCGTTATTCACATATTTGAGTCCGACATCCACCGCGTTCTTATTGTCATTGGGAAGAACCTCAAGATGGTAGCCTCCGGTATTAAATGCCGCCTGAAGCAGTGAAAAATGAACAGGTGACATCTGCGGGCAAAGGATGGTGTAGTTCTTCTTCATCTCCTTTGTGAACAGAACACGGTTCATCGAGGACGGCTTTATGACGCGTTTTTCGGCCTGCTTCTCCTTGGCGCGGAGGGCGGCGAGCAGCGAACGCACACGGATGCGGGCTGCGCCCAGGTTGTTGACTTCATCGATCTTCAGGCAGGTGTAGATCTTCCCGCTTGCTTCAAGTATCTCGTACACCTGGTCGGTGGTGACCGCGTCAAGGCCGCAGCCGAAGGAGTTGAGCTGTATAAGGTCAAGGTCATCCCTTGTCTTTACATAGTTCGCGGCAGCATACAGCCTTGAATGGTACATCCACTGGTCGTTGACACGGATCGGACGTTCCACCGGAGCAAGATGGGATACGGAATCCTCCGTAAACACTGCCACGCCATAGCTGTTAATCAGATCCGGAATTCCATGATGGATCTCCGGGTCAATGTGATAGGGCCTTCCGGCAAGCACGATGCCTCGGCGGCCTGTCTCGGTCAGGTATTTGAGCGTCTCCTCGCCTTTCTTCTGAATATCGGAATGCGCGAGCATCAGCTCCTCCCAGGCCTTGTGCGCGGCTGCGCGCACCTCGGCGGCCGGAAGCTCCGGGAATACTTCGACAAGCCTCGTGGTAAGTATCTCCTCGGAGGTAAACGCCATGAACGGATTCCTGAAATCGATCGACGGATCGTTCAGTTCATCGACATTATTCTTGATGTTCTCCGCATAGGAAGTAACTATCGGGCAGTTGTAATGGTTTACCGCATCCGGGAATTCTTCCCTCTCATATGGAATGCAGGGGTAGAAGATGAAACGGATGCCGTTCCGGAGGAGCCAGGTGATATGCCCGTGCGCCAGCTTGGCTGGATAGCACTCAGACTCACTGGGGATGGATTCAATCCCGAGTTCATATATCTTGCGGGTAGAAGTCGGGGAGAGGACTACCTCGTACTTAAGCTCCGTGAAGAAGGTATGCCAGAACGGATAGTTCTCAAACATGTTAAGCACCCGGGGTATACCCACGCGGCCCCTGACTGCCTGATTGCCGCTCAGCGGCCGGTAGCCGAAAATCCTCTTGTATTTGTATTCAAAAAGATTCGGGATATGATCCTTGTTCTTTTCTTTGCCAAGGCCTCTCTCGCAGCGGTTGCCGCTGATATACTGGCGGCCGCCGGAAAAGCGGTTGATAGTGAGCCGGCAGCTGTTGGTGCAGCCGCGGCAGTTGGCCATTTTGGTTGTATATTCGAGGGAATTTATCCTGTCAATGGAAAGCATGGAGGATTTTTTGCCTTCTTCATAACGCTCCCTGGCGATGAGTGCGGCACCGAAGGCTCCCATAATGCCCGCGATATCCGGACGTATCGCCTCGCAGTTCGCTATTCTCTCAAAACTCCTGAGGACAGCGTCATTGTAGAAGGTTCCGCCCTGCACAACTATATGCTTTCCAAGCTCTGACGCATCGGAAACCTTGATGACCTTGTAGAGCGCGTTTTTGATGACGGAGTAGGCAAGGCCGGCGGAAATATCGGATACTTCCGCGCCTTCCTTCTGTGCCTGCTTTACCTTGGAGTTCATAAAAACCGTGCATCTGGTGCCCAGGTCGATCGGATGGCGGGCAAACAGGGCTTCTTTTGCGAAATCCTGTACAGAATAGTTGAGCGATTTTGCAAAGGTTTCAATAAAGGAACCGCAGCCGGAGGAGCAGGCCTCGTTCAGCTGCACGCTGTCGACGGTCTGGTTCTTGATCTTGATGCATTTCATGTCCTGGCCGCCGATGTCCAGGATGCAGTCCACCTCCGGGTCGAAGAATGCCGCGGCATAATAATGCGAGACAGTCTCAACTTCACCCTCGTCAAGGATAAGGGCGGCTTTTATGAGCGCCTCGCCATATCCGGTCGAGCAGGACCATGCGATGTGCGCGTCGGCGGGCAGCTTCTCGTAGATCTCCTGGATGGACCTTATGGTCGTCTTAAGGGGATTTCCGTTATTGTTGCTGTAAAAAGAATACAGCAGCTTTCCTTCATCGGATACGAGGGCGGTCTTTGTGGTTGTGGAGCCGGCGTCGATACCGAGGAAGCAGTTGCCTTTGTAGGAAGCAAGGTCCGCTGTCTCCACCTTGTAGGCGGCCTGGCGCTCACGGAAGGCATTCAGGTCCTCCTCAGATGAGAACAGGGGCTCCATACGGGCAACTTCAAAATCAAGCTTGATCGAGTTCTTCAGGCGGTCACGCATGGCGGAAAGCAAAAATGACACTTCTTCCTTCGCGTTCATCGCGGAGCCCATCGCTGCGAACAGATGCGAATTCTCCGGGCTTATTGCGTGCTCGTCATCAAGCTTAAGCGTGCGGATGAAAGCCTGCTTGAGCTCAGGAAGGAAATGGAGCGGGCCGCCGAGGAAAGCCACATGTCCGCGTATAGGCTTGCCGCAGGCCAGGCCTGAGATAGTCTGATTGACAACAGCCTGGAAAATTGAAGCGGCAAGATCCTCCTTGGTCGCGCCGTCATTGATGAGCGGCTGAATATCCGTTTTTGCGAAAACACCGCACCTGGCGGCTATCGGGTAAAGCGCGTTGTAATTTTTGGCGTATTCATTGAGGCCCGAGGCATCGGTCTGCAGGAGCGAAGCCATCTGGTCGATGAACGACCCGGTTCCGCCTGCGCAGATGCCGTTCATACGCTGCTCAATATTGCCGCCTTCAAAATAGATGATCTTGGCATCCTCGCCGCCCAGCTCGATGGCAACATCCGTCTGCGGGGCGATCTTCTGAAGAGCCGTTGAGACAGCGATGACCTCCTGTACGAACGGGACCTCCAGATGGTTGGCAAGCGTAAGCCCGCCGGACCCGGTGATCACGGGCGAAACAGGGCGGTCACCTATCGAATCGCACGCTTTTGACAGAAGATCGGCAAGGGTCTCCTGAATATTGGCATAGTGACGCTCATAATCAGCGAACACCAGATTTTCATTTACGTCGAGGATTGCTATCTTGACCGTTGTAGAGCCGATATCGATCCCCAATGTGTAATTCTGCATATTGCAAAGTGCCTCCTTTATGGCAATAAACTTATCATTAAGAAGGTATTATACGATAAAGACACGAAAAAGGCAACTTAAGAACGCTTTACAATCAAAAAAAATAAGGTTATACTCGGTGAGGAGAGGAGAGGCATAATGGCAAAATATGAACTTATAAGGACAGAAGGACGCGCAAAAAGAGGGCGTTTTCATACAGTGCACGGTGTGATCGAGACTCCTGTATTCATGAATGTAGGGACGTGCGGCGCGATCAAAGGCGCTGTTTCATCGATGGACCTGAAGGAGATAGGGACACAGGTGGAGCTTTCAAACACCTACCACCTGCATGTGCGGCCGGGGGATGAAGTGATTAAAAAGCTCGGCGGATTGCATAAATTCATGGTCTGGGACAGGCCGATACTTACGGATTCCGGCGGGTTTCAGGTGTTTTCCCTGGCAGGCCTTCGTAAGATAAAGGAGGAAGGGGTGACCTTCCAGTCCCATATCGACGGCCGCAGGATATTCATGGGGCCGGAGGAGAGCATGCGGATACAGTCGAATCTTGGCTCCACAATCGCCATGGCATTTGACGAATGCCCCAGCAGCGTCGCGGAAAGAGAGTATGTGGAAAAGTCCGTGGCAAGGACTACCAGGTGGCTGTACAGATGCCGGGACGAGATGAACAGGCTAAACAGCCTGCCGGATACGGTAAACAAAGAGCAGCTGCTGTTCGGCATAAACCAGGGGGCGATCTTTGAGGATATCAGGATCGAGCACGCTAAGAGGATATCGGAGCTTGACCTTCCCGGATATGCTATCGGCGGGCTCGCGGTCGGCGAGACCCATGAACAGATGTACCATATCCTGGATGAGACGGTTCCATACCTGCCCCAGGACCGCCCGACCTACCTGATGGGGGTGGGAACTCCGGCGAATATTATTGAGGGAGTCGCCAGAGGAGTGGATTTCTTCGACTGCGTATACCCGAGCCGCAACGGAAGGCACGGGCATGTTTATACGAACAATGGAAGGCTTAACCTTAAGAACGCGCAGTTCGAGCTGGATGACCGGCCGATACAGGAAGGCTGCTCCTGCCCCGCCTGCCGCCATTACAGCCGGGCGTATATACGGCATCTTCTGAAAGCAGGAGAGATGCTGGGGCTCAGGCTCTGCGTGCTGCATAATCTCTATTATTATAATCATCTGATGGAAGAGATACGGGATGCGCTGGACGAAGGGAGATTCGCAGAGTACAGGAAAATGCGGCTTGAAGGGTATGAAAATGCTGAAAGCTGACATGAGCTGTGTCAGTTTTTAACGTGCCTGTATGAACCGGATGAGCAGGGTGCGATGCTGTTCACGGCCCGGCCGCAGGAGGCGTTACTATTCACGGCCCAGCCTCAAGCGGCTGGGTCTGAGCCCTCCATTCGGAATCTCACCCTTACGGGCTTCACCGCCGCTTCGCGGCTGAATTCCTCATGAAGGGCTCAGACCCTGTAAGGAAATATACTCTGCTCTGCTCATGCAAGCATGGCAGAGCAGAGTATATTTCCTTACGGCCGTGAATAGTAACCATGTGGCAGGAAAATATTCAATAAAAGGTCTTGAAGTAGGAACAGTTTTTGTGTAAGATAGGATTCGGTGTTAATTTCTGCCGGTTCATCTGCATCCGGCAGGCAAAATGATTTAATCAGGAGGAACAGAGATGACTATGATCTTGGCTACAAGCACAGACGCAGCGGCCGGCGGCCTTGGAATGGGCTTTACCATTATCTGGATGGTCGCATTGTTTGGAATTATGTATTTCCTTATGATACGTCCGCAGCGTAAAGAGCAGAAAAAGGTACAGGCAATGCTTAGCTCCATGGAAGTCGGCGACAGTGTTGTTACCACCGGCGGCTTTTACGGGGTGATCATTGATATGACTGAAGAAGATGTTATAGTTGAGTTCGGCAACAACAAGAACTGCCGTATCCCGATGCGCAAGCAGGCTATAGCAGAGGTTGAAAAACCTGAGCAGGCTTCAGCACCCACACAGCAGTAACTTTTTTAACAACATACATCAAAGGAAGCAGACAGTGCCTTTAAATATCGGCGGCTGTCTCAATGGCAAGGAGGAATTTTAATCATGAGCAGAGTTTACAATTTTTCAGCAGGTCCGGCCGTACTGCCGGAGGCGGTTCTTCAGGAAGTAGCCGATGAAATGCTCGACTATAAAGGCACGGGCATGTCGGTTATGGAGATGAGCCACCGCAGCGCAGCTTTCCAGGAGATCATTGATGAGACAGAAAAGGACCTCCGTGAGCTCATGAACATTCCGGATAATTATAAAGTGCTTTTCCTTCAGGGCGGCGCTTCAACGCAGTTTGCGATGATCCCGATGAACCTTATGAAGAACCGCGTTGCGGACTTTATCGTAACCGGACAGTGGGCAAAGAAGGCATATCAGGAAGCTCAGAAATACGGAAAAGCAAACAAGATCGCTTCTTCCGAGGACAAGACATTTTCTTACATTCCGGACTGCAGCGACCTTCCGATAAGCCCGGATGCAGACTATGTTTATATCTGCGAGAACAACACAATTTACGGGACCAAGTTCCACACTCTTCCGAATACCAAGGGCAAGCTCCTGGTAGCGGATGTTTCATCCTGCTTCCTTTCCGAGCCGGTAGACGTATCCAAATACGGCATCATCTACGGCGGCGTTCAGAAGAATATCGGACCTGCAGGCATGGCAATCGTCATCATCCGCGAAGACCTTATCACCGAGGATGTGCTTCCGGGCACCCCGACCATGCTTACCTACAAGACTCACGCAGATGCCGGCAGCCTCTATAATACACCGAACGCTTACTGCATATATGTATGCGGCAAGGTATTCAAGTGGCTGAAATCCATGGGCGGTCTTGAAGAGATGAAGAAACGCAACGAAGAGAAGGCAAAGATCCTCTATGATTTCCTCGATCAGAGCAAACTTTTCCGCGGAACAGTTGTACCGGAAGACCGTTCTATCATGAACGTTCCGTTCGTCATCGGCGACAAGGAAATGGAAGCTAAGTTTGTAAAGGAAGCCGCGGCCGAAGGTCTTGTTAACCTTAAAGGACACCGCAGCGTCGGCGGTATGCGCGCCAGCATTTACAATGCAATGCCTAAGGCCGGAGTTGAGAAGCTCGTTGCCTTTATGAAAAAATTTGAGGAGGAGAATGCCTGATGTTCCAGTATTATTGCCTTAATCCTATTTCTGAAAAAGGTCTTGATCAGCTTCCGGGAGAGTATCGTCAGGTAACGGAGCTTGAGAATGCCGAGGCCGTACTTGTCCGCAGCGCAAAGATGCATGACATGGCAGTGCCTGAGTCACTGTGCGCAATTGCAAGAGCAGGCGCAGGCGTTAACAATATTCCGATAAAGGATTATGCTGAAAAAGGAATCGTCGTATTCAACACTCCGGGCGCTAATGCCAACGGCGTTAAGGAACTGGTTATTGCAGGAATGCTTCTGGCTTCCCGTGATATCGTGGGCGGTATCGAGTGGGTTGCACAGCAGAAGGATAAGGAAGATATCGACAAGCTTGCTGAAAAGAGCAAAAAGCAGTTCGCAGGCTGTGAGATCGCAGGCAAGAAGCTTGGCATAATCGGCCTTGGCGCTATCGGCTCCATGGTTGCAAACGCAGCTTCTTCACTTGGAATGGATGTTTACGGATTTGACCCGTACATCTCCATCGACGCTGCATGGAACCTTTCCAGGACTATCCATCACAGCAAAACACTGGATGAGATCCTCACACAGTGCGATTATATCACGATCCATGTGCCGCTTCTTGACAGCACACGCGGAATGATCAATGCAGATGCATTCGCAAGGATGAAAGACGGCGTTGTTCTTCTTAACTTTGCCCGTGACGTGCTGGTAGACGAAGAAGCCCTGATTGCGGCTCTCGAAAGCGGCAAAGTAAAGAAATACGTGACCGACTTCGCAAACCCGATAGTTGCAGGCCGCGAAGGCATCCTGGTAACTCCGCACCTTGGAGCTTCCACCGAAGAGTCCGAAGAAAACTGCGCAGTAATGGCAGTCAAGGAACTCAGGGACTTCCTTGAGAACGGAAACATCACAAACTCTGTAAACTTCCCGAACTGCAGCATGGGAACCTGCGTGACCGTAGGCCGTATAGCCATAACACACAAGAACATCCCGAACATGCTGGGCCAGCTGACCCACGTGCTCGGCTCCGAAGGCGTAAACATAGCCGACATGACCAACAAGAGTAAAGGCGAGTACGCCTATACCCTGATAGACCTCGAAAGCGCCGCCTCCCGAGAAGCCCTGGACGCACTCAGCAGCCTCGACGGAGTATCAAGAGTCAGAGTAATTAAATAAGACAGGGGACGGTTCTCTGTCTTGCTTTCAAAGCAAGACAGAGAACCGTCTTTCTTTAAGTATATGATTCCAGTGCAAAAAACGCATTTCGATGAACAAGGATTTTGTTCCAGTTTGCACTATAACATTTGGGCTAAAGGTGGTGTGCTGTAACCAAATGTTGTGGTGCGATATGGGACAAAAAGATCGTTCAGCGGAATGATTTTTTGCACTGGAATCGTTTATTACATTCAAAAATATACGGTTGTATCGTTGAAAAAGGTGTGCCCGGGGAAGGAGGGGTGTGGGGAGGGAACGTCGGGCTTCGCAACTCTGAGAGTGTTCCCTCCCCACGGTTTTAGTTTCGGTTGCCGTTCCTTCTCCGTATGGAGAAAATGCTGCAATAGAAAAAGAAGAGGGGTACGGGGTGGAGAAAAAGCCTTTTTTCACATCCCCATTGTCTTATTTCATGTATGTCAGTACTTCTTCTTTGGCCGGCATTACTCTCAGCGCACCTTTTCTTGTGGTTACGAGGGAGGCTGCGGCGTTTGCGAAGGTCAGCATTTCTTCCAGCTTTTCAGCCGTGAGATCTGTAAGTCCGTTTTCGAGGATATAATTGAGGGAGCTGCCGCAGAAGGTATCTCCGGCGCCGGTGGTCTCTATTGTTTTGTCGGAGATGAACGGTTTTCCTACGGCGCGGATATCTTTATAATATGCACGGCTGCCATCTTTTCCAAGGGTTATCATTATAAGCGGGATGTTGAATTTTTCCTTCAGCATGCGGGCGCCTTCGTCATAGTCTGTTGTGCCGCACATAAACTCAACTTCATTGTCAGAAATCTTCAGGATATCGCATTTTGACATTCCATATTCGATTTCGACTCGGGCATCCTCAAGGTCCTTCCAGAGAGGAGGACGGAGATTCGGATCAAAGCTGATGATGCATCCGGCCTCTTTTGCCACATCAATAGCGTGCCTTGTCGCCTCGCGGACCAGATCGTGCGTGGAGGAGAGGGTGCCAAAGTGGAAGATACGGGATGCGCGGATGAGATCCTCCTGTACTTCGTCCTTTTTCAGCATCATATCTGCACCTGGATTGCGGTAGAATGAAAAATCTCTGTCACCGTCCGGATAGGTGTGTACAAACGCTAGAGTAGTGTGAACCTCAGGATCAACTACAAGGTTGCGGATATCAATTCCAACCTCCTTGACTGCATCGGTAAGCTGTTTTCCAAACATATCATCGCCGACTTTGCCGATAAACGCTGTTTTTTTGCCAAGCTGCTGAAGCATGGCAAGTACGTTGCAGGGAGCACCGCCCGGATTGGCCTCAAGAAGCGGATTGCCCTGGCCGCTGGTACCATTCTCGGTAAAATCAATAAGAAGCTCCCCAAGGGCGGTTACATCGATCGTCTTTTCCATAATAATATCCTCCTGATATTACTCCCCTTAAAGCCATTATTAGGATGAGGGGATTGGTTTTGCAGATGTGTTCATGATATAGAATTATAACAGAAGATCAGACAGATTGCCATAGCTAAATGCGAGTAAGATAGGTGAGACATGGGCATGGTCCCCTGTCTCATGTGTGAAAAATAAGACAGAGAACCGTCTCCTGTCTCATGAATTCTCTTCTTGAGACTTACGTTCTGATATGCTAAACTTTGCTATAGTAATACCAGGTAAAAACGTCGGTATACGAGTGCATTTTGCGTGGAGAAACGGAAGGGGGAGGTGTTGGTTGAAAAAGACAGTAGCAATCGGGGAGCAGGATTTTGCAAAACTGAGAGAAAACCGGTATTTTTATGTTGATAAAACAGGCTTTATCCGGGAGTGGTGGGAATCCGGTGACTCTGTAACTTTGATCACACGGCCTCGACGTTTCGGTAAGACACTGAATATGAGTATGCTGGAATACTTTTTCTCTAATAAATATGCAGATCGCGGTGATCTGTTTGAAGGACTTGAAATCTGGAAAGAGGAAAAATACCGGATACTTCAGGGATCATATCCTGTTCTATTTCTGTCGTTCGGGGGAGTAAAACATGCAGACTTTCCCAATACAAAAAAAACAATAAACAGCCTGATAGCTGGCCTTTTTGAAAAATATGCATGGATGTTAAAAGACAGCAGGTTTTCCGAAAAGGAGAAGGACATATACAATAAGGTAACAGAAAACATGGATGAATCATCAGCCGCGCTGTCTTTGAACAGACTATGTGAATGGCTGCACCGTTATTATGGCCGGAAAGTTATCCTGCTGCTTGACGAATATGACACCCCTATGCAGGAAGCTTACCTGCATGGCTTCTGGGATGAACTGACAGCTTATATCCGCGCCTTGTTTAACAATACTTTTAAGACAAATCCTTATCTGGAACGCGGATTAATGACTGGAATTACCAGGGTCAGCAAAGAATCGGTTTTTTCTGACCTGAATAATCTGAATGTAATCACAACCACATCCAGGGAGTATGAATCATCATTCGGATTTACTGAAAAAGAAGTATTCGACGCTATGGACAGTCAGGGAATTCCGAAAGAAGAACGGGAAAAAGTCAGGTTCTGGTATGACGGTTTCACTTTTGGCAGCGAAAAAGATATTTACAATCCCTGGTCAGTTACTATGTATCTTGATAAAAAATCTCTGGATACGTACTGGGCAAATACAAGTGAGAACGGACTTGTTGGAAAGCTGATCCGGGAAGGTGATAAAGGAGTCAAAACAGAATTTGAAAAGCTCCTTCGAGGAGAATACATCGAGGCCGAGATTGATGAGCAGGTCATATTCAGCCGGCTTTTAAAAAACAGGACGGTTATATGGAGTCTGCTGTTGGCATCAGGTTATTTGAAAGTAGATAGTATTCTGCAGGAAACGTCAGAGGATATGCCGGTTTACAGGCTGAAACTGACTAATTTTGAAGTACAGCGCATGTTTTACAGAATGATCAAAGACTGGTTTGACGGAACCAGCGAATTCAATGAGTTTGTTAATGCCATGTTTTGTGGAGATGTGCGAAGCATGAATCATTATATAAACAGGGTGGCACTGCAAACCTTCAGCTATTTCGATGCCGGGAAAAAACCGTCCGATCAGAGAGAACCCGAAAGGTTTTATCATGGTTTTGTACTTGGGCTTCTGGTGGATAAGTCGAAACAGTACATGGTAAAATCAAACAGAGAATCCGGACTGGGACGATATGATGTTGTCATGGAACCGAAGGATATATCAAATCCTGCCGTGATCATGGAATTCAAAGTCTATGACAAGGAAGACGGGGAAAGCAGTCTGGAGGATACAGCAGAAAATGCACTGAAGCAGATCGAGGAGAAGAAATATGCTGCAGACCTGCTCCAGAGAGGAATACCGGAAGACCGGATACTGAAATATGGATTTGCTTTTGAGGGAGAAAAGTGTCTGATAAGAAAGTAAGGCAGAACTTGTTTATATTGGTGTGATAAGACGGAATCGGGAGGTGAACCTGTATGAGAAAGCCTGAGATCGGCAGCAGGATAATAGAGACGGCTCTTAAAGTTTTAAAAGTTTCGGAGAAAACCGATAAGGATCCGGAGAACCTTTCGCAGGTGCTGGAGGAATACAGGGAGCACCGGTGTTATCAGATTCCGGATGATTTTCTTGAGGCGGTGTGTGAACATCGTACTGTCATTGCAGGCGGCAGGCCTTGTGTCATCGCTTCGCCTTATGGAAAAAAGCCGGAGAGGGCGCTTCTTCTTTTTTATGGAGGGGGCTATTATAAGGTTCCGGGGAGAAATGACTTTGAGTATCTTGCTGAGGTGGTGAGAAAAACCGGCACTGAGGTATGGTTCCCTCTTTATCCTCTGGCTCCGGAGGCGGACATTAAGGATATCATGACAAATGCTGCCGGAGTTTACAGTGAGATGCTTAAAAAATGGAAGCCTGAGGAGATAGTCTGGCAGGGCAATTCCTGCGGAGGAACGACCTGCCTTTACCTTCTGATGAAGATCAGCCATGATGCCGCATTATCTCCGGAAGACAGAATGCCGAATCCTGCCAGGGTGCTGCTGGTATCGCCGGCGGTTCAGATGCCTCCGTCCGAAGAACAGCAGGCGGCTATGAGGAAAATTGAATCAGAAGACGCGGTATTATCGGTGCAGTACTGCACAAGTATCGCAGAAATCCTTCAAAATAAAGAGTATGAATATCTGAAGTATCCGTTCTCTTTTGACTGGACGGGTTTTCCGCCGATGATGGTCATTTATGGGACGAAGGAGATCTTTTCGGTATTTCTTCCCGGACTCCGGCAGATGGCCACGAAATATCGTCTGCATATGAAGGGCATCAACGGTAAAGACAGGATTCATTGCTGGCCGTTATACGGAAATTCGGAGTATATCAGAAACACGAGGAAGAAAATGCTCGGCTTCATATGCGGAAAGAGCAGTGATGAGACAGAAGCCTGGGATGATGAAGCAGATGTGGAGTTTGCCTGCATATATACAGCAAGGGATGATCTTGAAGCAAGAATGATAGAAACCCTGCTTCGCGATAATAATATTCCATGCTTCCGCCGGGATCTGGGAAATGCCGGTTTTTTGAATGTCTATGCCGGGAACTCACGCATGGGAGTTTCGCTGTTTACAGCTGCTGACAGGGCGGAAGAGGTAAGAAGGCTGCTTGAAGAAACAGGAATAGAAGGTTTTGAAGAAGCAGAGCCTGCAGGCCCCGAAACAGGAGAGCAGAAAGCCCGCGAAGCAGCAAAGCAGGAATCCTCCGAAACAGGAGAGCAGAAAGCCCGCGAAGCAGCAGAGCAGGAAGCCTGCGAAACAGCAACACAGGAAGAATAAGAAGAATTGAAATGAGACTGATAATAAAATGAAGAGAAGGAAACAATTCTCCGTATATTCGTTACTTTTGGCAGCTTTTCTGCTGATTTCTGCATCTGTATATGTATTTGCAGATGCATATGTATATATATACGCTGCAGAGAATGAGGAGCTGACACAGCAGATAAAACCTCCCGAGGAGAAGGTTCACGGTGTATGGCTCAGCTATGGTGATTATTCAAAACTAGGCCTTTCCGTCCTTGCGGGGGAGGGTGATTATCGGGATGCCGCCGCTATGTTCCTCTCGGACATGGTCGATTACAAGATCAACACGGTATTTCTGCATATGCGCGCATTCGACGATGCTTTCTGGAAGAGCAGTACCTTTCATGCTTCCAGATATATAGGCGGGGATGAGGCTCTGACAGCTGAAGAAGCCTATCCGTTTGACCCTGCAGGGATCTTTCTGGAGGAAGCGCACAAGCTTGGCATTTCCGTACATGCCTGGTTAAACCCCTACAGAGTCAGCCAGGCGTACTACTATGACCCGGCAGAGGATGCCTCGATCGACCGGGTACTGACGGCTGTCACTGAACTGATGGAATTTGAATATAACGGCCAGACATTCGATGGTATTCATCTGGATGACTATTTTTATCATGCCGCATCAGGATATATTAGTGTGGCCGATCCTTCTCATGCGCATTCAGTGACTTCTTCGCCCGAAGAAAGACGAGGGAATGTCAACCGGATGGTCCGCAGGATCTATGAAAAAGTACATGCGTACGGCAAGAAGTTCGGCATCAGCCCGGCCGGAAATTACGAGAATTGCATGAATGCAGGGGCCGACATTGATACCTGGCTTTATGAAGAAGGTTATATAGATTATCTTGTCCCGCAGATCTACTGGACAGACCAGTACGGATCAGATGGAGGCACTGAAAAGTTTACGGAGACGATCGAGCTGTTTCTCGCAAAACGCTGGAACAGGGTCAGGATATATGCCGGGCTGGCCCTCTATCGCGGCGGCAGCAGCATAGGCGGCGATTCCGGCTGGCAGAGCAGCAGCACAAACATAAGGGATCAGGTGCAGGCGACAGACGTGAACGGGTGTGACGGATATGTATTATACTGCGCTTCATCCTTTTATGAGCCGGTCGTTGCAGAGGAACTTTACAACTATTTATATCGCTCGGGGGCGGTATGGTGAAACTAAGAATGGTGGAGAGTAATCTCAAGCGTAAAAAAGCGTTTAATTTTTATAGTCTACTGCAATACTTATTTGTTTTTGGGGTCACACTGCTCACAGGAATAATAATGTATAGGACAAAAGAGGTAGCACCTTTTGGCGGCAATTCGGTTTTGAATATGGATCTTTGGGGTCAGTATTTTCCCATGTATGTACAGCAATCAGAGATACAGTCTTTTTCAGAGCATTTTTTTTCTTTTAAAGGTGTTTTGGGATTTAATAATTGGGCTCAGTCTGCATATTATACCAATGCTCCTTCGCTGCTGATATTATCCTTATTTCCGGTTTCATGCATGATCATTGCCTTGAACTGGATATGTATTCTCAAGATTCCATTAAGTGCAATAGCATGCCTGTCTTATCTGAGAAGACACACAGCCTCCGGCAGTCCGGTACTTATGGGAGGAGCAGTCGCTTATAGCCTTTGCGGATACGCACTTGCTTATATGACTCAGCCTATGTGGACTGACGCGCTTGTTCTTTTGCCGCTTGTTCTGATCGGTCTGGATGCACTGATATATGAGGAAAAACACTGGTTCTACTTTTTTATGTTGGTACTTTGCATATTTTCAAATTTCTATATTGGATTTTCAATATGTATCTTTTGCTTCTTGTATTTCCTGTTCAGCAGTTTTGATCTGATCGAGATGAAAATTATAGAAAAGAATGAGTACCGACAGAAGAAGTTCAGAGGAAGAGAAAAATATGGTGCATCCTGGATACGCTTTATTGTTTATTCCGCTTTGGCAGGAGGAAGTACTGCGGTTGTGACCATTCCTGTATGGATTGCAATAAATCAGACAAATGGGGTTACAAATGCTCAGCCATTAAGAGCATATCTGTACAGTTCATTCTCATACTGGTTGTCTATGCTAATGCCGGGCAAAAAGCTTTTTCTGGGATATAACGGTGCTAATATTTTTTCGGGCCTGTTTGTTTTAATATTAATACCTCTTTACTTTTTTAACAAAAGCATCCCCATTAAGAAAAAGGCAATGAATGCTGTTTTTCTGATATTGCTCATGCTGTCAACGAACTTTAGTCTTTTTGATTATATATGGCATGGCTTTCATTTCCCAAATCAGCTGCCGGGAAGGTGGGTTTTTCTGTTTACGCTCCTGCTGGTTACTCTTGGTGCTGAAGACTTGTCCAGATGGGAAGGAATACCTGTTTGGGGAGGAATAATTTGCCTGACATGTGGAACAGCGGTATTTATGTTTGTAAGCTTAAAACCGGCAGCGGATGGTCCGGACAGGACAGATATTATCCTCTTTATTCTGGGTGTGGTAATGCTTGGTGCGGCTGTTATATGCGGAAATATGCATAAAAACGGATATGTGATCTCGTCCAGAAAGCCGGCACTCTTGTTTTTGGCAGTGTTTACAATCCTGGAGGTCGTGGGAAGCGGGAGGAACTTTGTAAGAGTTGCAAATCTTGAAGAAGGAGGATTTGCTGTATCAAATATAGAGATATACACTAATAATATGATGAAACAGCAGCAATATGGAAGTCTGTGGAAGAGCGGAGAAAAAGATTTTTATCGTATGGCTGCTATAGACGGGTTTACGTTTAACCCAGCTATGATCGGTAACTTTTATGGAATAGATTATTATTCTTCTACCATGAATGGCTCAGCCTATTTATTGCTGAAATATCTTGGAAATGCTGTGTATGCAGAAAATGTAAGTACTTTATACAATGAAACATCTCCGGTTCAAAACTCTTTATTTGGAATTCGATATTATCTTGATTATGCACATAACCTGAATGATTCTTTGCCAGGCTTAAAGAGTATTGCTGAAGAAAATAACGTAGTCACAGTATGGGAGAATGATACGGCGCTACCATTAGGGTTTGCGGCAGCAGATGATATTACTTTCTTTAAAGTGACAAATGAAATACACTGCATTGATGATCAGAACACTTTTCTTGATGCTGTCTGTGGATATAAAACGAATGTATTCACTTTGATAGATCCGGACTCTATGGAGACAGAAAACTGCACATTGACGGATAGCAGTGACTGGAGCAGTTACTTTTACAGCAGGGAGGATGAGGGAAAACCAGTAAGGCTTTATTATAGTTATCTGATAATGCAGGACGGACCTGTATACCTGGAGAGTAATTTCAGAGAAGGAATAATTCTTGTGACAGATGAACGTGGAACCAGGTCATATGACTGTAAACCTACCAGGCAGGCTTACCTTGGTCAGTATAAAAAGGGAGAAACGATCAGCATAACATTTGAATCTGAGGATATATTTTTAGGATTATGTGGACTTAATCTTTTCCGTTATGATGAGAACAGGTGGATGGGAATATACAATGAACTGTCAGAAAATGGATTTGATATAAAATCCTTTGACAATACAAAGATAAGTGGTACGATAAATCTGGAGAATGAAGGAAATGTTCTGTTTTCCATAGTTCAGGACGGAGGCTGGAAGGTGCTGTGTGATGGAAAAGCACTCGATAGTTTCAAAGCCGGAGATGCTTTATTATGTGCGAGAGTCCCATCAGGTACGCATGATCTTATTCTCCGGTATTCACCTCCCGGCTTTACAATGGGGATGGTTGTTACGATACTTTCACTTATCTGCACCTTTTTAGTTTCTTTATTAAATGGAAGAACACATGTACTTAAGGCGCTCGACTAATAAACAAAAATGTAGGGAGGAAGCACACATGGCTAAAAAAGCGTATGATCACATGAACTGGCCGCGCATTGAAGCGGTAGTCTATGCCGAGGAGCAGTCCCCTCGGGATGTAATGGGGCCGAAGATAACTAAGGACGGTGTCATCCTGCAGGGATTTTTCCCGGAGGCTCTGTCGGCCGAGGTGATATCGGGCGGGAAGACGTATGAAATGGACAGACAGGATGACCAGGGATATTTTGCCATTCTGCTTCCGGAGCATAAGATTCCGGCATACACCTTCAGAGTGAACTGGAGCGACAGGACGGAGACATTCGCTGATGCCTATGCTTTTCCATGCCAGATAACTGAGGCGGAGGAAAAAGCCTTTCTGGCGGGTGTGTGGTATGATTCCTATAAAAAACTCGGGGCTCATCCTATGGAGATCAGCGGGGTAAAAGGGACTTATTTTGCTGTCTGGGCTCCTAATGCCATGAGAGTGAGCATTGTTGGCGGCTTCAACAACTGGGATGGCAGGCGTCTTCCGATGCACCGCATGCCGATGACAGGAATCTATGAACTGTTTGTCCCGGAGGTATTATCGGGCAGCCTTTACAAATATGAGATGCTGCTTAAGGGCGGCATCCTGCAGCTTAAGGCCGACCCCTATGCCATGGCTTCCGAAGTTCCGCAGGGCGATGCGTCAAAGGTCGCGGATGAGGGGGATTTTGATTTCACAGATGGCGAGGGGACGAATAAAAACGGTTCGAAAGGTTTCGCTTTTACAGATGACGAGTGGATAAAAAAACGTGGCTCGGCGGAATCATTCAATGTTCCGATCAGCATAGGGGAAGTTTCTCTGGCAGACTGGGATGATCCTGAGAAGCTTGCGGCTTTTATAAAAGAAGAAAATTATACCCACGTGGAGCTCCACCCGGTGATGGAATATCTGACGGACGGCGCGGACGGGTATCCTTCATCCTCGCTTTATGCGGTATCGGCGCGCTACGGCGGTGCGGCTGCGCTCAAAAAGCTGATAAATGAGCTTCACAGAAGCGGTATTGGCGTGATACTTGACTGGAATGCCGCCCAGTTCCCTAAATATGCCACAGGGCTTTCCCTGTTTGACGGTACTCCGCTTTATGAGCCGTCCGACCCTAAAGCCCAGATTCATCCGATGTGGGATACGATGCTTTATAATTACGGAAGCCCAATGGTGACGGAATACCTGCTTTCAAATGCCTGCTTCTGGGCAGAAGAGTTCCACGCGGACGGTCTCAGGCTGGATGATGTGGATGCCATGCTGTACCTGGATTATGGTAAACAGCCTGGTGAATATACGCCTAATATCTACGGAACCAACGAAAATCTTCAGGCGATAGAATTCCTGAAACATTTTAATTCTATAATGCACAAAAAGTACCCTGGGTTCTTAACCATCGCCCATGAGGACGGTCTGTGGCCGTGCCTGACAGGTTCTGTCGAGGACGATTTCATCGGGTTTGACTATAAGTGGAGCGGCGGATGGACAGGCGACCTGCTGAGCTATCTTGAGACCGACCCCATCATGCGCTCAGGACGGCATGATCAGCTGACACTGTCGATGCTCTATGCCTACAGCGAGCATTATGTGCTTACTCTGGGCAGCAGGGATGTAGGAAACCAGAATGGATTCCTGGCTAAAGTCTGGGGAGACGAGGCTCAGAAAATGGCTCAGGTGAGAGAAGCGTATGCGTATATGTATATGCACCCGGGCTGCAAGATGACGGCTTTGTCCGGTGATGCTTCTCCTGAGATCAGAAAGATGATCGGGGACCTCAACCGGCTTTATCGTGAATATCCCGCACTCAGCGTAAAAGACGATGACTATGAGGGCTTCGAGTGGATACAGCTCATGAAATATGATGAGACTGTAATCACATTTATGCGGAAGAGTGATAAACCTGAGGAGACTCTTCTTGTGATATGCAATTTCGCGGCGGTTCCATACGCAGCCTATCAGGTCGGAGTTCCGTTTTATGGGAAATACAAGGAGATCTTCAACAGCGATGACGCAGCATACGGCGGAAGCGGAAACACCAACCTGCGCGCCAGGACAGCCCTAATTAAGGAGTGCGACGAAAGAGATTATTCAATAAAAGTCAAGGTTCCGGCACTTTCCGTTTGCGTGTTTACATGCACACCCGTAGAGCCGCCGGTGAAGAAGGAGAAGGTATCCGAAAAAGGCGTAAAGAGCGGAAAAAAAGCAGTAACCAAAAAGACAGAAAAAAGCGTGAAGAAAGCAGATGCCGAAAAGGCCGCAAAAAGCGTGAAAAAAGCAGATGCCGAAAAGACCACAAAAAGCAGCGGGAAGAAAGCAACAGCAGCTGCAGAAGCTGTTAAAGCAAGACTGTAACAGACAGGAGACAACAGACAGGGGACGGTTCTCTGTCTTAAAAAAGACAAGCAGACAGGGGACGGTCCCCCACCCCATTGGAAAAATTCAAATTAGTTGTTGATTTCAGGAAAATTTGTGTTATAATAACAACTGATGGAAGCATAGCTCAGCTGGGATGAGCGTTCGCCTCACACGCGAGAGGTCATGGGTTCGAGCCCCATTGCTTCCATTAATTTCCGCCCTGTACCGGCAGGGCGGATAATTCTGTTAATAGCCGGTTTTACGGGGCATTAGCGCAGTTGGGAGCGCGCTACATTCGCATTGTAGAGGCCGTGGGTTCGAATCCCATATGCTCCACTTCAAGAATATATTAAGATCAAGGGGTTTGGGCGTTTTGATGGTTTCGTCAAAATGTCCAAATTCCATTTTTGCCTACTATTTGCCTACTGTTTTTCCAAAAAATGATATCAGAAACTAAAAAGAGCAGCTCATCACATTGATTTTAGGAGGCGTGACGGCTGCTCTTTGATGACTTATAACGAATAATCGATTACATAAAATGATGTTTTTTGCAATAGCCGGTTCACATTGTTATAATAACATTACCAGATTAATTCTCGACCCAAAACCCTCCCGGAGACACTTTATGCGTAAGACAGCTATTATCTTATGGTTATTCATTTTCATATTTCTTTTTTTTCCGCGCTTCCGTGCCTATGCTTTGGAGGAGGCAGCGCCGGGTGACTGGGCAGCGCTCCAGAATAAGATAGACCAGGCTGAAGACGGGGATGTGATAACCCTTACAGAAAGCGCAGCAGCAGGTCCCTCAGACAGAACCCTTTTCATCAAGGACGGAATAAGTCTTACTCTCGACCTCAATGGGTATACGCTCGACCGCGGTATGGGAGAAGCTGAGGAGGAGCACACAGCTTATGTAATTCAAATACCGGAAAAAAGCAGCCTTATCATCCGTGACAGCAGCGGAGGAAGCGGCCGCATTACAGGCGGCCTGGCGACGGACGGAGGCGGCATCATCAACCGCGGAACCCTGATCGTGGAGGGCGGATGCATCACGGGAAACAGAGCTTTGGAAACCGGAGGTGCCATTTTAAACCTCAATACATTGATCATAAAAGGAGGCACGGTCACCGGAAATAAAGCTGGCATACGGGGCGGGGGCGTTTTCAACAACATGCTGGCAGGCATGACCGCAAAAGACGGCCTTGTCAGGGGCAACAGCGCCCCCAGGGACACCGATATCGGAAATGATGGCACGATGTCGGTCATCGGAGAAAAACCGGAAAAGATTGCTGCCATAAGGGATTATGTAGAGGTGCTGTCGCTCTTCCCGGCACTTTCTCTTCTTATGGCACTGGCCTTTGCGGTGACGATCGATTCCTACCTGAACGCGAAGCAGAAAAGCACGCTTTATATTATCATCCTGACGGTGCTTGGGCTGATCGTTCAGGGCTTTCTGGATTATCGCCTGTCTCTCCCGGATGAAAAAAGCCCATGGAGGACCGGAGTTGCTGTTTTGGGGTATATATTGCGTCCTGCGATCCTGGCAATGTTCCTGAAGCTCATACAGCCCGAGCGCCGCTTCAGGGCAGTGCATGGGTTGATCGCTGTTAATACCGCAGTGTATCTGACAGGACTTTTTTCACACCTGCCATTTTATATCAGCATCAACAACCACTTTCACGAAGTGCCTCTGCATCTTACCTGCCCTGTGATCAGCGCTGTTTTGTTTATCTATCTGTTCAGGCTGACTGTTCAGGCGTTTCACCCGCGAAGACAAAAGGAGACTATAATCCTGTTATTCCCACTTGTACTTCTTATCCTCGCCTTCATTCTGGATCAGACTCTGGTGTACTACGACCAGCCGGTTTCACTTACAACCGAAGCCATCACGATCAGCAGCATGCTGTATTATATCTGGCTGCATCTGCAGTTTGTGAGGAACCATGAAAAAGATCTGCAGGCAGAGCAGAGGATCCAGATCATGATGACACAGATCCGGCCGCATTTTCTGTATAATACGCTCATGACAATTCAGGCGCTGTGCCGGAAGGATCCGGAGAAGGCCTATGATACAATAGGAAACTTCGGCCTTTATTTAAGACAGAATATCGATACCCTGGATCAGTCCGACCTCATCCCTGTAGAGAAGGAACTGGAACACACAAAGGCTTATGCAGAGATAGAAAAACTGCGCTTTTCTTCCTTTCAGATGCAGTACGTTATAGAAGACACAGACTTTTTGCTGCCTCCTCTGACCGTCCAGCCGATAGTGGAAAATGCTATCCGTCACGGCGTATATACAAGGAAGGACGGTATTGTGAGGCTGGAGACAAGGCGGACAGCACACTTTCACGAGATATTGATAAGCGATAACGGCGCAGGATTTGATCCCCAAAAAGTGAATACCGCCGGCCTGCAGCATATTGGTATCCGGAATGTAAGAGAACGGATCGAGAAGATGTGCAGAGGCAGCCTTAGCATAGAGAGCCGCGAGGGTGAAGGAACGACGGTCATCATTCGGATTCCGGATTAAAAATATCATTACCCGTTCTTTTGATGGACATTAGATGGACATCATCTGATAGAATACCGGCAGTTGGGACAGAGATGTTTCAAATGTGGAGGATTCCGAATGAGAATGATATGTGTAGATGATGAAGAACTGGTTCTGGAGCTTGTAAAAGAAGCGTGCTTAAGGCTGCCGCAGCACCCTGAAGTTTTTGCCTTTACCGAAGCATCGGGAGCTCTGGATTTTATAATGGATAATGAGGTGGATATAGCTCTCCTGGACATCAGAATGCCAGAGATGGACGGGCTTACACTTGCGCAAAAGGTCAAGGAAGCAAGCCCCGATACAGCCGTTATTTTTCTGACCGGGTATTCGGATTATGCGGTAGATGCTTTTGCCATGCATGTGACCGGCTATCTGATGAAGCCGATCGATGAGGAGCGCCTGAGAGAGGAAGTGGACTATGCCCTCTCAGGACGGCAGCCCGTGCACATACATCGGATAGAAGCCAGAACCTTTGGAGAATTTGATCTGCTGGTAGACGGAGTGACCGTCTCATTTCAGCGGGCAAAGAGTAAGGAACTCCTTGCCTACCTGATCGACAGGCGCGGCGGAAATGTTACAAGGGCATTTCTGTTTGCCGTTTTATTTGAAGAGAAAGCCTATGACCGTGCCGCACAGAAGTATATGGATGTGATCATCCGCAGCCTGAGAAAAACACTTAGCAGGGGCAACGCCGGCGAGATTTTGGAAATGTCAAGAGGATTGCTCAGGATCCGCCCGGAAAAGCTGGAGTGCGACATGTACCGGTTCATGGACGGAGACATTAACGCGATCAACTCTTACCGGGGAGAATACATGAGCGCGTATTCGTGGGCCAGCCTGACAGAAGCCCGGATAGACAGCGCAATAGGGAACAGCTTTTCTTCCGCTAAAATACCGCCTCAGGATTGACAGCCGGCTGCATTTTGAGACCGGTAATCATAGAACCGGAAGGATCGGATGAACCGGTATAAGAAACTGAGACCGGTAATCATTGAACCGGAAGGATCAGATGAACCGGTTGAAGAAACCGATAGTTAAAAGGTATTTACGCGGTTTGCATACAGAGGGTACATATGAAAGATAATAGTGTAAAAGAGAGCGATGTTTACAGGCTGGCAAAGCCGCGGAAGAAGGGTCTGCTGCGGCTGATCTTCAGCAGGTTTTTTGTGATCGTGCTGCTTCTGATTGTGCAGATACTTATCACGATCAGTCTTTATGCGTGGCTTGAGGATCTGTTTCCTTATTTTTCGGGCTTTATAGCGGTATTTACGATCTGCGGAGTCATTTACCTGTTTAACAGTGGTATGGATTCGGCGGCCAAATTGTCCTGGATGTTTATCATCGCCATCGTGCCGATTACCGGCGTGGCTTTTCTGGCATTTACAAAGACCAACATCGGCAACCGGAAGGTCAGGAGGCGTGTGGACGAGCTTATCAGCATGACGAAAGATGCGCTGGAACAGCCTGCAGGCGTGCGGGAAACGCTTGAGGCGGATACTTCGGGCACGGACGATCTGGTAAAATACCTGAACAGGAGCGGATGCTTCCCGGTGTATGACAGGACCGAGGCGACGTATTTCCCCCTGGGTGAGGATATGTTTGAAGCACTTCTGCCGGAGCTTGAGAAGGCCGAGAAGTTCATCTTCATGGAGTTCTTCATCATTGATGAGGGATATATGTGGGGCAGCATCCTGAAGATCCTTGAGGAGAAGGCGAAGAACGGCGTGGATGTGAGGGTGATGTACGACGGCATGCTTGAAGTGTCCACTCTTCCTTCTGATTACTGCAGGCTGCTGCAGGAGCATGGTATTCAGGCGAAGGCCTTTTCTCCGATCAGGCCGGTCGTTTCTTCGCATTACAATTACCGCGATCACAGGAAGATTCTGGTGATAGACGGCAAGGTGGCTTTTACAGGAGGCGTCAATCTTGCGGATGAGTATATCAACAGGATAGAGCGGTTTGGCCACTGGAAGGACGTCGGGCTGATGCTGAAGGGGGATGCAGCCTCGAGCTTTACGCTGATGTTTTTACAGATGTGGAACATTACCGAGAAGGAAGCGGTGTTCGAGCCGTGGCTTGCTGTACCTTCCGATCTGCCGGGGGTCCCTTCGGGGTATGTCATTCCTTACGGAGACTGCCCGCTTGACAACGATAAGGTCGGTGAGGCGGTGTACATGGACATCCTTAACAGGGCAGTGGATTATGTGCATATCATGACCCCGTATCTTATTCTGGACGGAGAGTTGGAAACCGCTCTTAAGTATGCTGCGCAGCGCGGGGTCGATGTTAAGCTGATCCTGCCGGGAATACCTGATAAAAAGCTGGCGTTTGCGCTGGCAAAATCTCATTATAAGCGGCTGGTGGAGGCCGGCGTGAAGATTTACGAGTATACACCCGGCTTTGTGCACGCAAAGGTGTTTACGAGCGATGATAAGAAAGCTGTGGTGGGGACTATCAATCTGGACTACAGGAGCCTGTATCATCATTTTGAGTGCGCGGCTTATATGTACAGGACAGCGTGCATACCTGATATCGAGCGCGATTTTCAGGAGACGCTGGTCAAGTGCCGCGAGGTGACACCTGAGAGCATAAAGAATGAGAAGTTTTTCTATAAGGCTGCAGGGAGCCTGATGCAGTTTATAGCGCCGCTGATGTGAGGGCGGGGCAGGGCGAAAAATCCTTTGCGTGAGGTGGCGGCTTGTTTTTGCTGCCGCCGGGCTGCGGTATTAGTGGGGACTGGATGCTGTTTATGGCAGTCGAAAGTTACAATATCAGGCGATAAGCAGTGGCTTTTTCCTAATATTGCTGTGAACGATAAGTTTACCATTCGTATTATCATAAGTCAGGGAATCCGCCCCAGGACTCTGCCTGTCAACTAACAGTCGCTATGTAAATAATAGGTATTAATCATAACTTAACGATTATTACCGTGTTTTCAACAGCCAGTAAACAGACGAGAGGGAGCCACGATAGTGCTGTACGGGAGCGTTGTGCCTGCTCCGACGAGACATAGCCCTACTGAGATTTAGGCGGGAAGACTCTTCCGATACGTTTTAGTCTCAGTTGTGCTCTGGCTCGACGGATAAGCAGGCACCGTCTTCCGTACAGCACTATCGTGGCTTCCCCTCGTCGTCCGGATTACTAAAAAAGTATACTATGCCATACGTCCGGATTGTCAAATCCCTGACATTGGCACACTTCCACAGATCCCGACTGAATTCAAAAATAACAAGAAAGAGAATTATCCCCTGCTTATAGTTGTCGAAATAAGTCGAACGATTTTTGTTGTAAGGTTTTGGGCCATGGAGTATAATAACAACAGATGAAAGCAAATTCCGGAACAGAAATCTTCATCTATTCTGAAAATCTAATTTCTTATCTTTAAAAAACATTTCTAAGGAAGGTATCTGTTATGACAAATCTGAAAAAATACTATCCCATACTGCGCACAAAGGAGCAGGTTCGGGAATCCATCTCAAAGAATTATGATGTGAACAGAATACATATTCAGATCTGCTCAGAAAACGTATCCGGATATAAATCTGGAGTTTCTTCAGTATTTTATCTTCATCCCTCTTGACAACTTTCTTAATTCGGTCAAAAATAAAAAACAGGAGGGTTTGTCTGACCTGGATGCCTGGCTGTTATTCTTATCTTCCGATGATCCTGAGGATATTTTATATTTGACGGAAAGGCATCCGGAATTTATGCCGATGTATGAGCAGCTGTTTACGATCTGCTCAAATGAAGGGAGGATGCTTGAGATGTATTC
>JAFUCO010000071.1 GCA_017459635.1 Blautia sp. | reverse complement strand
CTCACAGGCGACTCTATCAAGCTGGAAATCAGGGAAATACACGCCGAAAATCGACAAATTGAAAAAACTTGCAGATTATTTCGGCGTACCAATCGAGGAGCTGATGGCATGAAGGGAAAAAGCATGATATGGCCGGTAATTCGTCTGGCCATGGAGCGAAACGGAATTCACAGCTTCTCAGAGCTGGCAAAGCTCACAGGCATAAGCGGACCGACACTCACACAGACCAGACGGAGGAGACCGGAAAGCTTCATCATGTACGAGCTTCTGCAGATCGACAAGGTGCTGGGGTTCACTGATGAAGAATGGGGAATGATAAGGAGGACAGCATGAGAAGAAACACAAAAAACGGCATTAGGAAACTATATTTTCCTAATTTTCGCAGTTCTCTTCTGCATGGCCGCAGGGGCGGAGTAAGCCGAAAGTGGAAAAACTTCTGAAACTCGCTGACTACTTCGAGGTATCAATAGAGGAGCTGTTGGGATGAATGAAATTACAAGAGAAGAATTTAAGGAACTGAAGAAGGAAGTGGCTGACCTCAAGGAAGCCAGCCATAGAGATGTTGAATTGATTGCTGAGGAAGTTGAAAGCATCCTCACGAAGAAGCTTCAGGAGGCTGAACATCTTTTTGAGTGAGCTTTTCGTACTCCTGCAAAACCATGAGCGCAGCTTCGGCAGAACGATGCTCAATAGTACGGATCAAGCCGATTTTGGGATCATCACCGAAGAGCTCATCAATACGGTCACATACACTTTTATATATGACCTTACACATTTCATCATCAAGCATAACAAAACTCCTTTCATAATACTCGGACGCTGCAACGTCCTGTGATGGGAGTATAGCACAAAAAGGAGAATAGCATGATGGATATTGAAAAAATCATCATAAACGGTGATATCACCGTAACAACAAAAAGCATACCGGAAGCTTATCTCGACCCCGAGGAGGTCGAGTCCGTGTCATTCCGCCTTACGGACGGAAGCATGGCACAATTTGACATCACAGACCGAGGGGAGGGCTGGATACGCTTTGATTCCCGCCAGTGCCTGGGGAAGAGCGCATGGAACAAGAACGGTTCCACGGAAGGAGACATATTGGAGTCAGATCTCCAGAAGTATCTTGATAAAGATATGTACGCCCTCATCCCTACCTGGCTGGCAAAGATGATCATGGAGACCAAAAGAAAAAACGAAAACGGAGAGGGGTATAACACCTATCTCTTCGCTCCGGATGCATCGGAGGTCTTCGGACCGGATGAAGACTGGTACGAGGCCAGATACAAGAGGCTGCCTTACTACGAGAAGGCATACAATCGGATGAAGGTTGATCTGAAAGATGAAGACCAACCTGTCGACTGGTGGACTGCATCGGCGGGCAGTGGCGGCGCTACGGCCGCGGTGCTTGTGTACACGAACGGCATGAGCAGCGACAACTACGCGTCCTCCGTGTCTGGCGTGCCCGTCTGCTTCCGGATAAATGCCGCCGATCTGGGCGGCCTAAGGCGCGAAGCGCTTAATTTCGGCGGCACCGTCCGCCGGGTTCAGGAGGTCAAACTATGAGCAGGAGAAAGGAAGAGGAGGCAAAGGCGTTTTTTGCCGTAATGATGGCGGCAGCCTTCTGTATGTTCGCAGGAGCCGCGGGTTACCATCAGTACCTTAAGACACAGGAAGCGAAAGATCCTCTTGCGACATCGCAAGTGTCGCAGGATCAGATCATACCGATCGAAGAGGCTACCGTCTACAACATAACGACGGAAAATGCCTACTTTGTAGCAGAACCCGTACCGGTATCGACAGAAGCGGGGATGTCAGACCTCGACCTCATAGCCGCCTGTGTCGAAGCGGAAGCCGGCAATCAGGACCTGACCGGCAAACGCCTTGTGGTGGATGTGATTCTAAACCGCGTGGACGCAGAGGGCTTCCCGGATACAGTCGAGGGCGTTATATCCCAGCCCCGCCATTTTACCAGCTACTGGAACGGCGCTATGGACAGGGCAGAGCCCTCAGAAGAAACATACAAGGCGGTCCGCATGGAAATGGAAGAGCGGAGCTATCCCGGACTGCTTTATTTTGACTCCGAAGGCTATCTCCCATACGGCACGCCCTGGAAGAAGGTAGGGGATCATTATTTTTCAACGAGGTAATTAAGGGATGAAGAGGAATATTGATAGAACCATAGCAATACTATGTTTTGCACAGATACTAATGACACCTTGTATACCACGCACATTTTTGAGAATGGGAGGATTTAATAGTGCGAATGAGTATCTTTGGTATGCAATACAATCGTTTATGGCCTTTTCAGCAGGCATGGCATTCCTGCACGCTCTTAAGAATGATGGGTTTCGAAATTTAGGGGAGAGGCATCGGCGTAGTAATGCATCATACCAGCACTATTCAGATTATTCAGCATAGAAAGACCCTCCTTTACGGAGAGTATATCACAGAAGGAAAGCTATGGAGAATCAGTCAACCAATATACCGATCAGCGTCAAGGCTGATGCATACGACATACTCTGCAAGGCCTATATGGAGGCGCAGGAAATGAATTTTGACCTTTTCGGCCGAAGGGAACACGGCTACAACAGCCCCGCCGAATATGTCGGCTACGCCTTTATCAAGATGGCGCACAGCCAGGGCGCGGTCACAACGCCAAAGCAGGAAAAGCTTGCAATTTAAGCCATTCGTCAGGGCTTTTGCAGACTCGATAAACCGTTTATTTTTACATTCATCATTCAGGAGAAACATGGTAGCGGAAAGGATCACCTATGCCGGCCGTACCGTAGAGGTAGAACGGTATCACATAAACCACATACCCCAAAAGGGGCCGAGGAAAAAGAAAAAAGAGGAGTCCCCCGAGAGGATAAAGCAATCGAACCTGAGAAAGAGAACGAGCAGGCTCAGACAGCTCATGAACGCCAACTTCAACGACAAGGAGTTCTGGAGTATGACGCTGACCTACAAGAAGGGAGAGGAGCCCAAGAGCATAAGGCAGGTCAGGAATGACGCATCTGACTTCGTGTCGAGATTAAGGAAAACTGCAGCCCTGTTTGGGACAGAGCTGAAATTCATATATGTGATCGGAGCAGGAAAGCACCGGAGGCACGTGCACATTACGGTGAACGCCCTGCCCGATATGGCAATATTCAGGGGATGTTGGACGCATGGCCACGTCAGCATGACCCCGCTTTACAGCGACGGCCAATACAGAGACCTCGCTGATTATTATATAAAAAACGCACAGGAGACAAAGGAGCAGGAGGAAGCTCTGGGAGAAAAGCCCGGCCGAATGTTCAGCTGTTCACAGAATTTAAAACAGCCGGTCGTGGAGAAGCACATAATCCCCGGGAGGCTTAAGGACGAGCCAAAGACGATCCCCGGATATTACATCGAAAAAGGATCCGTCTATAAGGGCATCACATCAATGGGCTTCCCCCTGATCCGCTATACACTGTTAAAGGAGGAGCATGCGAAAGGTATATCTATGGACGGACGCGTCCCCGAGTCAATGGGACAGG
>JAFUCO010000012.1 GCA_017459635.1 Blautia sp. | reverse complement strand
TCCTACAAAGTATATCATCCACACCGTGGGGCCTGCGTGGTATGGCGGGGATCATGGAGAGAGAGATATCCTGCACTCCTGCTATGAGCGGTCGCTTGCCCTTGCCGCAGAGCTGGGCTGTGCCAGTATTGCCTTTCCGCTCATCGCGACAGGTGTATACGGATTTCCCAAAGATGAAGCGCTGAATATCGCACTGGCTGAGATTGGCAGGTTTCTCCTGACCCACGATATGAAGGTCATCCTCGTAGTCTTTGACAGAAAAGCCCTGGAACTCTCCGAGAACCTTGTCGGCGGGATAGAGCAGTATATCGACGAACATGCTGCGGACAGGCTGAGGGAAAGAGAATACGGCAGCGCAAGACTGACAGAACTCAGGAGGCGGGAAGCAAGGAGGCTCGAAGAAACAGAAGAAATCCTTGCTCTAGAGAACATGCCAATGCCAAGCCAGGCATTTTTGGGGGAGGAAAGCCCTGATGAAGCATCGCTTCCGATGGGGAGCCTTCCGGATGTCACCGGAAAAAGCCTGGAAGAGTTTCTTGGCAGTGCAGGGGAGACCTTCCAGCAGAGACTGTTTGAACTTATTGATGCCAGCGGTATGGATGATGTGACAGTTTATAAGAAGGCGAATATAGATCGGAAAGTGTTTTCCCGCATTCGATGTAAGGAGGATTACAGGCCTAAGAAAAAGACTGCGGTTGCCTTTGCGATCGCGTTGGAGCTTGATATGCCGACAACAGTTGACCTGCTTTCAAGGGCGGAGATCGCCTTTTCGCCAAGCAGTAAATTTGACCTGATCGTCACATACTTCATTTCTAAAGGGGTGTATGACATCTACAAGATCAATGCGGCTCTGTTCAAGTTCGGCCAGCCGATACTGGGAGAATAAGGAAAGGGAAGAAAATGCAGGACCGGTATACTGGTGATATTGGTGATTTCGGAAAGCTGGGCCTGCTTCGGGTCCTTCAATCACAGGGCTTAACCATAGGGGTAAACTGGTACCGCACTCCTGATGAAAACCATAATGATGATGGAAAGCATACGAAATACCTGAGAGATGAAAGCTATCGCAAATACGATGAATCTTTATGGCTTGAACTGAAAAAGATTGTCGAAGCAAACCAAAGAAAGGTGTCCGCACTCCAAAACGTTCGTATATTGCAGGCGGTCTTTTATGATGAAACTCTTGATTTTGAAGGGAAGAAAAAAGCAGAAAGAATTCTGATCCGCGAAGAATGGCACAGACAGGCTGTAGATCAGCTTTCAGAATTAGATGTTGTTTTTGTGGATCCTGACAACGGTCTCGTGGTGCCGTCTGCCGAAGGCAGACCAAAGGAAAACAAGTATGTAAAGCCAGATGAGCTTTTGGCTTATTATCGTAAGGGATCATCTGTCATTTATTATCAGCACAGGGCAAGAAGGCAGAATGAGTTTTATGTTGACCAGCACAGGAAACTGCTCAAAAGTCCGGGCTTTGAGGGTTCATACGGCCTTGGCCTGAAATTCAAGACAACATCGCAACGGTATTACTTTTTTATAATACAGCCCTGGCATCGGGAAGTGATCGAGAGCGCCGTAAGCGAGATGGTTTCATCTGCATGGGGAGATCACTTCTG
>JAFUCO010000070.1 GCA_017459635.1 Blautia sp. | reverse complement strand
TTCCTTAATATGTAAGGTGTTCAATTCTGTTCATAATCTGATATGGACCCGTCATAGCCACAGATATTCACTATTTTATCAGTCTTTAAGGCAGCCGACGGGGACCACGTGAACTCCATTTTCTGTTGTATATGCTATTGGTGCATTTGCACAGATAATAATCAGCAGAGACGGCTCCCGATATATCGGCTTTGGATGACTGATATTCTCTTCTGCCTTGCGGTTATGATCTTTAATAAGGTTATAGAACTTCAGCAGGCCTTTCTCTGCAGACGGAATTGCATTCGCGCCCGTTTTTATCTCAATCAGTGCATAACGTCCATCAGCCATCTGATATACAGCATCCGCCTCCAGGCCGCTGTCATCGCTATAATGCATGACTGTTGCATTGTGAGCTTGAGCATATACAAGAAGATCACGCAACACCATATTCTCAAAGATATGACCAAAAAGATCCAAATCATTGAAAAAATATGCCGGGTTCAATCCAAGTGCTGCAATACCGATGGATGGATCGACAAAAATGTGCTTCTTTGCAGAACGAATCGCTGTTTTTGAGCGGATCTGGGGCGTCCAGGCATCAATATCCCGAAGGACAAACAGTTTTTCTAAAACAGAAATATACGACGAGAGCGTTACATCTGTCACATTCTGCGTGGCCTGCACATCAGCATAGATACTTGTTTTTTTGGCCAATGTAGCCATATTTCGGGCATATGACCACAACAGCGTGCGTACCCACTCCGGATTTCTTTTTACTCCGTCAATGGCGCTGGCATCTTTCTGATAAATCTGCCTGTAGTAGTCCTTCGCTATCTCAAGCTTTGCTTCCCGATCGGTTATGGCGAGGCATCTCGGCCACCCGCCCCGGCAGGAAGCAAAGAACAGATCCTCAAGAGATATCTGAGAAAATGAACCTGCCAGAGGAGTTTTCGGATGTTCAAACAGGTCAGATAAGGAAACCGAACCATTGGATTCTCCCGTTTCCCATAGCGTCATCGGATACATGATCAGCTCACTGATCCTTCCTGTTCCGGTATGGGGTGTATCTGTTCTTTGGCTGGTTGAACCAGTCAAATAATACTCGCCCACCGCTTCGGGATGATCATCACAGTCTTTTCTAATCGCACCCCAGATTTTTGGGGCGTCCTGCCACTCATCGAAAAGAATGGGCTTAACATTAGAAAAAAACAAACGAGGTGCCGTTTCAGCAACGGCCATATAACCATCGCGGCGCTCTTCATCCTGGAATTCAATGATGGTTTTACACCTCTCCTGAGCAGTCCTTGTCTTGCCGCTCCCCTTGGGACCCACAATATTGATTGCATTGAAAGCCTTATTTCTTTTATCAATCTCCTGATCGACAATTCTCCTAATATAGTCCATATGAAAGCCTCCCTTGAATGCCATCATATACTGATTTTATGTTTTTCGCAATATTTATTTTGTGTTTTTCTTCCGTTTTGTTTTGCGTTTTTCGTATGATTTGTTTTTGTTATTTCGTCTCTTTGCGGACAGAACTAGCATAATGATCAGACCATTCCGGTCTCCCCCTCGCGGCTTTACCATTCGCTGTACGTTGGCCGTCAAATGTCCGCTCAAGCAAGCTTGGCGGCCACTTTCCGGCCTTATCGTTCAAATGAAAACAGCCCCAAGTTTTTTGCTTCCTCAGGGCTGCCATCATGTATCATTTTTCTATTTTGTTTTTAATAGAGCTTTGCGCCTGCCGGGATGTGCGGATCCACCATCAGGAGATTCAGAACTTCCTCTCCGTCCTTCTTATGAAGGGCAGAAAGCAGCATGCCATTACTCTCCATGCCCATCATGGCTCTCGGCGGCAGGTTGGTGATGGCGATCAGCGTCTTTCCGATGAGCTGCTCCGGCTCATAGAAGGCGTGAATTCCGCTTAAAATAACTCTGTTTTGATCTGTTCCGTCATCCAGGACGAACTTCAGAAGCTTCTTGGATTTCGGCACAGCCTCGCACTCCAGAACCTTCACGGCACGGAAATCGGACTTGCTGAAGGTCTCAAAATCTACATAATCCTTGAACAGCGGCTCGATCTCAACCTTGCTGAAATCGATGGGCTCAGCCGGTGCTGCGAACGGGTCTGTCGGTGCTGCAGCAGCCTCTTCAGAGGCCTCAGAGCTTACACCATTTCCCTCAGATCCGCTCTTTAATGACTTCATCGTCGGGAACAGCAAAACATCCCTGATGGCGGCTGAATCGGTAAGCAGCATGACAAGTCTGTCGATGCCGTATCCGATGCCTCCTGTCGGCGGCATTCCTATCTCGAGGGCATTCAGGAAGTCTTCATCGGTCGTGTTGGCCTCTTCGTCGCCCTGGGCCAGCTGTTCTTCCTGTGCTTTGAAGCGTTCGCGCTGGTCGATCGGGTCGTTCAGCTCTGAGTAGGCGTTGCACATCTCCCAGCCGTTCATGAAAAGCTCGAATCTCTGAACATAGTCGGGATTGTCAGGATGCTTTTTGGTAAGCGGTGAGATCTCGATCGGGTGATCCATCACGAAGGTCGGCTGGATAAGGTGCTCCTCAACGAATTCTTCGAAGAAGAGGTTCATGATGTCGCCTCTCTTGTGGCGTTCTTCAAATTCAACATGATGTTCCTTTGCGGCTGCGCGGGCTTCCTCCAGGGTGTGGATCTCTGCAAAGTCAACACCGGAATACTTCTTTATTGCATCCATCATTGTTATGCGCTCGAACGGTTTTCCCCAGTCCATCTCTATCCCGTTGTAGGTGATGGTTGTTGTTCCGAGAACTTCCTGTGCCACATGGCGGAACATGTTTTCCGTGAGATCCATCATGCCGTGGTAGTCTGTATATGCCTGATAGAGCTCCATGAGGGTGAATTCCGGATTATGACGGGTGTCAAGGCCCTCATTTCTGAAAACGCGGCCGATCTCGTATACTCTTTCAAGCCCGCCGACAATAAGTCTCTTGAGATAAAGCTCCAGAGAGATACGCAGCTTGAAGTCCTCATCCAGCGCATTGAAATGCGTTTCGAAGGGGCGGGCTGCGGCGCCGCCGGCGTTTGAAACCAGCATCGGGGTCTCGACCTCGAGGAATCCCTGCCCGTCAAGATAGCGGCGGATGGAGCTGATTATCTTTGAACGGTTAATGAAAGTCTTCTTTACATCCTCATTCATGATAAGGTCAACATAACGCTGACGGTATCTTGCATCACGGTCTGTAAGACCATGATATTTTTCCGGGAGTATCTGGAGACTCTTTGAAAGCAGGGTAAGCTTCTCACAGTGAACCGAGATCTCGCCTGTTTTTGTCTTGAAGACAAAGCCCTCGATACCGATTATGTCTCCAACATCGAGCTTTTTAAATTCCTTGTAAGCTTCCTCACCGATGCTGTCCCTTGCCACATATGACTGCATCATACCCTGCAGGTCCTGCACATGACAGAAAGAAGCCTTGCCCATCACGCGTTTCGACATCATACGTCCGGCTATCGTTACAGTTTTGTTTTCAAGCGCTTCAAAATTATCACGGATGTCCTTGCTGTGATGAGTAACATCGTATTTTACGATCTCAAACGGATCCTTTCCGTTTGCCTGCAGCTCTGCCAGCTTCTGTCTTCTTACGGCTTTGAGCTGATTCAGGTCCTGCTCCTGTGTCTTCTTCTGTTCTGCCACTTCCGGTTACCTCCTCGCTTTATACGTTTTTCTGTATCTCCAGAACTTTGTACTTCATTATGCCGGCAGGTGTTTCCACTTCTATCTCTTCGCCTACGGCTTTGCCTATAAGAGCCATGCCCACCGGTGACTCATTTGAAATCTTTCCTTCCAGGCTGTTGGCCTCGGTAGAGCCCACGATCTTCCACTCAACTTCCTCATCAAAGTCATAATCGTAGAGGGATACTTTGCAGCCGATGTTGATCTTGTCGGAATCGACCTCGTCCTCAACTACTATCTCCACATTTTTGAGGATCTTTTCGATCTCCTCGATGCGGGACTCGATATCGCGCTGCTCATCCTTGGCAGCATCATACTCAGCATTCTCAGACAGGTCGCCCTGCTCTCTCGCTTCCTTGATCTTCTGAGCCACTTCCTGCCTCTTGTTTACCTTAAGGTCGTGAAGCTCATCCTCCAGTTTTTTCAGGCCGGCATATGTAAGTATTGTTTTTTTCTCTTCCATACGAAAACACCCTTTCTTTCCCGGCCTCACTTCATTTATGGCCGGAAATTGCATAGTCAAAATATTATAACCAAACTACCGTGAGATGTCAAGAAAAATGGAAAGCAGCATAAGACAGAGAACCGTCCCCTGTCTTAAAGAACCGTCCCTTAAACAGCATTGTGTTTGCAATCATGGATTGTTTTTGGTATTATGTTACGCAGACGGATTTCCGTGGGCAATAACATACCTGAATACCACTTTATAATACCAAAGGATACAACTGTATATGCGATCAGATAATTATAACCGCAGGAGGCGCCGTGAGCGGCGGCAGAATTTCGGGAGTTCTCTTTTCAGGCTCATTGTAATACTGCTGATTCCTGTTTATATCGTACTTCTCCTGCGCGATATCCGTAATGAGCAGGCAGACAACGACACGCAGATAACTGAGGAGGTAACACCTGCACCTTCGAGCGGGCCTATAGACAATACACCGCCGGATACCGGTACTCTGGGAAGTTATACTCCCTCGGGCGGTACATATGCTTCATATGAAGATTTAGCAGAGAATGATATTTATACATTTTTACAGGGGCCTGTAGCCTGGAACTCCAAGGTTCCGTTTTCGGGTGCCTGGTGCGAGGAAGTGCTGGGCGGGCAGAAGTTCAGTGTGTTCGGCTGCGGCCTTTGCTGCATTGCGAACATATACAGCACTCTGACTCCATTTGAATGTTCTCCGGTGGACATGTTCTACTATGCCAGGGATATGACGGAATATTCACCCTCTGCCAATTACGGGGCGATCGCCTGGGAATATATGCAGCAGACCCTTCAGCTGACCGGGATCCACAGCAGTCTGATGAAAAAAGACCCGGCCTACGAGGAATTCCGGCAGAATGTAGCAAACGGGATCACTGCCATAGCGCTGGTAAACAGCGGAGATGACAGTACCTACTGGAAGAATGTTACCGGCCATTATGTTAATATATGGCTGTACAACAGTTCGGATGACACGGTTTTGCTTGCTGACTCCGGAAACCCGTACCACAACCGCCAGAGGATACCGCTTCGTTATGTATACGATGCGCTGAAGACCTCCGATGCTATTCAGTATCTTCTTGTGGACAGTGTTGACCTCGCCGCCAATCAGTGGCAGCATAATGGGATCGGGATAGAGTGGACGGTGCCGTAAGGGCAGATAAAAATTCAGGGGCTGTGAGCATCCTCAGGGTTATTTAATCCTGAGGATGCTTCGCAGCCCCTTATTAACTATTCAGATCATACACATACCTTGCATTTCGCCTGTTCTTAACCACCACATGCTCGCATTTCGCCTTTTTGAACCGGCTCATGCTTTGCATTTCCTTATTCTGAACCGACGCATGCCTTGCATTTTATCATAACAGACAAGTGCATATTTTAGCCATCTGTAAGATCTGCTCAATCACTTATAGCGCGTTCAACGGCTTTCTTCCAGCCTGCATATTTTTCTTTTCTTATTTCTTCGGGCATCCCGCAGCTGTAGCTGCTGTGCTGTATCTTTGTGAAGACCTCTTCTTCGTCATACAGTCCTGCCGTGATGCCTGCCATGTAGGCGGCTCCCATGCCGGAAAGCTCCTGTATCTCGGGGATACGCACTGATACGCGGGCCATGTCGCTCTGGAACTGCATAAGATAACTGTTTCCTGTCGGGCCTCCGTCGGCTCTCAGTTCATCTATGGCCAGACCCGATTCTTCACGCATAAGCTCAACCAGGTCGGTGATCTGGTAAGCTATGCATTCCACGCAGGCCTTTACCATCTCTTTTCTGCCGGTCGTCCTTGTGATGCCGGTAAACATTCCGGTTGCGTCGGGCTTCCAGTATGGTGCGCCGAGGCCTGTAAAAGCCGGGATAAAGTATGTTCCGTCTTCAGGATTGGCTTCTTCAGCCAGTGAGCCTGTATCCGCCGCGCTCTTTATCATCTGCAGGTCATTTTTAAGCCAGGTGATAACCGCGCCGGTGTAGTTGAGGTTGCCTTCAAACACATATTCAACCTGGCCCTTGCGTCCCCATGCCAGCGATGTGACGATGCCGCGGTCGCTGATAAGCATCTCTTTTCCGATGTTCATCATGACCGAAGAGCCTGTGCCGTAGGTTGCCTTTATAAGCCCGGGCTGACGGCAGTCCTGTCCGAAAAGCGCCCCGTGGCTGTCTCCCAGAACACCGCAGATCGGGATTGTGTGCGGGAGAAGTCCGCCCAGGTCAGTGTATCCGAAGATTGAATCCGACATGCACACTTCAGCGAGGCACTCTGCCGGAATTCCAAAGCTCCTGCAGATCTCCTCATCCCACTTAAGGTCACAGATATTAAAGAGCTGGGTCCTGGAGGCATTTGAATAATCGGTCTTAAAGGCATGCTCATTAGTCAGGTTCCATACAAGCCAGCTGTCAATGGTTCCGAATGCCAGCTCGCTGTTTGCGGCTGCTTCCTTCGCTTCGGGAACATTCTCCATTATCCACTGCATCTTTGAAGCAGGGAAAAAAGGTGACAGTGTTATGCCTGTCTTCTGCCGTATCGATTCGGCCTCATCTTCATGCTTTCTGCACACCTCTGCGGCGCGTCCGCACTGCCATACAATGGCATCGCACACCGGCAGGCCGGTCGATATATTCCACGCCGCAGTCGTTTCACGCTGGTTTGAAATTCCGAAGGCTGCGATCTGATCCTTCTTTATGCCTGCCGACTTTATCACATCAGCGCAGACATCGAGCGTATTCTCAAGGATCTCTGTAAGATTATGGGAAACCCAGCCTTTCTCACTTATGATCTGCCTGTGCGGACGGTCCGCCCTGCAGAAAAGCCTGCCTTCGCTGTCAAACAGAAGTCCCTTGGTTCCCTGTGTGCTTTGATCGACTGCAAGAATATATTTTTCTGTCATCTTAAGAAGCTCCTTATGATCATTTTATTGCTTCCGCAGCTGTCTTTGCAATTCCTTCCGCATTAAGTCCGTAATAGTCAAATACTTCCTGTGAAGTTCCCGTAATTACCGGTGCATCCGGAAGCGCAAGGTTGATGACCTTCTTCGGGTCGTTGGCTGATATCACCTGTGCGACCATTGAGCCGAGTCCGCCAAACGGGGAGTGCTCTTCAACTGTTATAACGGCGCGCGCACCTTTAGCTTCGCGAAGAATGCCTTCCTTGTCAAGCGGCTTAACACAGTACATGTCAAGAACCGTTGCTTTAATTCCTTCTTTTGCAAGAAGTGCGGCAGCATCGAATGCCGGCTTGACCATTTCGCCGCAGGCAACAATGAGAACGTCAGAGCCCTTGCAGACTACCGTAGCCTTGTCCATTTCGAACGGGCAGTTGTCCTCAGTGTAAACATCCTCAACCGGATTACGTCCGACTCTGATGTACGCCGGCTTCTCGTCTTTCAGAAGGGCCTCGATAAGGTATCTGGTCTGATGGCGGTCGCTGGGTACATAAACGCGCATGTTCGGGATAGCAGACATGGCTGCAAGATCCTGTGCGGAGTGATGGCTCATGCCGAGCGCACCGTAGCTGATGCCGCTGGAGATACCGATAAGCTTTACATTTGTGTTTGAATAGGCGCAGTCAACCTTTGCCTGCTCGTAGCTGCGGGTTGAAAGGAAGGATGCCGGTGAAGCCGCAAATGGCTTTTTGCCGCATTTTGCAAGACCGGCGGAAATTCCGACAAGATCCTGCTCGGCGATGCCGACCTCAACAAACTGCTCCGGATAGGTTTTGGCAAAGCCTGCAAGAGAAGCGGAGCCTCTTGAGTCACTGCAGAGCACTACTATATCCTTATCATCCTTTGCATGCTCTATAAGTACATCACAGATTACCTGGCGGTTATGTATTTTATTCATGAAGAGCAGCCTCCTCCCTCTCTTTCAGATCTTTCATGATCTGCTCATATTCCTCGGCGCTTGGCACGTGATGATGCCAGGAAGCCTTATTCTCCATTACCGGTGAGCCAAGTCCCTTGGTAGTATTTGCAACAACAAGGCTCGGTTTTCCTTTTACTGTCTTCGCTGCTTCAAAAGCTTCTTTGAGAGCTTTCGGATCATTTCCGTCAACAGAATATACATTCCATCCGAAGCTTTCAAAACGTTTTTCAACAGAATCCTGATGCATGACCTCCTCGGTTGTGCCTGAGATCTGAAGACGGTTGCGGTCTACTATTGCGCACAGATTGTCCAGATTGTACTGTGTTGCGGACATTGCGCCTTCCCATACTGAGCCTTCTGCCAGCTCGCCGTCGCCCATGACCACATAAACGCGGGCGCCTTTCTTGTTCATCTTTTCAGCAATTGCCATGCCTACAGCTACCGGAAGTCCATGGCCCAGTGAACCCGAATTCATCTCGATTCCCGGGAGCTTGTTGTTCGGATGTCCGATAAACTGGGAGCCGAATTTCGAGAACTTCTCGATCACTTCGTCGATTGAGAAGAAGCCTTTTGCGGCAAGTACTGCATAGAGAGCTTCCACACAGTGTCCTTTACTCATAACGAACATATCACGGTCCGGATCGTTCTGGTTTTCGGGGCTTATGTTCATCTGGTCAAAATAAAGTGTTACAAGGATGTCCATGACACTCATGTCGCCGCCGATGTGTCCGCCCTTGCCGGACATTATCATGTTCACTACGTCCTGGCGGAGGGCGTAGCCTTTTGCTTTCAGGTTTTCCATGTTATTCCTCCATTATAAGATCAATGCGCTTTCATAACCGACTCGCTTACCTTGTCGGTTCTCTTTTGCAGCCTGTGCGCTTTCATGACCGGCAGCAATTCTGCCGGTTATATTCACCACTTATTTACCTCACAGTCAGATGCGGCAGATGGATGATTCCGTATACATCACACTTCGTCAAAAACAACATCTTCTCCGTGCAGATAAGCTTTTACCTTGTCCTCGATCGGGTCATACAGATCCGGCTTCACGCCGATATACTTACATGCTTCATAGATGACCGGAACGATATCACCGTGGATGGCTGCCACATGGTGGATGTACGGTCCTTCCACCACCTTAGCCTCAAGGCGTTTCAGGTTGGCTACCTCTACCCATACATATGTGCCGCGGGTCCATGGGCCTTCGATGCCTTTTGCATGTCCGAGAAGGATCGAATATTCTCCCTCGTCACCGTCGAAACGGAGCAGGCTCATCGGGCCATGCTTTGCTTCTGCCGAAACAGCGCCGTTCTGCGGGAAAGCAACAGGAACACAGATGGTCGGTTTTTCTTTTGCGACCGAGATCGGCCACGGGCCGCAGTGCTGAAGCAGTTCTCCGTTGTCATTATCCGGATGGCGTACCGTCCAGTCAGAGAACATGACGCGTTTTTCGTTCATTGAAGCAGCTTCCGCAAGCAGCTGTGAAATTGCACCGTGGATGTCAGTCTCGCATACTACCGGGATGCCTTCCTCGTTGAGGAGTGCATTGGCTGCGCAGGGCATAATTCCTATCTCATCCTGAAGAGCGTTCCAGCACTGGATGGCAATTGCGTTGCAGCCGTACTTTTCTGCCAGGCTCTTCATCGCAACCTTGAGTGCAGCTACGTTGAGCAGGAATTTTTCTTCGATATCACAGGTCATATTCTCATGACAGTAATCAATGACCTTCTGTACCTCTGTCTTCTCATCTATCCATTTGCGCATTTCCTGATAAAGCTCGGGAAGCGGGATCGGTGAAAGCTGGATGTTGAATTTCTCGAGCAGCTCGCCCTCATTACACATGGTGCTCCAGAAGTCAAAGGGGCGCGGCCCTATCTGGAGGATACGGGTGCTGCGGAACACCTTGACGACATTACATACTGCAAGGAAGTCTTTGATGCCGCGCTCGAATTCCGGATCAGTCAGGTTGCAGTTGTTCATGTATGTGAAAGGAACCCTGAATCTTCTGAGAACCTTGCCTGTTGCGAAAAGGCCGCACTGTGAGTCGCGGAGGCGCATGCCGTTCTTGTCCGGGCGCTCATCCCTAGGTCCCCACAGAAGAACCGGCACGTTCAGTTCCTTGGCAAGTCTTGCGCATTCGTACTCTGTTCCGAAGTTTGCATGCGGGAGAAACAGGCCGTCGACTTTCTCTTTCTTGAACTTCTCAGCAATTTTGATCATCCCGGCATCATCAAACAGAAGGCCTTCATCATTGATGTCATCGATGTCCACAAAATCGATCTCGAGTTCCTTCAGCCTGTCTGCGATAAGTTTTCTGAACTCAATCGCTGCCGGAGCACTGAAAATACTTCTTCTAGTAGGCGCGTAACCTATCTTAATTTTAGCTGCCATTCTTATTTTCCTCCTTATGCTTATTTGTAAGCCGTCGTTCTTTTTTTCATGGTGTCATTGTATCCCGGATGCAGCTAAATTACATCAAAATATTTAGTGTATTTAGCTAAATATTTAACTAATTATTGAAACAGGAATTTAGAATTGTTAATATATGAATGGTTACTGTTCCTGCAATGCTCGAAGAAGGAAGGCTTTATATGTCTATCACTGCAAGAGAACTGGCAACGAAGCTCGGGGTCAGCCCGTCAGCTGTTTCGTTTGCTCTTAATGACAAGCCCGGTGTAAGCACTGAGCTGAAGAAAAGAATACTGGTTGAGGCTGAAAAGAATGGCTATGATTTCAGCCGGATCAGGAAAAAAGAGAAGAAAACCGGAACGCTTCTTTTTATAGTATATAAAAAAAGCGGTGCCGTCGTTGACGATACACCGTTTTTTTCAAAGCTTTCCGATGGTATAAAAAAGAAATGTGCCGAGGATGGGTTCACCGCAAGGATGGAATATCTTTACAAATCTGACCTGACCGCGCGCTCTTTCGAGGACATATCCTATTCAGGGTGTGACGGCCTTCTCATCCTTGGGACCGAGATGGAGAGCGATGACCTGCTGCCCTTTGAGGAGCTGGGCATACCTCTTGTCCTGCTCGACAACAGTTTTATCAGGATGTCCTCCGACGCTATAGTGATCGACAACGTGCAGGGTGCCTATCTTGCCACGACTCACCTTATGCAGAAATACAGGTCGCAGCCCGGTTATCTCAAATCCGTCTACCGCATAAACAATTTTACGGAAAGAGCGGACGGCTTTTATAAAGCCATACGCGCTAACGGGAGATCCGCCTCCAAGTCCATAGTGCATGAACTGTCACCGTCTGTCGACGGGGCCTATGAGGATATGAAGGTCATACTGCAGAACAAAGAGCCACTGGCGCGCTGCTATTTTGCAGATAATGACCTAATCGCCATCGGCGCAATGAAGGCTGTCCAGGAATCAGGACGAAAGATCCCGGATGATGTAGCAATAGTCGGCTTCGATAATCTGCCGATAAGCAAAGTGCTTGACCTGTCGACCGTAAATGTCCCGGTAGAGTACATGGGCGAACAGGCAGCGCACCGGTTGATAGAATATCTGGAGAATCCCGGAATGCCGCGCACCAAAACACTTATATCAACAGATCTCGTGGAAAGATACACCAGCTGAAATATCACTCTTCTTCCTCAGGAACGGTTATCTCCTTGATCAGCGTTTCATTGCCCTGCTGCAGCCAGGTGTTCTCACTGCCGCAGTAAGGGCATATTCTGCCATACTGCACCGTTTTGTAAGTACGGCGGCAGTCACTGCAGTACGTAACTGCGGGAATCGTCTCGATCACCAGCTCCGCATTCTTCAGGATATCATTCCTGACCCGGAAATAATTCCAGCAGTCGCAAAACAGATCTTCGACAATTCCGGACACTTCCCCGATCTGCAGCACAACCGAACTGACCTCCGTAATATCATTTTCCAGCGCAATCTGCTCAACAGTCTTTGCCACATGAGTCACTATACCAAGCTCGTGCATATTCGTAGTCCTTTTCTAAAAATAAGGGGATGTGAAAAAAGTCTTTTTTCAGACTATAGACCTATTGCTATACAGCGGGGGTGTCTCTCCGAAAGGCGTGGGGGCAAACGCTCTCAGAGTTGCGAAGCCCGACGTCTCTCCGCTCCGCTCCGGTCGTTGCTAAACGGGTGCCACCGGCACCCAGCAACCCCCCACACCCCCCTTTCCCCGGGCACGCTCTTTTTGGTAACCATAGAAACAAGGGGCTGTGAAAAAGCAAGGCTTTTTTCACAGCCCCTTACGCCCCCTGTCTTATTTTTGGTTTATAATATGACCGTCAGCGTCACCAATGTGCCCAGGATTATCAGTATTCCGATACATGTCATCATCATGGCGAATGAGAAGTTCGAGAGCAGCGATTCTGTCATTTCAGAGGTTGCCATCATACCCTTCTTTATAAAATTCAGGCGTTTCCTGTCGGGGCGCAGCACCTTTCTCTGGCGGAACAGGGTGCGTCTCAGAAGAAGCAGCAGGCCGTCGAGGCTGTCTGACAGAAGGCGCCCGACTACCGCGCCGGCAAAAACAAGGTATTTTGTAAGCACCGGCCGGTATACAAGATTTTCGAGGTCGAGCTTTTCCGGCCAAAGGTTGACATAGCTCTTATTACGGTAAAGCACTCTTCTTACCACGAAGACATAAACCAGCGCTCCGATGCACAGCGAGATAAGCCCGCCCTTCAGGTTCGCCAGAGTAAATGCATGAAAATGCAGTATCTCCTCCTCTCCCGTCATGAATGATGCCAGATGCGTCATCACAAAAGGCTGACCGAGTATCACCATGAAGATAGATGAACCTGCCACAGAAAGTGTCGAAAACAGGTTCATGCAGGTGCTGTTTTCATCGAATTTCTTCTGCACCTCAGGGTCAGTGTTCTTCTGTACAAATACACAGATAAACAGCTTAAGCATATATGCAAATGTCAATCCTCCCGATATCAGGAAGATCCATTCAATGCATTTAAGAAGAGCCGGATTCCAGGCCGCTTCATGAATGCCTTCAACTATCCCCTCATGCAGCAGCGTCTTGCTTATATATCCATTGAACAGCGGCACGCCGCTTATCCCAAGCGCCCCGAGCGCGAAAGCGATCTTCAGGAAAAGCTTGTTCCGTCCGTATCCCCTTATATCATCAAGGGTAAGCGCATGAAGGTTCATGACCACAACACCGGCCGCCATAAAAAGCGTAAGCTTGATAAGCGAATGGTTGACCATGTGCAGCATCGTGCCCGAGATGGCCAGAATATGTCCTTCTTCGATCCCTGCGGCACAGTTCAGTGTGTACATGCCGGTTCCGGTCAGGATGAACCCTATCTGTGACATTGAAGAGCAGGCCAGCGTTCTCTTAAGGTTAACAGAGAACAATGCAAGAAGCGCCCCAAGGAACATGGTTACAACGCCAAGCAGGAGCACGACCTCACCGAAAAGCTTTTCGCCAGTGAAGGCGTTCATTGTAGTCATCAGAATTCCGTAGATCCCCACCTTGGTCAGGATTCCCGAAAGCAGCGCCGATGCAGGTGAAGGCGCAACCGGATGAGCTTTCGGAAGCCACACATGCACAGGAAACATACCGGCCTTGCAGCCAAAGCCGAACAGGATGCAGAAGCCTGCCGCCAGAAGCTCGGTGCGGCTCCCGGCAGTTTTTACCGCAGATGGCAGCTCCGCAAAGGCAAGCGTCCCTGTCTGATGATAAAGCATCAGAAGCCCCATAAACAGTACCAGGCCGCCGATCACCGCAATAAACAGATAAGTATACCCCGCCCTGATCGCTTCTTTTGTCTCCTCATGGATTACCCAGGTAAACGAAGTGAATGAAAGGATCTCGAAAAACACAAAGGCAGTCATCAGATCAGCTGAAAGCATGACGCCCTCTGTCGCTCCGAGCGTCACCAGGATGAACAGCCAGTACCGGTTCAGGTTTTCCCTTTCTTCCTTAAAGTATTCAATTGCAAAAACTGAAGTTCCAAGCCACATAACTGCCGTGATTATGGCATAGACCGCCCGAAAGCCATCAGTCACAAAATGAAGGCCTCCGAACAATACATCACCGATCTCCATGGATGGCCGCAGCGCCGGCAGTGCCAGGGTCATCAGAAGCACTGCAGCACATACTGCACATACTAAAATGTCCCGCACTTTTTCCTTCCATCTTCCGCACACATAAGCCAGAAGGCCGCCGGCCATCGGCGCAAAAACGATCATTCCAACCAGATTCATCTTAGCAGATCCTTCCATCTATTATCAGACTAAAGTCCGGCCTTCCGAACATGAGCGGGCTGCGTGCCGGCGTATTCCGGCATCTTGCCTGCGCGCATCTCCGGCATCCACCGGCAGCTGTACCCATAAGGGCAGATACCCATAAGGGCAGATATCCCATAAGGGCAAATACATGCCTTCACCCCCGGGCGAGTACTGTTTCTGAGACTGCTGATGCAGCTTCAGATACATGTTCGTCAAAATCATATAATCCCTGCCGCAATACTGCCGATAAACTCCATGATACCTCCCGAGAATAATCCGAACAGGATATTTACGACCGTCGCCGTCACTATCGGGGTCAGCATCAGGATACCGACTTCCTTAACATCTGAATCCTCTCCGTACCTGTCTTTCCCCCTTACAGGGAAAAACGCGCGCACGCTGATGCTCAGCGTATACACCGCGCACAGAAAAGCGGAGGCTATCAGGCAGAACACCCCGGCAATGCCCCAGGGCGTCCCGGACTCACCGCCTGCAGTCATCAGGCTCCATTTAGAAACAAAACCGCAGAACAGCGGAATTCCGGTAAGTGAAAACGCACCGGCCGTATAACATATGAAGGTTACCGGCATCCTTTTTCCTACACCGTTCACCTCGTAGATATATGAATTTCCGGTGCTGTGCATAAACGCTCCGGCCGCCATGAACATGGCTATCTTGATTATACCGTGGAACAGCAGATGAGAAAGTCCCCCGACAAACCCTGCAGGAGTCAGCAGCATAAAGCCGAAAAGCATATACGAAAGGTTGCTCATAGTGGAATAGGCCAGCCTTCGCTTAAAATGCCTTTCCCTGATCGCCTTTGCGGCAGAAAACAGCAGGCTGAACTCAGCTGCCACAAGGCAGATAATCTGCGCCGGGGTGCCATAAAGCATGTCGGCTCCGAACACATAGAAGGCAAGCCGCATCACAGCGAACGCGCCTGAATTGACCACCGCCACCGCATGCAGAAGAGCCGTGACAGGCGTAGGCGCAACCGAAGCTGTAGGAAGCCAGTCATGCATAGGAAACACCGCGGCTTTGGCCCCAAGTCCGAAGAATCCGAGTATAAAGGCCGCCTGCATAAGCACAGGATCATAGTCCCCGGCGATGCTCCCTCCATAGGCGAACGCACCTGCCCCGCCGTAAACCGTAGCAAGAACGACCGCCATGAATGAAAGCGATGCTCCTCCTATCGTGTAAGCCGCATACTTTCGTCCGGCAAACAGGCTGTCATGATCGCCATAGTGTGAAACCAGCGGTATCGTCACCAGCGTAAGCATTTCGAAAAACACATACATAGTGACGATATTGGCCGAAAACGCGACTCCCAGAGTGATGCCGTATGTCATGACATAAAATGCGTAAAACACATTCAGCCTGTGTTCCTCTGCCATATACTCAAAGGCATAAAGCAGCACCAGCGGCCACATAACGGCAACCATTACGGAAAACAGCTTTCCGGCTCCGTCAAGACGGAACGCCACTTCAAATCCATTGGTAAAGCTGTAGACCCCCGCTGTTTCCGGCCCTACAGAAAAGATACAGATAAAAACACACAGGGATGTCAGTACCGCGACCGCTTCGGTAAATATCATACGGTTTTTATCATTTTGAAATTTCAGCAGCAGGATCAGCAGCCCTCCAAGAAGAGGGAGCAGAACCGGCACTGTGAGAAACAGAGAATTCAAGTGAATACCCTCCAAATCAGAACCTCAGCTGTGACATAATCGTTTGTCCTGATGCCTTACAAACCAAATGTCGCCAGGATCGCCGGGCCGAACAGGCCCATTATGAGTGCAGCAGCACAGAGTACCATAAGCGGGATCCACATGATCCTGCGCGGCTCCGCAGGCTTAAGATCCGCCTCACGCACATCATGTCCCGGGAAAAAGCCGTCCACCACGATAGTGAGCAGATATCCGCCCGTAAGAAGAGCCGATATCAGAAGTATTACCGGAGCCAAAAAGGCAAACGGCATCAGGCCGCTGTCAATGGCGGCAGATGCGATGTACCATTTGCTGAGGAAGCCTCCAAGCGGAGGTATGCCGACCAGCGAAAGCGACGCAATGGTAAAGCACCACATTGTAACCGGCATCCTTTTACCGATCCCCTTAAGGTCCGAGACCTTGCGGATGCCAAGCTGTACGATAAATATACCTGACACCATGAAGAGGCAGCCCTTCGAAGCCACATGGCTCATAAGGTGCAGAAGTCCGCCTTCAAGCCCGCCCTCCGAAAGGAAGGAAAGCCCCAGCAGAATATAGGATATCTGGCTGATCGTTGAGAACGCCAGCCTTTTTTTCATGATCTTCTCGCGATAGGCCATCATTGACCCCATGAATATCGTGAGCAGGCACAGCGTCATCCAGGTGTACTGCACCCAGGTTCCCCGTATAAGCTCAGGCCCGACGGAATAATAGATAAGTCGTATTATGGCAATAACGCCGGCCTTGGCAACAATACCGGACAGAAGTGCCGAAGCAGGCGCCGGTGCAATCGGATGGGCCGCCGGAAGCCAGCCATGCATAGGATACATACCGGCCTTGGTGCCAAACCCGATTATCCCAAGGAAGACCGTAACCAGGAACAGTTTCTCATGGCCTGCTATCCTGCCCGGATCAAGGAACCCTCCGTATACGAACGAGACATCCCCGCTCGAAAAATTATAGACAAAGAATACGCAGAGCAGGCCCAGCAGCGCCCCTCCCACGGAATAAAACAGATATTTAAGTCCCGCGGCAACCGCATCAGTTGATAGCTCATGCAGCACGAGCGGAACCGTCATCAGCGTAAGCATCTCAAAGCTGAGATAAAGAGTGATCATATTGGCCGACAGCGCGACCGCAATAAGTGCTCCGAACGAAATAAAGAAGAAGGCAAAAAACACATTAGGCCGTTCTTCATGATTCATGTATTCAAACGCATAAAAACAGGTACAGGTGTAAAGCAGCATCACTGCTATCATAAAATACTTTGAGATTCCGTCCGCCGCAAATGAAAAGCTCACATTGCCTGTAAGCACTATCGGCGTGACAGCCTTTCCTTCCAGTATCGACAGGATGCAAAGTATATCGGTAAGGATAACGGTTCCGGTATATCCCCGCTTCCGGATGGACATATCCGCATTGATCACCGAAACGATTATCCCCGCTATGATCGGAAATAATATAGTAACTATCAGCAGCATTAGATTCCCTTCCCCCTTACATGAACATTGACAGGCCCTGCCCGATAAGCCCCGCAAAGAACCAGGAAGCCAGTCCCAGTGCCAGGTTGGCTCCCGTAAGGATCAGCATCGGCGCATTATACGCGGGACGTCTCGTGTGCCTGACCCGGAGGTCAGACGGTGAAACATCGTATATCCGGAGAAGTGTCCGGATAAAGTAAAGGGCATTAAGAACGGAGCTTGCGGCAAGTACCAGCATGACAGCTGCGATAAGCACCGAATTCCCGTTCTCGGCCGCCGCCATACCAAACAGCAGCTTTGACGCAAATCCCGCAAATATCGGTATGCCTATCATTGACATCGACGCGATCAGGAAAAAGAACCCGGCGTTTTTGTCGCGGATGCCGCTGCCCCGCAGGTTTTTGAACTTAAGGCTTCTGTCCGAGACCTCAGAAAGCCTGGGAGTTGTGAGGAACAGCTGTGATTTCGTTACAGCGTGAGCCATGATATGGAAAATCGCTGCCGTATACCCCGCTGTCCCGCCGATACCGATGCCCATGTAGATATATCCTATCTGGGCTGCCGACGAAAAAGCAACCATACGGTTGATATTTCCGGCACGGATAGCCGACACCGATCCGAAAACGATGCCGCACATCCCGAGAACCAGCAGAATGTACCGTATCGGCATTTTTTCAAACACTTCAATGCCAACCACACGGTAATATATTTTGATCAGAAGGAAAATGTAGCATTTGGACACCAGCGACGAAAGTATTGACCCTGAGGCCGGTGTCGCCCATCCATAAGTGTCAGGCATCCAGTAATGGAACGGGAACAGTCCGCTCTTTATCGAAAGCCCGATGGTCAGGATACCGACAGACATGGTGATTATCATCATGTTCTGGGGGTTTTGGGAAAGCTCCGCAATACGCGCCTGCATCGGAACCATCAGAAGGTTCCCGGTGATGTCATAAAGGAGCACTGTTCCAAGCAGGAAAAGCCCCGACCCCATCAGGTTCAGGATCATGTACCTCACTGCTGCCAGTGTTGTCCTGCCTATCTCACGAACTATCAGGATACCGCAGCTTGTAAGGGTCAGTATCTCAAGGAATACGTATCCTGTAAAGATATCGTTAGTCCAGGTCATCGCCATAAGAGCTGCCGTCATGAGGTTTATGAGGGTAAAATAAAGGTTCAGCTTGCTTTCATCTATGTCATCGATCAGAAAATGCGTGCCCGCAAGGACAGAGCATAGCATGACAATAAGAAACAGCAGAGCAATCGATGCCTCCAGCACTCCTGCGCGGATCTCATTTCCCCAGGGAGCCGGGAATTCACCCATCACATACGTAAATGCCGCTCCGGTAGTGTATGTATACCAAAGCACGCACGAGACAAGCACTATCAGAATACACTCATAAACGATCGTATATCTTCTTGCGTTTTTCCCGCTCAGCATCATGCACAGCACTCCCGAAAACAGGCTGAGCACTATCGTGAACAGCGGAAAATTCACTATAAAATCCAATTTATCTGTCCTCCATCTGATGCCTGGACAGCAGGTAGATATCGTCCAGCTGCAGCGTATGGTATCTCTTGTACAGGCGCACTGTAAGCGCCAGCATGATCGCAGTCACCGAAACGGAAACGACGATCCCTGTCAGTACAAGGCCTGCCGGTACCGGGTTAATGTACTTTGACGGATCTGTCACACCGTCAACTATGATCGGAGCATCCCTTCCTTCTATGTAGCCCATGGAGGCCAGGAAAAGGAAGGTTCCCGAATCCATGATGTTCATACCGATCAGTTTTTTTATAAGATTTCGCTGAAACAGAAGCATGGCAAGACCGATCCCGAACAGGATCACTGCCACTGCCTCCTCATAATTCGCAAGTAATGTCTCAAGCACCGCCTATATTTCCTCTCCTGAATAAGCTGTAGAAGCCATACATTGTACATGCCACGACCAGTCCCACCGCGATGTCCAGAGGCAGTATCATGCCGCCTGAAAGGATGGCACCGGGTGTACCCTTAGGTATGTGGTTGTCAAGTCCGTTGGCTCCGGTGAAAAATACATATCCCTTTGCAAAGCTGTAAAACGCGAGTGCCGCAAAGGTGATCCAGGCGGACAGCTTAGCCGTGAAAAAGCGGTCCGCCGTATCAAAGCCGAAGGCCGATGAAAATATAATGAGGCCGCCGCCCATCACCGCGCCTCCGGAAAAACCGCCGCCCGGCCCGTTCTGTCCGTTAAGCAGCACATAAACGCCAAACAGAAAAATGCAGGGGATAAGTACCATACCCACATTTCTCATTATCGCTTCATTCGATATATCATGGAAATGCATCGATGTCGTACGGTAATAGTCCTCAAACTGCCTTCGCTGATTTTTGGTATCCAGCCGCAGAAGGATCATCACGCATATCAGTGCCGTAAAGAGCACGTGGGACTCACCAAGTGTATCGAACGCCCTGTAGTCAAGGATCATGCCGGCTACAATATTGACAGCGCCGGTCTCCTCCATGCCCTTTTCAACATACCGCCTGACAACCTCGGTGCTCTCCGGATTCTCCCTTCCGAAACGTGGAAGAAATGAGATGACGAACAAAAGTGTCCCGATGAGCAGTATTGCCGAGATGACCGCGACCACATTATAGATACGGTAATAATGCTTCTTTTCGGCAGCTTCGAGGCGGCCTGTCCTGTCATCCTTCTTAAGATCCTGCCGGATCTCGGCCATGGATTTCTTTATCTCCTCGCGGTTGCTGTAAGGAGTTTCATCCGTCTCCATGATGTCGGCCGCAGCATCAAACTCACCGTCAAGCCAGCGCAGGAAACGGTTCTTCAACACATCGCCGTTTTTTTTATTATCCTGTCCCTTTAAGGATTTCTTTTCCACTTTTTCAGCCACCTTCTTCTTCATCAAGACCCTTTGCGTCCTCTTCCCTGATCTTACGCAGGGTAAGAAGGAACAGAACCCCGCTGACACCGGCGCCGACAGCCGCCTCTGTGATAGCAAGGTCAGGTGATTCCATCAGTATCCAGATAATACACGAGACACTGCTGTACGCCATGAAGATTATCACCGACTGGAGCAGTGTTCTGGTAACATTGACGCTTATCGCGCACACTATCAGAAGTATGAGCAGGATTATCCTGAGAACTGTCTCAAGATTCATGTGAACCGCCTCCCTCCCGGAAAGACATGTAGCGCTCCTTCTCCCGGTTTGTATAGTATTCCACCTGAGAAAGGAAGTGCGTGGATACAGGTGATGTGAACCACATAAAAAATATCAGCAGGAGCAGCTTGAGCGTATCCATGTCAAGACCGCTCTGGACCGCCAGAGCCAGTATAATACAGAGAAGCCCGAGTGTATCGCCTATACCCGCGGCATGCATCCGGTTCATGACAAAGCCGAACCGGTAGACGCCCGTGACTGCCGAGATGAACGAAAACAGGCCCAGCAGCAAAAGGGCAGCAGTTATAAAAAACCTGACCCATTCCATCTTTTTATCAGGCCCTCCTTCCGTTTTTCTGCTTCTTTTTCGCAGCATGGTGCACCCGGCCTGCTTTGTGCCGGGCAATCTTTTCCCGGAGTTCTTTTGACGGGATATAACTGACCGCAAGAATAAGTACGGCAACGAAGCTGAGCATGGCGTAAATAAGCGCCACGTCCAGAAGCCATGACTCCTCAAGAAGCTGCGAAAGTATCGCTATACTGCAGATCACCATGGTCCCGATCATATTGATTGAAAGTATCCTGTCAGGTATCCTGGGTCCGATTACGGAGCGGATAAGCATAATGCCGATCAGTATGGCAAACGCGATCAGCACGCCCAGATAAAGGATATGATAGGCTTTGTCTATACTCATGATTCCTCCAGCTTCATTTTTCTAAGCGTCTTTACAAACGATGATTCTTCCATCCCTTCCGCATATTCCTTCCGGAGGCAATGGACCACAAAATGATCCCCTTCCTGAAACAGGGTATAGGTTCCCGGGGTAAGCGTTATCGAATTTGCCAGCAGGACATTCTGAAGATCTGTACGAAAGCCCGAATGGAATTCGATCACCACCGGATCAGGCTTTACCTGCGGATTCAGAGCAACTCTCATCACCGAAAATGCGGCTTTGATGATCTCAACCACAAGTATCCCGATATAGAGTATCATAAGCGGGAGATTCCTGAAAAAGCGAATGTCGCTTCCCGGACTGTACCCCAGAGCTTTATAGACAAATAAAGTAAAAAGCCCTGAAAGCACTATCCCGAACAGGACGATCTCAAGGTTTATCTTCCCGTTCAAAATGATCCAGAGCAAAAAGAAAAGTACACTCATTTCTACACCTCATTACTATAGTTTCAGATGCTCCGCCTATTATAGTCTTTTTTTTAAACAAGGTCAAGCGAAACACCGATGCGCTGTGGTCGTTGACATAAACGTCACTTTCATATAAAATTCATATTAGAAAAAAGAAGGGGGACGAATCCATGAAGCATTATGTCGGTATCGACCTCGGCACGACAAACAGTGCCATCTGTGTTTATGACGGCACTGAAACCAGAGTATACAAAAGTCCCGAGCAGGCAGACGTTACGCCTTCAGCGATCTTTGTGGACCGCCGCGGGCACCGTTTTTACGGAAGCAAAGCAGTAAGCCTTGCCGCGGGAAATATAAAAAATGCCGCGACCCTTTTCAAGCGCTATATGGGAACCAACAAAGTTTTTAATCTCGGCTCACAGGATACTTTAAGCACTCCCGTCGACTGCAGTGCGGAGCTGCTGCGCCATCTGTACAGCTACCTTCCCGAGGAGATACGCAATGATCCTGAGACCGTCACAGTTATCACAGTTCCGGCCGCGTTCAACCAGGTAAAGAAGGACGCGACCCTCGAGGCCGCAGGACTTGCCGGAATCGGGCAGGCCGCTCTTATCCAGGAGCCTGTTGCGGCTGTAATGAGCGTTCTTAAGAAGGACCGTTCCGAAAAGCTGTTTCTGGTCTATGACCTTGGCGGCGGTACTTTCGACGTTTCCGTGGCAGAGCACAGGGGCGGCCAGGTCAGCCTGCTTGCGCAGGGCGGACAGGAAATGTGCGGAGGCCGGGACGCGGACCTCCGGATCTACGAAAGCAAAGTAAAGCCCTGGCTTCTTCAGAATTTCAGCCTTGATGCCGATTTCGACCGCGGCAAAGAATACGAAGTTTTCCGCCGGCGTGCCATTCTCGCCTGTGAACAGGCCAAAATAGAACTTTCTGCCAGCGAGTCCACCTTTATCCAGATGGATGAAGCTGCCTGTTCCTGTACAGACAAGGACGGAAACGAATTATACCTGGACGTCATTCTCGACAGGGCTGACCTGCATACGCTTGTGTCCGAAATGGCCGAAACCACCTGTAATGTCACCCGGGATGTAATAGCGCAGGCCGGTATTAAGCCTGAGGATATATCCCAGATAATATTCATAGGCGGCCCTACCATGTATGCCCCGCTCCGCGAGCTGGTATGTAAAAATCTCAACATTCCGGCAGGCACCGAGATGAACCCGATGACCGCTGTCGCGGAAGGCGCAAGCATCTATGCAGAGTCCATCGACTGGAGCAGTGAGCTGCACGAACGCAAATCTTCCTATAAAAAGCAGGAGCTTTCCGACACGGTACGCCTTAATTATGAATCACGCACTGCAAATGAAGAAGGCCAGATAGCCCTTCTCTGCAGCAGCCAGGATGAATACACAGCAGAAGTCGCCTCTTATCCCGGACAGGAATTTTCAAAAACCGTCAGCTTCCACGGAAGCATCGTTGTGAGGGTGCCTCTGCCCGAGCCCGGGGACTATACATTTATGCTATCTGTATATGACAGCGCCGGAGCTCCCGTCCGCCTGAATGAAAACCGCATCACCATCACCCGTACCCTCGCCACTGTGCAGGCCATCCCGGCCTCACACTCCATCGCGGTAAAAGCCCTGGACAGCCTTGATGGGAAGGCTGTCCCCATATACCTGATACACCGGAACGACCCTCTCCCCTATGAAGGAGATGTGGTTTTTCTCGCCGGAACCAGGCTTGTTGCCCGCTCCGATGATTCGATTGTCTTCACGCTATGGGAAGGAGAGATAGCCGACCCGGTCGAGGATAATCTTTATATAGGTACATACCGGATTCCGGGCAGCATGTTTTCCTCCGGCGTTATATCCATAGGCGACGAGATCCACTGCCATTATACTGTAAACGAATCAGGAAACCTGTACCTCGGCGTAGAGATACCTTCAATAGGGCTTAAGACAGAGGCCCATAATTTCTACAGCCGGGCCGAAGCCCAGACAGACCTGTTTGATACTGTGACTCTTCTCAGAGAAGCTAATGAACTGCTTCAGAGAAGCGGGGAATTCTCGCAGTCCATATTTGACGCAGGGCTTTACCGGTTGAGAAAATCTCTGCAGCAGATCCGGCTTATAGCGCAGAAGAGCGAGGATCCTGAACAGATTCAGGCTGCATACCAGTCCCTTCAGGATGCCAAACGTGAGCTTGCCGGGATACGCAAAAGGCATCTCAAAGAAGTGCGCCGAATCGATCTTGACAAAGCGAAGGAAAGTTTTGAAAACTGGGAATCAGGCGCAACAGTCTCTGAAAAGGCCAGATACGTAACACTTACTGAAACAGCTGAATTTTCCATCAGCCATAATACTTCCGATTTTGAGACAGTGATAAACGAAATACACCATATCGTTGGTAATATCATGTGGAGATCTGATTATGTGATAGAGCGCTATTTTTACAGTCTCGCTTCATCTTCTGCCGGATATACTGATCCGGACCGTTTTTCGCAGCTTAAGAAAGAAGGCTATGAATGCATAGAGAAAGGGGATTACTCACGGCTCCGCTTTATTGTCAATGAATTGTCAGGCTTAAGATCACAGAGTGGTATCAAAGTCGACGCTGAAAAGATGCTTGAGGAAGTTAACATTATCAGACGCTGATCTCCGTGCGGTTACTGTTCACAAGCCAGCTTCCGGAGACCGGGGCTGCTTTCGGTATACAGGAGGAGACAAAGTATGGTGCCGCGCTGGACACCAGTAAGTCGGGCATCTGAAAGTCCTTTCAGGGAGGAGGGTTATGTACGACTGGAAAGCGCCTCTTTACGAGAGCGCAATAAGTGCCATGAGGGACATGGATCTTTCCTCCTTCATGCAGACGGCTCAGTATTTCAGGCTGCTTGGTGATTACCGGAACTCGCATCAGATGCTGGAAGACTGCCTGAATTTCCCGGATACATACTACAGCCGGATACTCTGCCGCATTGAGATTGCCGAAACCGGCAGTAATCTTGACGGGAACATTGCCGAGATGCATAAGCTTTATGATCTCATCGGCGAAGAAGTCTTTAAGCAGACTCTGTGGCAGGACAGAAACACAGCCTTCGAGAAGGCGGTAAAAAAAGCGCGGCGCAGAATATTCTTAAAAGAAAACAGGAAATTTCTCACTAATGCTGCCGTTATTGCCGTATTTTCCATTGTCGTAATCTCTTTCGGTGTATATAGCCATATCAGGCCTGACCTGTTAATTAAGCGTGCTGAGCAGTCATTTAAAAAAGGCAGCTACGCTGAGGCTGTTTCTCTATATGAGAATGCAATCAAAGAATCCGGCAGCTATATAGAGCAATCAGAGACTGCGAACAGGGTCAAAGACAGGCTTAATGAAGCACGTATAATGGCCGGACGTGATTATATGGAGGCCGGCGATTACTACTCCGCTCTTAGATATTTCAAAGATGCCGGGGACGATGCTCTTATTGAAGAGGCAAGCCTGGCATACGCAGGCGTTCTGAAGGAGAGTGGCAATTACAGCGATGCCGCTGAATACTACATCAATGCCGGAAAAAGCAAAGAGGCTGATGATGCGCGGATCGAGCTCGCTTCTGTTCTGCGGGATAAAGGAGAGTATGACAGCGCAATAGATACCCTGCGCAGCGTTTCCGATCAGAGTATCGCAGAAGACACTCTGCATGATCTGTACATGGAAAGAGCCGAAGAACAGGTCAGGAAATTCCATGAGCTTAAAGAAAAAGATGAGGAATCCGTATCGAAGCTTTGCAGTGTGATTGATGATGTTGACGGCCAGCTGTATTTCGCCGGGGAGATAGTAGATGCCGGTTTAAAACCATACGACGTTTACCCCGCGGGAGCAGAGGTCAGGAATCTTTCCCTTGACTATGATCTTTCAAAAGCCACAGTGGATGCTGCGCCTGACATGAGCAGAATCATTGCTGTCTTCCGGATAAAGTCACCGCCCCGCAGTACTCCCGGGGATATGATCACCTATACAAAACCTTACTATCGTGATGTGATCTCAGGCTCTGAAGGTAAAGAACATACTGTTATAAAGGTATTTCCGTCTCTTATGTATTCCATTGATCCGCGTTACAGAGCCGGAACACTGGCAGACTGCACTGCTTACCTCCTGATCAATTCGTACTATGAGGAGGCAGATACTGTAAACGGAGTCTGGCATCACAGAGACAGAAACACCTTAAAGAGTGAAGATTATCCAAACAGTTTCATTACATATGACAGACATGATGAGATCTATATCTGTGATAAGAAAAATCCCGGGAAAATAAGAAAAATCGCAGATAAAGTCAATCATGCCAGGGCACTTATCGATTCTGAAAAATCACCGGATTCAACAGTATTTGAATATACAGACGCAGAGCTCATCCAAACCGCAGACGCGCTTATTGGGCAGCCTGACAATGACTGGGTCAGTTCCACCCTGGCAGAAACCATCTCATACATCAATCAGCAGGAGGAATAGAATATGGGGATAATGAATCTTCAGAGTAATCCGTTTTATATCCTCCATGCCTCTCCGGCTGATGACCGCACTGCTCTACAGCGCAAGGCATCTGAAGTCATCCTGCTTGAAGGCTCGACAGAGGCTGAGAAAGCACTGTCAGGCCTTCTTCATCCTCTAAAACGGCTGGAAGCAGAGCTCAACTGGTTTCCTGAAACTGATCAGGCCGAGATAGATAAAATAATCTCGTTCTGTGAAAACGGAGGGACTCTCCCGGATTTCTCTACTGAATCAGACCTTGCAGTAATAAACGGATGCCGGTATATGCTCAAAAGCTGGCCCTGTGAACTTGCAGAAGGCCTTGCCGGACTGGGTCTCTGCCTTGCCGGAGCGCTGGTTCGGCTTTCATTCAGCCGGATCATAGACGAGCTCAACAGTGCCAGGAGTCTGAGCGGCTTTCCGCTTCTAAGCGAAGACGGGATCGTCTCTGATCACATTCTGGAACTGCAGGAAGGAGTAATGGGGTATTTTTCCTCTCGTGTAAAAGATGCATCTGACGGGCAGGCTCTGTCAGCCGCCTATGCGCTTGCCACTGCCTTCAGCAGCAATAAAGAGATTTACAAAAACAATTATCATCTTAAGAAAATGGTCGATTACTGTATGCTGCCGACGGCCGATGAAGAAAAAAGAGCCTATACTGAGGCTGTCCGAAATGCATCCGGAATGTTCTGCTCTACATACAATCTGATACCGGTCATCAATGAATGGAACCATCTCTCATCACCCCGGAGAATGATCAGTAAAGCCCAGGGGCTGGCAGATAATGACTCGGAAAAGCTGCTGCAAGTGCTCAATGATTATATCAATGACAGGCTTCACAAAAAGCAGTTTACCGAAGCCACAGATATACTGCATTTAGTCATCGACACGTTTACCGACCTTCCACCCGAAAAGATCAGTCAGCATCGTACTTTACTTCAGGATCTGAGTTCCCTTATTATCTTTTTCAGGAAGAAATAAAAAGATTAGATCATTTATGGACAGGTCCTTAGACACTGTCCACAAATAACTTCCGAAATCTGCTTGTCTAAATTCCGCCCTGACTGCGTTGTCGTCAGTCGCCGTAGCCCGCTACGCCTCCTTCCTCCGCCTTGCAGGGCGAAATTTATCCTGCGCATCTTTCGGAAGTTATT
>JAFUCO010000069.1 GCA_017459635.1 Blautia sp. | reverse complement strand
CTCTGCCAGAGGCCGCGGTTCCGTACATATGGTCAGTCCTCCCCCTACAGCGTCCGACTCGCCAAAATCTTTTCGATACCATAGTACCAAAAATTCCAATCTATAACACTAACTAAATGACATTGGGACGGTTCTCTGTCTTACATTTTAGTATTTGCAATCAGCCTATGGGGAGGATATAATAGGACTATCATATTTACTTTAGCAATACCTGTTTCAGGAAAGAAGGATTTATTTTGAAATTTAAGAAAAACCTGATGGAAAACAAATGGCTTGGATTGACCGCTTCCCTTTGTGCGGCAGCACTTTTTTACGTGCTGATCACGCACTTCAAGGGGCTGCAGAAGGGGTTCTATACCATACTTGGGTATTTTACGCCTGTCATACTGGGTATCATACTGGCTTATGTCATCAACCCGCTGGCAAACTTATTTCAGAACAGGGTTTTCTTCCGGGTTAAATCCGAAAAACACAGGCGTACTCTTGCAGTCTTGTTCGCCATTGTTACTCTCATTGTGTTCATTGTAGTGCTTCTGATTGCCCTGATACCGCAGATCATAGACAGTATAGTTACATTCGTTTCCAATATTGACAGTTACGCAAATACACTTCAGGGGCTGCTGAAGCGCCTTGAAGAATATACCAAAACCTGGAACATTGATATCTCCAGCCTTATCAACATGGGCGATGACCTGCTTGAAAATGTCAGCAGCACCCTGCCGGGAAATATAAACCGTATACTTAACACTTCCTACAGCATCGGAATGAGCGTGTTTAACGGGGTAATCTCATTCATCCTTGCCATCTATTTCCTGGGAGACAAAAACCGCTTTGTTGTGGGTATACGCCGGCTTATGCAGGCAATACTGCCGGGCGAAAAATACACGATGATAGCAGATTTCTGGAACCGCTGCAATGACATCCTTATACATTTTGTCATTTATGACCTGCTGGACGGTCTTATTATTGGTATGGCAAACCTTGTCTTTCACATAGTGACAGGCATTCCTTATGGAATAATGATCTCAACCGTCGTCGGGGTCACAAATCTGGCGCCGACATTCGGCCCTATACTGGGAGCCATAATAGGAGCCTTTATACTGGTTCTTATAAATCCTTGGTATGCACTCTGGTTCCTGATCTTTACGATAATACTTCAGACAATTGACGGGTATATCCTGAAGCCCAAGCTTTTCGGCGGCCTTATGGGCGTGCCGGATGTATGGATACTCATCTGTATTATTGTGGGCGGCCGTATGTTCGGTGTGCCGGGAATCCTGCTTTCAATACCGTTTGCGGCTATTTCTGATTTTATATATGATGACTGGATCACTCAAAAAGAGAATTCAAGAAAAAGCCCGGAAGAGTCTGAGTCGTCTGCCGCAGTGGAAGGCAACGGTGAAGCGAATGCTAAGGCCAGGCGCAAATATGAAAAGCCGGACCTGAAATAAAGAGGCACAACTGATGATCGCTGAAAAAGCATTTGCCGGTGATCCGTAAAGAACTGAACCTGAATCATGCAGAGCTTAAGATAATACATTCACGTTAATCACAGATCATTTACAACACAGAGAAGGAGGACGTCCTTTATGAAACAGTGGACCGCTGCCAAGCGACATTTACCGGTTATTATACTGTCCCTGATGCTTTTTCTGCTGCTTCCTTTGTCAGCGGGCGCTGCAGTAAAAAAACCTACTATCACGCTTAATACCAGTAAAGTATCACTGTGCCCTCAGGCTGCGGGGCGTAATACGTATGCACTGAAGGTAAAGACATCGGGAACCATTTCAGGAAAGATCAAATACACCAGCAGCAACCGTAAGGTTGCTACAGTCAGTTCCAAAGGCGTGATCACCGGTGTTTCCGGAGGAACTGCGGTGATAACCGTCTATACACCCAAAGTAAAAGCACAGTGTACAGTTTCGTGTTATAATGCTCAGCTTAATCTTACGACCGCTTCTTCTGTTACGCTCAAGAAAGGCAGCACGTATCAGATAAAGGTTACGACAGCGCCCAAGACAACGACGGTCACATATCAGAGCTCAGCTCCGGCCGTAGCTTCCGTGACTTCAGCCGGAAAGATCACTGCCAAAGCTCCCGGACGTGCAGCCATTTATGTGAGAAGCAATGGTATCACCCGAACGGTATCTGTAACGGTTCCCGGTGCAGGTCCTTCTGTTACGACCCTTGGTTGGAACCCGGCCTGGGAATTCGCCGGATATTCAAAAATCCATACCGGATCGGTCAGGCTTTACCGGTCGGCTGCGTCAAACGGGATAGTGGTAGCAGTAAATGCCGGTCATGGAACCCAGGGCGGGGAAAGCGTAAGAACACTCTGCCATCCTGACGGATCTGCCAAAGTTACAGGTGGTTCTACGGCAGCAGGATCAGTCTATGCAACTGCGATTTCCTCCGGTATGCAGTTCCGTGACGGAACTTCGGAAGGAACGGCAAACCTTTCTCTTGCTCTTATTGTAAGGGACAGGCTGCTTGCTGCAGGTTACGATGTACTGATGATACGTGAGACGGCCGACAATCAGCTGGACAATATCGCCCGTACGATATTCGCCAACCAGTACGCGAACTGTCATATTTCGCTGCACTATGATTCCAGCAGCTACGATAAAGGCGCGTTCTGCATAGGGGTGCCGTCGATATCTTCCTATATTAATATGTATCCTGTATCAACCCACTGGCAGAAGAGCAACCAGCTCGGTACAGCTTTGATCACAGGCCTCAGAAATACGGGAGTGAAGATCTATGGCAGCGGCAATATTCCCATGGATCTCACCCAGACCTCATACTCTAAGATCCCGACAATAGACCTCGAAGTCGGAGACGCGGCGTCAGATCATTCTTCCTACACCCAGTCGATCATCGCCAACGGAGTTGTGGCAGGCGTAAAACTGTATTTCGGAAAATAAAAACATAAGGAGAAGGTTCTACGGGAACACAGGAGCCGGGTGACTGTGCTGAAAAATCAGTACAGTCACCCGGCTCCTGTGTTCGATTCTGTTTCGATTCTGTGTTCGATTCTGCATTCGTCACTGTGTTCGTTTCTGCATTCGCCTTTATGTTCGACTTTGCGTACAGCCACTATGTTCGGTCACCTGACAGTGTCGAGCAGCAGCTCTATATCAGGGATGCTGATCTTATCTTTTCCGTAGTTCATCCTGTGTATGGTATATCCGATTATGGTATGCCAGAGGATGTCTCCCAATATGGCAGGATCGCCTCTTCTGAATTCACCGGCATCCTGTCCTTTTTTTATAATGGCTGCCAGAAAGGTTTTGCCATAATCATTAAACGGGAAACCAAGGTCATCTTCTTTTACTTCACCCTGTCCATAGCAGGTGATAAGGATACGGATGGGGGAGTGGTACTGCGTAACTTCGTAGTCGAGCAGAACCCTGCGGCAGAACTCCCTCAGGGAATCAGTTCCGGTGGGCTGGCTCATAACATGCTCTTCACATTCTTTGATCGACTGCCCGTAGGAACGCAGGATATCTTCTTTTGATGAGAAATAATGATAGATGAGTCCATTGGACATATCCGCCTGACGGGCGATATCCGAAATAGTTGTATTAACATATCCTTTGTCATCAAAAAGAGAGATAGCGGCGTCAAGAATTGCACTGCGTCTCTCCTGAGATATCTTTTCCCTTTTCTCCAATGACATTGCCATAGCAATCTTCCTCTCTTCTGTTTTATATTCTTTAATCATAATTCAATGTTGAATATTCCATGATTGTATCAGAAACTCAGAAAAAGTCAATGTGCAAATTATCAAATCCAACGGGTTAAAATCTTTATCTTAACCAAAAAAATTGAATGCTTTTCCAATAATGAATTATATTTCAATATTGAATTGACATTTCAATTTTGGGATGATACAATGCAAATGGTTGATTTAAAGTTCAATATTGGCTGGTGGTTTAATACAAAACAAACAGGCCAAAAGTCAATAAATGAACAGACACAGCAGCTGTGAATGACATGTGGAGGATGTCGATCACGCGGGATTCCGAATGGAAGACTCTGACCCGGCTGTTTGCGGCTGAGCCGTGAGTAACGAGATGAGAGAGGAGGACAAAAGGATGAAAAGTAAATTGATGTTTAACTGGGGAATCTGGATGGGAGTAGTTATGGGAATTTATGCTCTGCTGTACACGCTGACCCCGCTCGCTTCCCACGGAGTGATGTGGGCAACATTTGTCGCAATGCCGGTTTTCCTTGCAGGAGGCGGAAAAAAGGAAAACATTCTCACAAACAGCGTCTGCGGCGTATTGGGTGTCGCCTGGGGCGTTATCTTCATTAAAGCAGGAGAGATGGTCCAGAATGCCGGTGTGAGTGCTGCGCTGTCAAACTTCCTTGTGACACTTGTAGTAACGATCATCTGTGTCTGGGTGCATGGAGTCATCCTTGGAAAAACGCCATTTAACGCGCTTCCTCCTGTTTTCGGAGGCATGGCCGCAACGATAGCAAGCTCCATCTTCACACCGGATGGATCCCAGCTTGTATCCCTGGCAATAACACTGGTCCTTGGAGTCCTGGCAGGATACGCATGCATGGCGGGACTGCTGCTTATGACAGAGGATGGCGACTGGAAGTTTTTCCTGAAGGAAGGTAAGACGCATTCCTCTGTGAGAAGCGAGTAAAATTGAATCTGTTTTCACTGATCAGAACAGGTTACTAATAGATACAATCTGTTTTGATATTGTTGTTCAGACGTACATATAAACGGGGCTGTGAAAAAACATTTTTCGCAGCCCCGTTTATATTATTTTCAATTATTAAGACAGAGAACCGTCCCCTGTCTTATTTCGTAGATGTATCATTCGGATCCATATGCTAGTCCCTTAAGAAACATAAGGTTTAAGTATGAAAATCATTGTTGAATGATTTTCTGCTGGTGCTCAAAGGAACAAATAAATACTGAAGTTTCATAGAAGAAGCATGGCGCTGGAAACTATTATCCACGGAGGATCGCTGATTTGGCACATGGGCTGCTTAATATGAACATGACGGAAGACTCCTGAAGGTGTCCGGGAAAGACAGTATCTATAAATAATGGTTCAATATTGAACGCCTGTACAATTTATACAAAAATGAAGGTTGATTTTTGTTGAATATTAATTCAAGAATGAATTGACATTTAATTAAAGGCGTGATAAGATACAGATAGTTAAACGAGAGTTCAATACTGAATCACAAAACAAAGATGAATCACAATTTAAAAATGATGAAACCAATCCAATGGGAGGGCGGACATGAAGTACACAAAAGAACTGGAACAGATGACCTGCGTGGGCAAATGCACGGAGCATGGCGCAGCGCCGATACCGCAGGAAGGAAGCTTTGAGGCAGTTAAGAGTGTAGATAAGATTTCGGGTTTCAGCCACAGCGTCGGAACCTGCGGCCTCAAACAGGGAGCCTGCAAGCTTTCCCTCAATATTAAGAACGGCATCGTGGAAGAAGCTCTGATCGAGACTATCGGATGTACGGGAATGACCCAGTCAGCAGCGATGGCGGCAGAGATCCTTCCCGGAAAAACACTTCTTGAAGCCCTTAACACCGATCTGGTATGTGACGCCATCAACGTAGCGATGAGAGAATTCTTCCTGGCGATGGCTTACGGCAGAACCCAGACAGCCTACTCCAAAGACGGGCTGGCCATCGGCTCCGGCCTTGAAGACCTGGGCAAAGGACTCAGGAGCCAGATAGGAACCGTGTACGGTACTAACGCCAAGGGTCCCCGCTACCTGGAGCTCACTGAAGGTTATGTTTCACGGATAGCGCTCGATGAGAAAGACCGCATCATCGGTTACAAATATATCAACATAGCAAAGATGATCGAAGCACTGGAGAGCGGAAAGACTTCGGCAGAAGCGCTTGAAGCTGCCTCAGGGACTACCGGAAGATATAAAGATGCGGTCCGGACAATCGATCCGAGGAAAGAATAAAACAGGGAGGGCGCTATGATCACATTTGAAAACTACAATCTGAAAATTGATAAAGTCAACGCTTACCTGCAGAGCAAGGGCATCAATGATATCGATGAAGCACAGAAGATCTGTGAGGACGCAGGACTCGACATTTACAAAACGGTAAAGGGTATCCAGCCGATCTGCTTTGACGATGCGTGCTATGCATATACAGCGGGAACGGCGGCAGCGCTGAAGACGAAAGTGAAGAGTGCTTCCGAAGCTGCCCTGGAGCTTGGAAACGCGCTGCAGGCTTTCTGCATCGACGGTTCGGTGGCGGATGAGCGTCAGGTAGGGATCGGACACGGCAAGCTGGCATCCATGATACTCGATGATGAGGTGAAATGCTTCTGCTTCCTCGCCGGCCACGAATCCTTCGCGGCGGCGGAAGGAGCTATCGGAATCGCCGCATCGGCCAATACCGTCAGAAAGACACCGCTCAAGGTCATCCTGAACGGGCTCGGAAAAGACGCAGCGGAGATCATCTCCCGGTTCAACGGATTTACTTATGTAAGGACACGTTTTGATTATGAAAAAGACAGGCTGGAAGTAGTTTCCCGCACACCATTCTCCGAAGACCGTGCGCAGGTTCTCTGCTACGGCGCCAATGATGTACGCGAAGGCATCGCGATCATGGAAATGGAAGACGTGGACATCTCTATTTCCGGAAACGGAACCAACATGGTCCGCTTCTCGCACATCGTAGCGGGCGGCTACAAGAGAAACTGCAATCTTCGCGGCAAAACATACTTTGCCTGTGCATCCGGCGGCGGCATCGGAAGGACGCTCGGACCGGATGAAACCTCGGCAGGTCCCGCTTCATACGGGCTTACAGATTCCATGAGCCGCATGTACGGAGATACAACCTTCGCAGGTTCTTCTTCGGTACCGGCCCATGTGGCTATGATGGGCTTCGTCGGAATGGGAAATAACCCGATGGTAGGCGCTACCGTTTCCATCGCCGTGAATATCGACAAGGTGCTGAACCGATAAGGGAAAACAGTAAAACGCCGACCGGAAAGAGATATCAGAAGGGGAAAAACAATGGGAATGACGATCAGCGAGAAGATTCTGGCAAGGGCTGCGGGACAGGACAGTGTAAAAGCAGGTGAGATCATCTGGGTGCAGGTGGACAAAGCCATGATGGACGACATCCTGGGGCCGAGAGTAGAGATTGCCGATAACCTTAAAAAGCAGAACAGACCGGTGTGGGATCCTGAGAAGGTCGTGATCGTTTCGGATCATTACACACCTCCTGCCAATATCAAACAGGCCAACATCGTGAAATTTACGAGAGACTGGGCAAAAGATAATCATATCGATAATTATTACGAATTTGCAGGCCCCTGTCACCAGGTGATGGTGGACAAGGGACATGCGATCCCCGGAACGGTTGTTGTGGGAACCGATTCCCATACAACCACCTATGGAGCGCTGGGGTGCTTCTCAACAGGGATCGGCTCCACTGAGATGTCTGGAGTGCTGATGACCGGAAAGATCTGGCTCAAGGTACCGCAGAGCATCCACATCCTTTGGGAAGGGGACCTTAGAGAAGGCGTCATGGCCAAGGATGTTTCGCTTCGCACCATAAAGGAGCTGGGACATGCGGGTGCCACATATAAGGCTATGGAATATGACGGAAGTACCATCCGTTCGATGATAATGGACGAGAGGCTGTGCCTTTCAAATATGGCGGTAGAAGCCGGGGCGAAGGTCGGAATGATCGGATATGACCATGTGACTGCTGAATATCTGGAAGGGCAGCATGGGATCACGGACCGGTTTGACTGGATCAACGCCGATACCGACGCCGTCTATGAGCGCAGGCTGCGCTTCCGGGCAGAAGACCTGGTACCCCAGGTCGCCTGCCCTCACGAAGTGGACAATGTGACAGATGTTGAAAAGCTGGAGAAGACAAAGGTCGACCAGGTGTACATCGGTTCCTGCACAGGCGGCAGGTATCACGACCTTAAGATGGCAGCCATGTTTCTGAAAGGAAGGAAGGTGGCTTCAGGGATCCGCGTGTTGGTATCGCCGGCTTCAAGAGATATTTACAATCAGTGCCTCAGGGACGGGATATTCAATGATCTGGCCGGGGCCGGATGCACTATCCTTGGCTCGACCTGCGGCGCCTGCCTGGGAGTCCACTCCGGAAATATCGGAGACAACGAGGTGTGCGTAGCCACGACGAACCGCAACTTCCTGGGCCGTATGGGTTCCAAAACTTCGGGCGTGTATCTGGCATCTCCGCTTACGGCAGCAGCCAGTGCGATAACCGGATACATTACAGATCCGCGTGAGTTTCTGCAGGAGGAACGGGCATGAGCAGAGGGAAAGTCTGGAAATATAAAGACAACATCAACACAGATATCATTGCTCCGCCGGAGTCGATGGAGCTGGATATCAAAGGCGCGAGCGCTTACTGCATGAGCAACCTGGATCCGGAATTTGCCAAAGGATTCCGCCCCGGAGACTATTTTGTGACGGAGCACAATCTTGGATCGGGTTCCAGCCGTGAGACGGCTCCACTGGTGCTGAAAGAGCTGGGTGTCCGCGTGATAGTCGCCATGGATTACGCGAGGATCTTCTACAGGAACTGCATCAATGTGGGAATGATCCCTGTGGAATGCAGCGAGACGAACAGAATATCCATGGGAGACGAGATAGACGTGGATTACAAAAAGGGGGTCATCACCAATTACACGAAAGGTGAGACCTACGCCTGCAATACGATGCCGGAGCATATAACAAAGATCATGGAATGCGGGGGACTTATCCCCTACCTGATGGAAGAAGCCGGTAAAAATAAGAACTGAGGAGATCTAATCTTATAAAACTGCGGAGGAGAAGAGGATGAGTCAGACAAAAGGAGCTTTGGATGGTGTGGTTGTTCTGGACCTGAGCCGTGTGCTGGCAGGGCCGTACTGCTCCATGATCCTTGCGGATATGGGAGCGGAAGTGATCAAGGTGGAGATCCCGGGACGCGGGGATGACACCAGAGGTTTTCCTCCTTTCAAAGAAGGAAAAAGCGGTTACTTCATGAACATGAACCGCAACAAAAAAGGCATCACATTGAACCTTAAAAAAGGAAAAGATGTTTTCTTCGAGCTGGTTAAGAAAGCCGATATCCTTATAGAAAACTATCGTCCCGGCACGATGGAGAAGCTGGGATTCGGATACGATGTACTCAAAGAGATCAATCCGAAGCTGGTTTACGGCTGCATCTCCGGATTCGGCCACTACGGACCCTACAGCAAGCGTCCCGGCTACGACATTGTCGGACAGGCCATGAGCGGAATAATGAGCGTTACAGGATGGCCGGACGGGGAAGCCACAAGAGCCGGCGCCCCGGTTTCGGACACAGTCGCAGGCATCTCTCTGGCAGCCGGTGTGCTGGGCGCCCTGCACCATGCACAGAAAACAGGCGAAGGTCAGAAGGTTGATATCGCCCTGGTAGACAGTCTTGTGAGCGTAATGCAGATCATCAACCAGATCTACCTGATCGGCGGAAGGCTGCCGGGCCGCATGGGCAATCAGTATGAATCGACGGCTCCTTATGATACCTTCCCGACCGCCGACGGCAAATATGTGGTTATCGGAATCGCCAACGACAAGTTCTGGAAGCAGCTCTGTGAGATGATGGATCGTGAGGACCTGATAGATCATCCGGATTATGCGAAAAACGGAGACCGTGTAAAGAACAGGGACATTATCAAACCGATCGTGGTTGAGTGGACAAAAACACAGCAGTCGGATGAGCTGGTAAACCGCCTCCTTGAGGCAGGCATCCCAACCGCTCCTATCTATGATGTGAAGCAGGTGACGGAGGATCCGCATATCGCAGGAGCAAGGGAAATGTTTATCGATATCGAAGACCCTGAGGTCGGACCCATCAAGGTGACAAACACACATATCAAGATGTCAGAGACAAAGCAGGGCTTCCGTTTCCCGGCTCCTATGCTGGGACAGCATAATCAGGAAATCTACGGAGACTTCCTGGGATATACACAGGAAGAGATCAGAAAGATGCAGGAAGACGGGATCATCTAAGGAGGAGAGAAGGATGGCAGCAATACCGCAGAGAGCAACTCTTGTGGAAGTCGGCCCCAGGGACGGGTTCCAGAATGTGAAAGCGCAGATCGCGACAGAGGATAAGCTGGCCATTATCAGGCAGCTGATCAGATCCGGCGTAAAGCAGATGGAGATCACTTCTTTTGTGAATCCTAAGTGGATCCCTCAGATGGCCGACGCGGCTGTAGTGGCGGAGACCATTCTGAAGGAAGCGCCTGAAGATTTCAGGGCGATCGCACTGGCCCCGAATCCAAGGGGAGTTGAAAATGCCGTTAAGGCAGGGCTAAAAAATGTCACTTATGTGGTATCCGCCAGCGAATCCCACAATAAACATAACGTAAACCGGAGCATCGATGAGTCGCTGGAGCAGATCGGCGAGGTGGTAAGCAACTATCCGGGAATCAAATTCAGAGTTTCCCTGTCAGTCGCATTCGGATGCCCCTACGAGGGAGAAGTTCCGAGGGAGAGGGTGCTCAGGATACTGGACAGACTGTATTCCTTCGGGATAAGAGAGATCGTTCTCTGTGATACCGTCGGCGTGGCCAATCCAAGGCAGGTTGCTGCAATGGTTGAGGCAGTCAGGACACTGCATTCCGATTTCATTCTGGGGCTTCACTTCCATGATACAAGAGGCATGGGGATCGCCAATGTTCTGGCAGGCCTCCTGGGAGGAGTGGAAATATTCGAAACCTGCCTTGGCGGTCTGGGCGGCTGTCCTTTTGCCCCCGGAAGCGCGGGCAACACATCTACCGAGGACATGCTTGGCATGTGGAACTCGATGGGAATTGAAAGCGGCATAGATCTGGATGAGTTTCTCAAAGCTGTTGAGATCGTAAAAGAGAAGGTTGAAGCGCCGGTTACCGGAAGACTTGCAAACATGTGCAAAGCCGGCTGATGAATGCGTAGTACCTGCGGGGGAATGCACAAACCTGAAGAGGAATGTGCAGAGCCGACTGAGGGATGCGTAAGTACGAAGTTAAAAGTAAAAGCCGGCGGCAGAAAGGAAAAAGCGATGTATCCAGGAATGAAAGAGCTGCCCTGCACTATTATGAGGGGCGGTACAAGCAAAGGCATCTTCATCATGAGCCATGAGCTTCCGTCAGATCAGGAAGAACGCGACAGGGAGATCTGCAAGATATTCGGCAGCCCGGATGTCCGCCAGATAGACGGACTGGGCGGGGCTGACGTGCTCACCAGCAAGCTTGCCATCATCAGCCCCTCTTCAAGGCCGGACGCGGATGTGGAATACACCTTCGGCCAGGTGAGCTTCGAGGAGCAGATGATCGATTATAAAGGAAACTGCGGCAACATTTCGGCAGCCGTCGGGCCTTTCGCCATTGACAAAGGAATGGTGAAGGCTGTGGAGCCGGTGACCACGGTCAGGATCTATCTGACAAACAGCGGAAAGATCCTGACGGAGGAAGTACCGGTGAAGGACGGAAAACCGGTTGTCTACGGAGACTGCAGGATAGACGGCGTGCCGGGGACCGGAGCCAGGATCGATATCGACTGGTCCGAGATCATCGGAACCTTCAGCGGGAGCCTACTCCCTACAGGTAATGCCATTGACTCCCTTGATATTGAAGGTAATGTCTATCCGGTGTCTCTGGTGGACGCAGGCAATCCCCTGGTGTTCATAAGGGCCGAGAGCCTGGGCATGAAAGGGACGGAAACACCGGCTGAGATCGAAGGAAACAAACCTCTCATGGAGACGATCGAGAAGATCAGGAGCAGGGCAGCAGTCCTGTTCGGCCTGGTAGAGAAGGAAGAGGACGCATACGAAAAAAGCGCTTACATTCCATTTTTTGCAATAGTGAGTCCGCCGGCCGACTATACATGCTTTAACGGAACCAAAGTGAAAAAAAGGAAGTGGATCTGGTATCGAGGCTTCTGTTCATGCACCACATGCACAAGGCCTATCCAATCACCGGAACCGTGTGTACCGGATCAGCCATGAAGGTGCCGGGGACCATTCCTTACCTTGCAATGACAGAGGAATCAAGAAAACGCACAACCCTTCGGATCGGGCATCCTACGGGAGCCCTCGAAGTCAAGGTGGACTCCGACACAGGCGTCACCCCGGCAAAGATCAAGTATGTTAAGGTTTTCCGCACCGCCAGAAAGATCATGGACGGAACCGTCTATATCAGGACAGAGGAATAAGAAGACCTTTAACAATAGAATGAAGAAAAGGAGAGAAGAGCAATGGCTAAGATGACACAGGAAGAAGCAAAAGTGTATGTAGAAGGCTTGATGGCACGTGCCCATGCAGCCGCAAAGGTCGCTGAGAAATTCACACAGGAACGTGTTGATGAGCTTGTAGGCGCAATCGCCTATGAGATGACCAGGGAAGATGTAAAGGCAGAGCTTGCCAAACTTGCTCTGGAAGAGACAGAGCTCGGAGATATCCCCTCCAAGATCGGTAAGATCCAGAAAAAAGTCAAGGGCGTGTATCGTGACATCAAGTTTAAGAAAACCGTTGGTGTCTGCGAAGAATATCCGGAAAGAGGCCTTCGCCGCATGTTCAAGCCGGTAGGTGTTGTCGGTGCGCTTGTTCCCTCCACTCAGCCGGAGATGCTTCCGATATGTACCGCTCTGTTCGCCATCAAGGCAAGAGATGCCGTAGTCTTCTCCCCGCATCCGCGCGGAAAAATGACCACCCTGACCACCGTTGAGAAGATCCGTGCGATCCTGAAAAAATATGATGCACCGGAAGATCTTCTGATCTGCTCCGAGGTTGTAAACATGCCTGTTTCAAACGAGATCATGGCCCAGGCTGACCTCGTGGTCGCAACCGGCGGCGCCGGAATGGTGAAGGCAGCTTACTCCTCCGGAACACCTGCTTATGGTGTCGGCGCAGGAAATGACAATGTTGTATGCGATGATACAGCAGACCTCAAGTTTGCCGCTCATACCACACACGTCAGCAAGATCGCGGACCTTGCAGCAGGTTGCTCATGCGATAACTCTCTTGTTATTTTCGAGAGTGTCTATGACGCATTCGTAAAAGAACTCAAGGCAGAAGGCGGCTATCTGTGCAGTGCAGAAGAGAAGGCTAAGATCCAGAAGGCGATCTTCCCGACCTGGCCGGAAAACAATACCATCAACAGGGACATCGTTGCAAAACCGATCGACGTGATCGGAAAGATCGCAGGCATCGATTTTCCGGAAGGAACAGAATTCATCATGGTGGAAGAGACAGGTTCCGGCTTTGACTTCCCGCTTTCCGGCGAAAAGCTCTGCCTCGTGGTTACCCTCTATAAGGAAAAAGACCTTGACGCCTGCATTGCAAGAGTCAACGCAAACCAGGAATACAGCGGTGCCGGCCATGGCGCATGCATCTATACAACAAATGATGACAATCTGATCAAGTTTGCCACCGAGACCTACACCTCAAGGGTAAACTGCAATATGCCGAACAGCCAGGCAAACACCGGTACATGGGAAGCGGGCTATCCGTTCTCACCGTCACTCGGCTGCGGTACCTGGGGCGGAAACAGCGCATCCGAGAACGTAGACCTCAAGTACTACATGAACAACACCTGGGTAGCGACACCGATCAACGGAAAAGAGCCGTCAGATGAAGAGCTTTTTGGTGACCTTAAGCTGAAATGAATCTGTCTGGAGGGAAGATAAGCCGGATGCCTCTATAGATAAAGCCTTTACTGCAAAAATTATGCATTCTCAGGAATGCTGAAAATATAATCCAACAAAAAATCACAAAAAGAAAAGGAGAACGCCATGAAAGTTGATGTGACAAAACTGGAAGCAATCTTACAGGAAGACAAGGAATTCAATCGTGAGATCCGTTACTTTGACGGAACTGTAAAACTCCTGATGGGAGACGCAACCTACTGCCTGCTTATCAAGGACGGCAGGCTTGTGAAGCTTGTTGACGACCTTCCCGCAAACACCACCGCCGACACAGAGTTCGCAGGAACCGACTTCCAGTGGTCCAACCTTCTGGCAGCCGTTCCGGTACCGTTCTATCAGTGCATCCAGACCTCCTGTGTACGTGAAGGCATGACAATGTCCAACGATGTCAAGTCTCTGGCTTATCTGCCGGCATGGAACCGTCTGTTCCGTGTAATGAGACTGAATGATGTGAAGGAACTCACAGACTGATCCATTACTGAACACATTGTATATTCCGGCTTCCCGGTACTTCGGGACCGGATGTGAACCGGGGCAGAAATGCAGATACCTGCCTGAAATGATCAATCAAATTATTAAATACGGAGGGAAATAGAATGAAAGCCAGACATGAAGAAATCGTTGGAAAATATATGTATGTCACTGTACAGGGAATCGAGTATCGTATATACTATGAGGAAGCAGGACAGGGTATTCCGCTTGTTCTTGGCCACACAGCAGGAAGCGACGGCCGTGAATGGCACTGGCTCATGAATGATGCTGATGTTACGAAGAACTTCCGCCTTATCGCCTTCGATCTTCCTTATCATGGAAAATCTCTTCCGCCATTCGGCCACAAGTGGTGGGAAGAAAAATACTCCGCTGACGCACAGTTCATGATGGACTGGCCGAACGCTATCGCAGATGCTCTTGAGCTTGAGAACCCGATCTACATGGGAATGTCCATGGGCGGCCATCTCGCAATTGACCTTGCACTGTTCTATCCGAAGAAATGGTCCGCAACCATCGGTATCGAGGGTGCACTTCGTACAAACGACGAGTATGCGGCAGCCGTAGACGGCAATGGTATGGAGCAGGTTGACTGGGAATTCGATCATCCGATGATCTCCCGCAACGAGCTTGGCGCAGCTATGCTCCTCAACATGGCTCCCCAGTCTCCGGAAGAGTGCGTAAAAGAGTGCATGTGGACTTACATGCAGGGCGGCCCCGGAATCTTCGCAGGCGACCTGGTATATTATAACGGAACTGCAGAAGGATCCCACAATCTGACCGTAGAGCAGGTTAAGCAGATTGATGTTAAGGAGTGCATGCTGTATCTCCTGACAGGCGAGTATGATCCTAATACTTCTCCTGCCGATACACAGAAGGTTGCTGACAATGTAGAAGGCTGCTACTTCATGCCGATGAAAGGCCTTGGACATTTCGGCGCTATCGAGAACTATCCGAAGTTCAAAGAATACCTTATGCCGGTACTTGAGGATATTCTTGCAAAGGCAAAATAAAGATTTCTGTTCAGAACAGCAACAATTAAAGATCAGCTGCCACGCTGACACTGAAAGCCGCTGCAGGTGATGCGGCGGCTTTCATAATTCAGGAGGATTTTGTGATGAGAATAGTAAGTGAAGTGATGAACGGAGGAGAGATTCCGGCTCGTTTTGGAAAACACGGTACCGAAAAGAACGGTTATGGGATTCCGTCTGTATCGGTTCCGTTTTCAATTGAGGATGCACCCGAAGGTACCGTGAGCTATGCACTGGTTCTGGATGATGTGGATGCGGTTCCGGTATGTGGCTTTACCTGGATCCACTGGATAGCGGCGAATATCAAAAAGACGGTGATCCCGGAGAACGACAGCGTGAACGCCGATTATGTTCAGGGGATCAACAGCTGGCTGCAGACCTACGGAAAGGACGGTGCTGTCGGATATGGCGGGATGACACCGCCGGATGCTCCGCACATTTATAACCTGAAGGTATATGCCCTTGATACAGAGCTGGACCTTCAGAACGGTTTTTATCTAAACGAGCTTGTTCATGCAATGAAAGGCCACATTCTGGCAGAAGCAGAGACAGAAGGGACGTACATAAACTGATATGCGCTACGAAGTTTTTGATGAATCGGTCATAAAGAAGGATCCTGCCTACAGGACGCAGGAACATATGGAACGTACTTACCGTGAGGTGACAAGGCCCTCGGCTGAAGAGCGGATCTCCCTTAACGATTCGCTGAGCCCGGAATTTCTTTCCTGCAGCTGGGCGGACAAAACGCTGCGATTCAAGTTTAAAAACAGACCGTGGATGCAGAACACGGGCGGAAACATACATGGAGGCATGCTGGCATCAGTGTGCGATATGGCCATGGGAATCCTGGCGAGATACATGAAAGGATCGGCAGACTGTGTGACAGTCTCTCTGGGAGTAGACTACATGAGAAAGGTACCCGCGGATGTGGATCTTCTGGTGGAATCAAGAGTTGAAAAAGCCGGAAGAAATGTATACTTCATGTCGGCAAGAGTGTATCGTATGTCCGATCTGAAACTTGCGGTGACAGCTAATGCAACATTTATGTGATGAAGACAGGACGAACACAGGGACGGTTTTCTGTGCTGATATCTCAGCACGGAGAACCGTCCCTGTGTCATTTAGACAGTGTCATCGTCCTGTATTTATGGCTCAGGTCCGGCCGCTTGCGGCCGGGCCGTGAGCAACGCATTATAGCACCTATAGCACCGGCCCCTGCCTTATTTTGAACTATCTTGCTTTTTGACTGTATTTAGTATATTATTAGATTAAATAAATGCTGCGGGGGTCAGGAATCATTTGCCCGGTGATGCAGAGCTCTGTTTCCATATCTGTCCGCAGGGCGGATTATATTTTAATCTTTCACAGGAGGGTGTTTATTATGAAAATTCTCGATACCAAGTTTGTCAGAGGCTTTGTAAAGATGGCGGATGATGGATTTAAGCAGGGCTGGCATGAGAGGAACGGCGGAAACCTTTCCTACAGGCTTAAGGATGAGGAGGTTCAGGAAATAAGGCCCCGTCTTAATGACCATTCTGAGTGGCAGCCTATCGGGACAAGCGTTCCGGGACTTGCCAATGAATTCTTCCTGGTTACCGGCAGCGGAAAATATTTCAGGAATATTGCAGTCGACCCTGAAGCTACTATCGCTATCATCGAGCTTGACGACAAGGGCGAGAACTACAGGATCCGCTGGGGTCTTGTAGAGGGTGGAAATCCGACCAGCGAGCTTCCGGCTCACCTTATGAACCATGAGGTCAAGCAGCGCGTGACAAACGGCGAGCATAGAGTTATCTATCATGCCCATACTACGAACATAATTGCACTTACCTTTATATTACCACTCCGCGACGATATATTTACAAGAGAGCTGTGGGAATCTGCAACAGAGTGTCCGGTAGTATTCCCGGATGGTGTAGGCGTTGTACCGTGGATGGTGCCGGGCGGCAGGGATATAGCGGTTGCCACCAGCAAGCTTATGGAAAAATATGATGTGGCTATCTGGGCTCACCATGGCATGTTCTGCTCGGGCAAGGATTTTGACCTGACATTCGGACTTATGCATACCGTGGAAAAATCCGCTGAGATACTTCTGAAGGTTCTCGCAGTCCGTCCCAATAAGCTCCAGACTATCACTGCAGATAATCTCCGCCAGGTTGCTGACAGTTTTAAAGTGACACTTCCTGAAAAGTTCCTTTTTGAAAGATAATTGTCACTGTTCAGAATCCGTTCGGAAGAGTAAGAGATAATTTCCATAGCTGCTGAGTGGGTTTTACAGTTACAGAACTATCAGTGGGAGGTATCATACAGCCATATAAAGGCAGTCTGATAATGCAGCGCCCAATACATGGTTTATGTATTGGGCGCTGTACAAATTGTAAGCTGTTCAGCATAGGGGCGTGACACAGGATGCTGACTAAGAGGAAGAAAACGTATGATAAAAGAATATCTGAAATTTGAAGAGAGCGGTCTGTATATTGCTTTTGCAATCACGGATAAGAACCGGATCCGGCTTGTACATTTTTCCGCAAACGAGTTTGCTCCTGAGGACGATATAAATATCGGTTCAAAAGATGAAGACCTGTTTTTCACGGATGGCTATCAGTTTGCCCAGATTAATTACGCGGGTTATAACCGGCCGTATGAAAAGCAGGGCAGCATGTACATTGCCACAATACCCGGGGCTTCTATGGTATATGACGGTTATCAGGAAACTGTAAACCAGGACGGGCGTGTGGTAAACATATTCCAGAAGGATGAGCTGACAGACGCTTATGTCACCACGGAGATACAGTTCTTTGACGGAATTCCGACAGTACGTTTTACAAATACGGTCAAAAACCTGAGCAGTGAAGACCAGGTGCTGGAATACCTTGGCACTTTTTCATACCTGGGACTGGAAAAAGAGGGCAGTCAGAGCACAGACATGAAAATGCGCGTCTATATCCCTCACAGCAGCTGGCAGAAGGAGCTCTGCTGGCAGGTATATACGCTTGAACAGCTGGGGCTTCCGCAGACACAGCCGCATATCATGAAGCATGGCAGCAAGAATGTAAGCTTCACCAATACCGGGAACTGGTCGACTAAGGATTATATCCCGATGGGATATATCGAGAACACCGAGGCGGATACCGGCCTTTATTTCCAGATAGAACATAATGGCTCATGGCACTGGGAGATGGGCATGCAGGATAACCACATTTTCCTGAACATAAGCGGCCCGACCGAGGCACAGTCACATTTTTATAAAATTCTTAAGCCGGGGGACAGCTTTACAACAGTTCCGGTAAGCGTCGGCGTGTCGCGGGCGGATTTCAGTGAGGCCATGTCGAATCTTACCGATTACCGCCGCCGTATCCGCCGTCCGAATCAGGATGATATAAATCTTCCGGTCATATTTAACGATTACATGAACTGTCTGTTCGGCGACCCGACAACAGAAAAAGAGATACCGCTCATCGACGCAGCGGCCAGGGCCGGATGTGAATATTTCGTCATAGATGCCGGCTGGTATTCCGATGGATTCTGGTGGGACGGAGTCGGCGAATGGAAGGAAAGCAGAGAACGGTTCCCAGGAGGAATACGTGAAGTAACAGATTATATAAGAAGCAAGGGGATGAAGCCCGGAGTATGGCTGGAGCTCGAGGTGATGGGGATAAAATGCCCTCTTGCCGGAAAAGTGCCGGATAACTGGTTCTTTGTCCGCCATGGAAAGCGTGTTTACGACCGGAGCCGTTATCAGCTGGATTTCCGTAACCCCGAAGTTATACGCCATGTAAACGAGGTTGTGGACAGGGTAGTTAATGAATATGGTGTGTCCTATATTAAGATGGATTACAACATCGAGCCCGGCATTGGAACCGAACTCGGATGCGACAGCCCGGGCGACGGGCTGCTTCAGCATGAGAGGGCATATCTGGCCTGGCTGGATTCTGTATTTGAAAAATATCCGGATCTTGTGATCGAAAACTGTTCAAGCGGCGGGCTCCGCATGGATTACGCAATGCTTAAAAGATACAGCCTTCAGTCCACGAGCGATCAGGAGGATTATGTGCAGTATTCTACTATCGCGGCAAATGTTCCTTCAGCTGTCACAAGTGAACAGGCCGCGGTCTGGTCATACCCTATGCGGGGAGCGGACTCCGAGGAAACCATATTCAATATGATAAATGCCATGCTGTGCCGTATCCACCAGAGCGGGCACCTTGCAGAGCTTTCGGAGGAAAGGTTTGACCTGGTGAGTGAGGGTATACGTGTCTACAAGAGCATCAGGGATGATATTAGAAAATCGCATCCATACTGGCCGCTTGGCTTTGCCGGTGCGCTTTCTCCATGGGTGTGTCTCGCAATATACACGGAAGATCATGTTTATGCCGCGGTCTGGAGACGGTGCACAGAACTGGCCGGGGATGGCAGTGACAAGAAAGCCTGTGAGGGCAGTGACAGGTGTGACATACCGTTTGAACGCCTTCTGCGGAGAATCTCCGGAGATACAGATGGCTGGAGCGCCAGAGTTCTGTATCCTGAAAAAGCGAATGCTGATAATCTGGAATACAGCTATACTCCTTCAGACGGCATCCTCCATGTAAGATATAAGCTTCCCGTGATGGCAAGACTTTTTGAACTCAGCCGGTTAGTATGATGCCTTTTGATATAGTTGGGGAATTGCTTATGACTATAGAAAGATTTTCTGAGATAGTGGAGGAGGAGATGGCTCTTCTTCCTGATTATGTATTCGATGAACTGAACGGCGGTGTGATCGTGGATGAAAGAGTGAATATGCATCCTGAGAGCCGTAATGATGATCTTTACATCATGGGCACCTATTCCTCCGGGGATATACCCGGAAAGCAGGTTACACTGTACTATGGATCCTTTATGGTCACGATGCCCGGCGCATCTGAAGAGGAAATAAGGGACAGGATAAGAGAAACTCTGCGCCACGAATTTCTGCATCACCTTGAGACGAAAGCCGGGCTTTTCGGAAAAGGAAGCCTGATAGAGGAAGACAGGGACCGGATGATAAGGTACTACAGTGTCTAGCAATCTGCACAATTAATTTCGTGACAGTTCCTTAGTGTATTTTGATATGTGCCGGGAGGACGGATCGATGAAAAAAATCAGAGGGATTACGCTCGGAGGCCTTCAGGATAAGATACTGAGACTCGTGCTGACAGTGTTCATTGTCACGATCGCTGCGTTCATGGCAATCTCAGTTTATCAGAATAAAATGCTTACAAGAGTTGTCGGGAAGGCAAGAGAGGATCAGCTGGAGGCGGTAACGCAGATTTCAGAACAGACTATACATGGCATGCTTGAAGCATCTCTTACAGGCACTACTGCCCTGCAGGCTGAGATCGCGGATAATGATTTTTCCGAGGTGATCAATGACCTTTATACGCTTCAGACAATGGCAGAGGGGCTGTTTGAAAACCAGGATAAGCTTGAAAGAGCCGAAGTCTTTCCGCCTGATCCGGCATTGGACGGCACTACGACAGCCCATGTACTTACCGAAGCGGGGGTGGATTATACAGATTCTGAATATATTGGAATAGTTGCTCATATGAGTGCCTCTATGGTTGCCATGGTGGACAACTGTACCAAGATCGGATGCTGTTATATCGGGCTTGCCGACGGGACGCACCTGAGTGTCGACGACAGCCTGGCCAACAGGTTCAATGAGAAAGGCGAGTTAATCCCTTTCCCGGTACGGCAAAGACCATGGTACACAGGAGCTATAGAAGCGGATGGGCTTTATTTTACAGGTGTAATAAAGGATGCCTTCAGCGGGGAGGAAACGATCACATGCTCCGCGCCGGTCAAGTATGAAGGGGAGATTGTCGGTGTAGTTGGAATAGATATTGTTCTTGAGAATATTACCGGTTTCATAAATGCCTCTGCAAATCAGGCCAGCTTTTACATAATAGTAAATGACAGCGGGCAGGTTGTAATGGCCCCGGAAGATAATGGTATTTTTGAGGTGGAAACAAGCGATGAGGCTCCTGACCTGAGAGAGGGAGAAAACAGTGAGCTTGCGGAATTCATCAGCACTGCTGTAAAACAGCCGACTGCTCTTACAGAGCTTGTCATTAATGATACGAAATATTATATGAGCGGAGCACCGCTTTCATCAGTTCCATGGACCCTGATACAGGTTCTGGATAAAGAAATCACCGAACAGCCTACTCTTCAGACGCTTGAGGAGATGGACAGGATAAATGCGGATGCGACGGCAGAATTTAATAAAGGCACGAATGAATCAAAACGCACAGTATATATCCTGCTTTTTGCTGTCCTGCTGCTTGGAAGTGCTGCAGGACTGCTGCTTGCCGGAAAAATCGTGAAGCCCCTGGAAGAGATGACCAGGAACATCATAGACAGCAGCAATACCGGAAAGCTTTTTGAGATGAAGAGCATCTACAGGACAAATGATGAGATTGAGGTCCTGGCTGAATCCTTCGATGATCTTTCAAAAAAGACTAAGCAGTATATCGACGATATAACCAGGATCACCAAGGAGAAGGAACGTATAAGCACGGAGCTTGACCTGGCAAGAAAGATCCAGGAAAATATGCTTCCATATATATATATCCGGCGTTCCCTGACCGGCCTGAATTTGACATTTATGCGACAATGAACCCGGCAAGGGAGGTCGGCGGAGACTTCTACGATTTCTTCCTGATAGACGATGACCATCTTGGAATGGTGGTGGCTGATGTGTCCGGCAAGGGCATCCCGGCGGCGCTTTTCATGATGATGTCAAAGATCCTTATCAACAATTTCGCGATGATGGGCGGCGATCCGGCATCGGTACTGGAACAGACCAATACGGCGATCTGCCAGAATAATGAAGAAGACATGTTCGTGACTGCATGGTTCGGTATACTGCAGATATCCACGGGTATCATAACTGCGGCCAACGCCGGACACGAATATCCGATCATAAAGAATCCCGGAAAGGGATTTGAGGTTTATAAGGATAAACATGGATTTGTTCTTGGCGGAATGGAGGACATGACCTATAAGAACTACGAGTTCCGGCTTGAAAAAGGAGGCATGCTGTTCCTGTATACAGACGGAGTGCCTGAAGCTACAAATGTTTACGATGAACTGTTCGGTACGGAACGCCTTCTCACCGCGCTTAATTCCTGCAATGCGGACGGCCCTGTGAAGCTTCTGACCCATGTGAGATCTTCGGTTAACGAGTTCGTGGGCGATGCAGACCAGTTCGACGACCTGACAATGATGGGGATTGTAATACTTTAGGGGGTGAAAAAAGTCTTTTTCTCCGCCCGTACATCTCTTCTTTTTCTGTTGTATCATTTTCTCCATGACCACTGTCCGGCGCAAAATGCAAATAATAATACAGGGGCTGAAGGCGAATACCTGCTCTGGCGGGTTTTGAGACTGTCTTGTTGAGCGTCTCAAAAAGGTATAATAGAGCAGAAAAGTGACAGAATCTCCGGGAGATGATCTCCCGGAGATTCTGTCACTTTTATTGTCTTTTTTTCTGATGTATTGCTGAGCTTATGAATTGGTGATCAGTTCTCAACACCGTCGTAGATTGCGCCGTAATCATCGGAGTAGGTTCCGTCGCCGTTGTTGTAGTATTCGTTGCCTTCGCTGTCGTAGTATTCGCCGTCTGACTCATATATATCTACCGGACGGCCTGAACCGCGGGAGGTAAGGTATGCATCAGCCTGCTCCTCTGCCGGTACGTCGGCATCATCGCCGCCCAAGTTCTGAACATAGGTGTACAGTGTGGTTCCGTCTGCTCCGTTGTAAACACCGTTGCTTGCGGAGTATCTTACTCCTGAGCCTGAATAGAAGTATCCGTCACTGTACTGGGTAAGAGTCTCGCTGTTTCCGTTAAGCCAGTATACTTCTACAGAATAGCCTGTGGAGGTAATACCCTGGCTTTCAGCCGGCTTTGTTACAGTGTAGTTGGCAGTGCCGCCGACAGCTGTGAAAGCATAGGTTGAAGCCTGATCATAGGCGTTGCCGTTTGTATCATACCACAGTCCGTCGGTTGCCTGATAAACTGTGAAGCCATTGCCGTTCTCATCATAGATTGTCTTTGCGGAGCCGGTATACTGGCGTGTGCTGTTCCCGGCTGCCGGTGTTGGTGTAGGAGAAGCTGTGACAGCTGTCTTTCCTGCGGGAACTGTATCGGTAAGGAACTGGGCGCTTACAAAGCCGTTGCCGCCATTGAATGCTATCTGATACCAGCCATAATCCTTGCCGCCCTGCTGTACAGAACCTGTAACCACTACAGCATCATCTTTGCCGACGCCGCCGAGGATGTTTGATGTGGTGGAATAGGAAGACCTTACGTTAACTCCGTCACCTGTTACATACATTGTTTTGGAAAGCGGAGCGATGGTGAACTCGCCTGCATTTGCATCCTGAGACTTGATTGCAAGCTTGGTGTCATACTGAAGAACCTGTGCGGACGCGATCATATTTGCGACCTCCGGGATCTTTGCCGCGTCTACAACAGAACCTGTGATGATAAACACTTCGTTCTGTGTTGAGAAAGCTGCCTCATAAACGTTTACGTAATGATCGTCTGCAACGCTGAGGGATGGCATCTTCTCGCCGTTGGAAAGATGGTCGATCGTAAGAACGTTTGCGCCGTCACTGAATGCGAGCCATTTTTCGGGGTCTGCAATCTCCTTCCAGCTCTCATTGGGGAGCTCGATAGATAAGACACCGTCAGGTGATGTAAAGGTATCTGCCGCTGCCGGATAGGCAACTACCATGATGGCTGAAGCTGCAATAGCTGCGAATAAAGCTTTCTTGAACATTTTATGGTTCCTCCTTATATTTTTAATGATTTAATAACGTACTGTTTCTGCCGCCGGAACACTTTGTTTCCGGCCTGCAAATGGATATACGGATCTATATCAGGAAATCCACGAAAAAATTCCCGGAATTATTTACCAGTTTTTGCTCAATTGTCAAGGCAAAGAAAGTTCCGGCGATTGTCAAGGCAAACGCACCCCCCCGGTATTGTGTTTACTTTGCCAGGAAGTATGATTTCCTTATTATTTCGAATCATCTTATAGGTGTGTATCCGTAACCGTTGCAGAGCGCATCGACTCTTATTCCCTTTTTGCAGAGAGGGCAGTCCTCGTGATTGTATGCGGAGTAATTCGGAAGGTCTGCCGGGGTGAAAAGGGCATGTACGGGAAGACCGGCAATCTTGGTTGCTACTGAGAAGAGCGCGGATATACCGACTATCTCAGCACCATAGTATTTGAGAGATTCAACTGCCTGGGCAACGGTCGTTCCTGTAGTCGCAGATGCAAGAAGCAGAAGGACATTCTTTTTCTCTATCCACTGCTGAAGATTGTTGCGGAAGATCATCTGCCCTGACATGTTGTATTCAGGAGCCAGAACATAAATTGATTTGTGCTGGTTGAGCGACATTACGCCTACACGGGTGAGCTCCTCGGCCAGATATGCCCCGATAACCTCAGTTCCGTCCATGCATACGATGGTATCAACAGCATGAGTGGTATAATACACTTCGCCGAGAGCACGTGCGGCGGACCTGGCTTCAGTCATACGGGATTTGAGCGCAGCCATATCCATGTAATAATTAACGTGGGAGTTGGGAGTGGCAAAATGTCCGGGAATGACTCTGAGTACAACGTCATGGACACGCTTGGATTCAAGTTTAATATACTTTTCCATACCGGTTCTCCTTCCAGAATATAAAAATAGGACAGATTCCACATAAGGCGGAGCTGTCAGGACCTGACCCGTTCCGCAAAGACCTGCCGCCGGAGGCGGGGTCATCCGGCCTTTATTATGCCGGTGAAAAGCCTGGGAATCCTTGCATTGCAATGCTCATTATATCAAATTGGAGTATAAAATGCACTAACTTTATAAAAAAAATGAATTTTTACTATCATTTCTTTAGCATATCTGCTAGAATAATAATTGTTAATCACCGCTTTTGCCGGAAATTAGCAGCAGATGCCCTGTATGTCATGCTTTGGTTTGAACAGTTATGCTTCGGGAGCATCATAAAACTGCAGTATTATTTTCGGCCGGCAGGGAAAAAAGCATAAGGAACTGAATGGAGGTATTAGAATGAAAATGAAAAAAGCTATGGCTGTCCTTATGACATCTGCAATGGTTCTTTCTCTGGGCTGCGCAGCTCAGGCTGATGAGGGAAAACACATTTATGTCCTTACAGCGTCAGAAGACCACGGCTGGACCGGCTCCGTCGCTACCTTCGCAAAGGAAAAAGCACAGGAAGTTACCGATGAGGGAACCTACGAAGCAGAAGTTATCACAGCTGCAAGTGCATCTGACCAGATTACCCAGATTGAGGACATCCTTGCACAGGGCAATACCGATAACATCGCTTTTGTAGTTATGCCGCTTGATGATACTGTGCAGTCCGCTATCCAGCAGATAGTTGACGCAGGTGTACCGTATGTTGCTTTCGACCGTATCATCGATGCGGTAGCTGACACTGCAGTCTCCAATGTTAAGGGTGACAACAGCGGCATCGGCGCAGGCTCGGCAGCATATTTCGTATCACTTGGCATGCAGCCCGGCGATAAGGTATATGTATATGAAGGAGATACCTCATCTGTCACAACACTCCGCGACAATGGCTTTGTTGATTATCTGACAGGCGCAGCAGAGTTTGACGGACAGACAATAGCTGACGATGCAAAATGGAGCGAGGATGATCTTGCTTCCATCACCTACTCAGGCGCTATGAACTGGAGCCGTTCCGACACAAAGACATCCTTCGAGTCTCTCATGGGCGATGCTTCAAATGCCGAGATCAAATGGTTCTATGCTGAGGACGACGAGCTGGCAATGGGTATCCTTGAGGCCCTCAACGGCGGCGGCATCGATGACAGCGTAAAAGAGACCTTCCTTGGCAACGCTCCTGCAATGACAGGCTGCGGCGGACTTGACGAGTATTATGAAGTCCTTCGCGGAAACTCCTATGCAGACCTTGCTGCAAGCTTCAGCGGACTTTGCTCTGTAACCTACAGCCCGGCCATGATCCAGACAGCTATCCAGGATATGGTAGACTATCTGAACGGCGAAGAGGTTGAGCAGGATCACGTTATCGCATGCGAAAATGTAACAGCTGACAATGTTGACGAATATCCGTCCTTCTAATACCGGCAGGTAAAGAAGCATCTGACTACCTTAGGCCGTCGCTGGCGCGGCGGCCTTTTTAAACGTAAAGATCCTGACGGGATCTCGAGGAATCAGGAGGATTTTATAAAATGCTGCTGGAGATGAAAGGAATTGACAAGGCTTTCAGCGGAGTGTCTGTACTTAAAAATGTGCAGCTCGAAGTCGACAAAGGCGAGGTCCATGCGCTTCTGGGCGAGAACGGTGCGGGAAAATCCACTCTGATGAATGTACTTACCGGCGTCCACCAGATGGACAGCGGCACAGTAGTATTCGACGGAAAGCATATGGAACATATTTCCATCAAAGGATCGGAGGATGCCGGCATCGCGTTCGTCCATCAGGAGCTGAACCTGTTCAATGAGATGACGGTGTGGGAGAATATTTTCCTTAACAAGGAGCTTTCAGGATTTCTTGGCCACTGCAACAAACGCGCAATGATCGAAAAGTGCAGGGATCTTTTCAGAAGCCTCGATGTGTCGATAGATCCTGAGGAGATGGTGGAAAATCTTAAGACCAGCGAAAAACAGCTGCTGGAGATATCAAAGGCTCTTTTTTTCGATGCAAAGCTTCTTATTCTTGACGAGCCGACAACGGCACTTAACAATGACGAGATCGATCATCTGTTCGGGATAATCGAAAACCTTAAGAAAAACGGAACCTCTTTCATTTTTATTTCACATAAGATGCCGGAAATATTCCGCATTTCGGACCGTTACACCGTACTGCGGAACGGAGAGTTCATTGCGGCAGGGAAAATTGAAGACACAACGCCGGAGGAGATAACGGCTCTGCTGGTTGGAAATACAGATTCTTTTAAAGACATTTATGAGACAAGGGAAACAGGAGATGTGGTGCTCAGGCTTCACGATTATTCCGGCCCGGGCTTTGAGAGGATAAACCTTGAGGTCAAAAAAGGCCAGATAATAGGGCTTACCGGTCTGCAGGGAGCAGGAAGCTCCGAGCTTATGCAGTGCATGTTCGGTGTGACAAGGGCAGTGCAGGGTACCCTTGAGGCTAACGGGGTATCGGTCCCTCCGGCTTCAACTCACCGCGCGATGAAGGCCGGTATTGCAATGCTGGCTTCGAACCGCAAGGAAAATTCTGTGATACCTGATATGTCCCTTCTTGAAAATATGTATCTGGCCGAACACACTCTGTCGGCCGGGCATTTTGCAATAAGCAAAAGGAAAGAACAGAAGAAATTTGAGGATTACCGCCGGATACTGAATATCAAAGCCCAGGACAGCGCTGACTCGATCCTGTCGCTTTCGGGCGGAAACCAGCAAAAGGTCTTCCTTGCAAGATGGCTGAACACCAATGCGGACATTCTGCTGCTGGACAACCCGACTCAGGGTATAGACGTTGGCGCAAAGGCGGAAATTTACAAGCTGATCCTGCAGATGGCGGGAGAGGGCAAAACGATCCTCATTAATACACTGGAAATCCCGGAGCTTCAGAAGATCGCGGATTACTGCGCGATATTCTATGAAGGAAGGATCGTTAAGATTCTGCAGCATTCCGAGCTTGACGAACAGACCGTTATGTATTATTCAACGAACGCTGCAAATGTTTGATATCAGGAGGAAGAAAAAATGTCTGCGAAAAAAAATACATTCGGACGGATGATGTCACAATACAGCTTCATCATTGTTTTCATAGCTATTTTTGCGGTTTATGCATTCGTCTCGAACGGTCTTACCTGGAATGGAGCGATGAACATCCTCAGGCATTCTGCCGTTATCGGGATCATCGGAATCGGCATGGGAATGGTATGCATCACAGGCGAGATCGACCTGTCGGTCGGCTCTATGCTCGCGCTTATAAGCGGTTTTGCGGTTGTCATCTATAACATAACCGGGAGCATTGCACTGTCACTTCTGTTCTGCCTTGGCTTCGGAGCGCTCTGCGGCGCGGTCAACGGAGTGCTGGTCGGTTACGTAAGGATGCCGGCGTTCATAGTTACGCTTGCTACAATGCTCATCTACCGCTCCTTTGCACAGTATTTCTGCCAGGTCATCCCAAAGGATCTGTGCGGAGGCGGAAGTTCGGTTTACCGTATGGTAAACAGCAAGGAATCATACCAGTCTTTCTATGGATTCGGAAACGGCAAGATCGCCACACTCCCTATCGTCGGTATTATCCTTGTTCTTGTCGTAGTACTGTTTACCTATATCACTACCAGCACCAAGTTCGGCAAGAAAGTCTATGCAATAGGCAGCAATGAAAAAGGCGCTGCAATGAATGGTATCAATGTCAATCTCATGAAGACGGTAGTGTTCATTGTCACCGGTATGCTCGTAGGAGCGGCGGCTTTCCTGTGGATAGCCATGAACGCTTCCTCCGACCCGGCAACGACCGGCAAGAGCAATGAGATGTACGCTATCGCATCGGCGGTGCTCGGCGGTATCAGCATGAGCGGCGGCCGCGGCAAGTGCCTCGGAATCCTTTTCGGAGCCATGTCCTACACGGTCATCGACAAGATCATAGTTGCCCTTAAGATGGACTCGCTGATAAACGACGCCATCAAAGGAATCATCCTGCTGGTAGTAATCCTCATCCAGCTTGCAGGCCCGAGGCTTAAGGAGAGATTCGGAAAATAAGACAGGGGACGGTTCTCTGTCTTAAAAAAGTAAGACAGGGGAGGCTCTTTGTCTTAAAAACAGGGGCTGAGCCCTTCATGAGGAACCCTTTTTACAAAAGCAGCGAGAAAGCCACAAGGACGAGATTCCGAATGGAGGGTCAGAGACCCGGTTGCTTGCGGCCGGGCCGTGAATGGTAACAGCAGTTTCAAAAAACAAGGGAATGATCTGATTGAGAAAGGAGTCCGGAATGAAGCTTAGAATCGGAATAATCGGGTGCGGAATGATCACAAAGAACCGTCATGCTCCGGAGTATGCGGAAAACCCGTCTTGTGAACTGGTTGCTTTCTATGACAGGGACAGGCAGCGGGCCGAAGCATTGGCGAAGCAGTACGGGGCAGCTGTATGCGACACGGTAGAAGAACTCCTGGCTCTTGATCTGGATGCCGTAAGTGTCTGCACAGCGAATGCGTTTCATGCGGACATATCCGTAAAAGCTCTTAATGCCGGAAAACATGTACTCTGCGAAAAACCAATGGCTATGACACTTGAGGAATGCCTGCAGATGACAGAGGCCGCCGACAAAAACGGAAAGATCCTGATGATAGGGCAGAACCAGAGATTCGCGAAGGCTCATCAGGAGGCACGCAAACTCATAGCCGAAGGAGCCATCGGAAAGATACTGTCCTTCGAGACAAAGTTCGGGCACGGCGGTCCTGAGATATGGACAAGCACTCCCAACACCTGGTTCTTCGACAAAAAACAGGCAGTCTTCGGAGTGATGGCAGATCTGGGCATCCATAAGATAGACCTTATGCATTATCTTATGGGAGAGCAGATAACATCCGTGCAGGCCATAATGACGATACTTGACAAGAAGTGGCCGGATGGCCGGATGATCGACGTAGATGACAATGCATTCTGCCTGCTTCAGACTGACAGCGGCATAACCGGTATCATGCATGTCAGCTGGACTTTCTATGGAAATGAAAAGAACTCCGCCGTCATTTACGGCACAGAAGGAGTCATAAGGTGCTACGATGACGACGAGTGCTCCCTGATCTATGAGAAAAAGGGCGGAGAGACGATCCGTTATAATCTGGAGAAGATCCTCAAGAACACAGACGCGACAAGGGGCGACAGGGCTTCGACAGGAGTGATAGACGAGTTCGTGGACAGCATTCTGAACAGCAGAGAACCGCTGTGCTCAGGAAAAGAATCACTGAAGGCCATGCGGGTAGTATTCGCCGCAGCGGAATCCGCAAAGAGCGGAAATAAAGTACATATCTGAGAACAAAGGGCCGAACTCTGCGTGCTGAATGTTCAGTACAGAGTTTCGTCTCCCGCCTTTCAGTTCTCCGGGGTTTGCTTCGTAGAACACAAGGGACGGTTCTCTGTGCTGCATGTTCAGCATGGAGAACTGTCCCTTCACGGTTTTCTTTCGTAAAATTTGCTTATGATGTAACATATTTGGAAAAGAGAGAATCAGTCCCAGTGCCTTCTTTGTCGTTTTCATGTTGCCGAAATTCTCTAAGCCGCCGGTAGAATGTTGATTCCTTCATATTACATATCTCCAGCACTTCAGACATTTTAAGATCGCCATTTTCCCATCTTTGTATTGTTTCATCAAAATTGCCCGGAACAGGATACCGTCTGCGGCCAAAACGTACACCTCGTGCTTTGGCTGCTGCAATTCCTTCAGCTTGCCTCTGCCGAATATACTTACGTTCATTTTCAGCACAAAATGATAAGATACTAAGCACCAGGTCGCTGATTACTGTACCGAAAAGATCTTTGGAGCTTCTTGTGTCCAGGATTGGTTTCATGTCGATAATGCATATATCTATGCCTTTCTCGCGTGTGAGTATTCTCCACTGTTCTTTTATTTCATTATAGTTACGGCCAAGCCGATCCAGGCTGACAACATACAGCAAGTCACCCTTTTTCATCTTTTTGACCATTTTCTTGTATTCCGGACGATTAAAATCTTTCCCGCTTTGCTTATCAGTATAAATTTGTATATCTTCATCAGTGTTCTGCATGGTTATCAATTGCCTGTCTTCGTTTTGAGTGACTGTAGAAACCCTGACATATCCAAATGCACTCATATCTACTAAAAAACCTCCTTTATCTTTCGCTGATATCTGGCATTTGTTCTGCTCTAATGAACTGTTGGGGAATATGAAAACAAACATTTACCCATATGATAGAGCAAATCGTATCTATACGGAATAATTCCTGAAAATATTCCGATAAAATGTTATTTTATCAGATATTGCAAAAATCCACAAAGGAACTTTTATTATAAATAATAAAACTAAAATAAAAAACATTAAAAAACCAGAACAGATTTATAAATAATAATAGTAGAAAAATAAACTAAGAGGAAGATTCTTGCGAAATATTTAGAAATGATAAAGAAAACGGTAAGATACGATTTAATATTATGCAGAATTGATGCCAGAATAATTCATACGCTAATATACTGTCAAAATCTGTAGTTTTTGACAGACTACATATCTTGAATAATATTACAACTTTTCTACGAATTTGGCAATAGGAAAATTGAAAAAACCATCCCCCATAAAACACTTTCAAAAACTACACGTTATGACAGACGTATCTTGCCGCTGGGGAAGCTTTGGTAAAAGTGAGCATACTTGCGTCCTTTAGGCTGGTAAAATATATCTTTGGAAAGGGGGATTGCGGAAATGCATGTTTTACATGCATGAACAGAGAGGTATTGTTACCGGAGCCTGTTAACAGCTAAAGCTGTGCAGGTGTGACAAAAAAGTGCTTCCCATACGGCCAGAACACCCGGCTTTCGGGAGAGCAGCAAGAACTGAAAGGAGACTTTAAAAATGAATTTAAAGAAGTTGTTTGCGCTGTTTTTAGCGCTGACGATGACACTGTCTTCTGTACCGCAGGTTTATGCGGAAGAACTTCTTCTTGAAGATGAGAATTATGATATTCTGTTTGAAGAAGAAGCTCCTGCCGCAGAAGCTGCACTTACAGAAGAAGCCTCAACGGATGTATATGTTGAAGAGGCTCCTGCAGCAGATGAATATGTAGAGTATGTAGAAGAAGCCCCCGCAGCAGATGGCGAGATTGAGTATTCAGAAAGCGGCGAGCTTGAAGCACCGGAAATCGTTGGTGTTGAAGTAGAGCCCATCTATGTTACATATATCTATGGCAACGGACAGGAGGATTACAGACAGGAAGTCATCCCTGTAGACGGCGAGAAGACTTATGTCGACTCTGTACCTGAGGATCCGACTCGTAACGGCTATGATTTCCTGAAATGGTCAAAGCAGAACAGCGCTGATGGAGCTGACTTCTTTGAAGCCAATGACGGAAAAGGCGAAGAGCTGACAGGTGACATCGCTCTGTATGCAATCTGGGATGCACATGATGTAACCGTAACATACAGCTTTGGCACACCTGAGGGTGGCTATGCAGTCGACGAAGATGCTTATGAACTCCCCGAAGACAAGACAGTTGACTTCGGTACAGCAGGCAGCGCTCTGGTAGAGGGCATTGCAGATCCTGCATGTGAAGGAAATGTATTCGACGGCTGGTATGTTGGCAAGACAAAAGTAGCTGACTATACTGTTGATGCCGAGCCGCAGATCACGGTTGAAGCAAAATGGAAAGCTGATACCGGATACAGCGTTGAGTTCGTAAAAGGCGTTGATGATCCTGAGAACAAGATCAAACTTCCGGAGCTTCCGAAAGACAACGGAAAGTTAAATTATGGTACTGAAATTGCCCTCGAGAATCTTGGCGAGCTGAACGGCTATACATTCCAGGGATGGAAATACGATGATGATCCTGAGCATATACTTACTGATATCTTTACATTCGACAAAGACACTACCAAAGAAGGTACTGTAAAGAAGGTTACCCTTACAGGCGTATGGGAACTCTATAAAGGTATCGTTACTTTCCATTATGAGAAAGATGGAGCAGAGGTTACTGAAGATAAAGAGTTTACATATGGCGAAAGCGTAACAGAGCCCGTGCAGCCTGAAAAAGAAGGCCATACATGGGCAGGCTGGAAAGTAGGCAGCGAAACAGGAGAGGCTTTCAACGCACAGAAGGTTGAATATACGGAAGATGTTGATGTCTACGCAAGCTGGGATATTAACACCTTTACAGTAACCTTCAAGGAAGCAGAGAAGGATAAAAATGGAAAATTTAACGACAAGGTAGTTGAAGACGTAGAGTACGACTCCACAGTTGAGGTTCCGGCTGCTCCTGAAAAAGAAGGAATGACGTTTGTCAACTGGGTATACACAAAAGACGGAAAAGAAGTAGTTTTTGATGCGGCTACAAAGATTCAGTCTGATCTTACTGTTACCGCTAAGTACGAAGCAAGTGCATATTCCATCACATTTGAAAACACCAGAGATTCCAAGTATACAGATAATAAAGATGTTGCTGCTATCAATGCAAAATTTGGTGAGACAGTCGGTACTGCATCAGGCAGCAAACATGTAATCAAAGATCTTAAGGATGTTGACAATTATCATTTCCTTGGATGGTACTACACTGTAAAGGAAAATGGTAAAGATGTAGAGAAGAAACTGGCAGATGCTCCGACTACAGTTCCGGTAGACGGCCTTGTTCTTACCGCTAAGTGGCAGTGCTACTACAAAGTAACCTTCTTCAACGAGCAGAATGGTTTTGCTTCTGATGCTGACATCAAGAAAGGCAAAACAATCGAAGTAAACGTACCTGCTGACAAGGATGGCAAGGAAGCAGAAGTCGGTGCCGCTGTTACACTGAAGAAAGCGGATATCGAGGGTTACACTGATCCCAAGTCAACAGATGATTATTACTTCTGGTACTGGGAGAAAGACGGAGCAGAATTCGTCTTTACTGAAGATGGTACAAAGAAGAACCCGGCAACAGAGATCACAGGCGATGCTGAAATCACAGCAAAATGGTCACAGTTCTTCACCATCACTCTTGACCCCAACGGCGGCGAGATCGAAGGATCAAAAACAGCCATCACCAAGAGAGTTCCGGCTGGTAAGTCATACAATGAATTCTTTGAATTGAAATATGCTGATGACGTAATTCCGCAGCCCGAAGCAACACTTGAAGGTAATGAGCTTCTTGGATGGCGTGTTAATGGCAGCGGCGCGTACTATAACTTCGATGCAGAAGTAAAAGGAGCTACAAGACTTGTTGCATTCTGGCTTCCGGTTGGTTCCGAACCTATTGCAGAGGACACTAAAGGTAATAATTATGTAAGTCTTGCCGAAGCAGATGCAAAAGCTGCCGAAGGCGATACCCTGAAACTGATTGTTGATAAAGTCAGCACCGGAGAAAATGGTGTTACCTTTACCAAGAACTTTACAATTGATCTTAACGGCAAGACTCTGAGCGGAGATATTGCAGTTGCATCCGGAAAGAAACTTACAATCAAGGATTCCGGAAACGGTACAGTTTCCAAGTCTCAGCTTTCCGGTGCTGTTGCAATCGTTGATGGCACATATCTCAATGTGACTCTGGCTGCAGATGCTGCAGTTACAGTCGACCCTGCCGGCAAAGCTAAATTTGATGAGAGTACAAAAGATCAGCTCGAAGCTGCAAACAATGAAGGCACAGTATTTGATCCTGACAAATATATGCTTGCTATTACACAGAGCAGCAGTGGCTACTATGTACTTACAGAGTACAAGACACTGACATTCAACTTTGGCGATTACAGTGGAGCTCCGAGCCCGAAGGCAGTCAAGATCGCAAAGGGTGACAAGACCAAAGAGCCGGCTCAGGATGAGAAAACTGAGAAATGGGATCCGGTTGAAGTACCTGACAGAGAAAATGACGAAAACGGCGAAGCCCTTGAAGAAGGATCTGCGTTCGGCGGATGGTTCACAGACACAACATTCAAGACCGCATTCACATTTGGGAAGACTCTTGAAAAAGATACAACAGTTTACGCTAAATGGGTTGATTATTACACTGTTACCTTTAAGTATGAAACAACAGATGAAAACGACAAGGTAAAAGAAGAAACATTCACAACTGAAAAAGTTAATGATGGTGAAAAGGCAACTGATCCGGGCGCACCTGCAGAAATAAAGGACGAATTTGAGTTCTGGGGAACAGTAGCTGATGACGGAAAATGGACAGAATATGATTTCAGTGCAAAAGTGACAGAGAGCATTACACTGTATGCAAAGAAGAAAGCTGTCGTTTCCTTCTACGTCGATGATGAGCTGTTTATCGATCCTATGCCGGTAACATATGGCGGAAAAGTCACAAAACCGGATCCGGATCCGACAAAAGAAAAGGCTGTTTTCGAAGGCTGGTACTATGCTGACGAAAACGGAAATGCAACAGACAAAGTATTTGAGTTTAACACCAGGATTTATGAGGACGTAGACCTTGTTGCTGTATGGAACCTTACCGAAGACTGGCAATTCACAAAGGTTTACAATGATGTTGCAACACTCGGCGGGGATGGCGAGATAGCACAGGAAAAGATTAATTATTCCGGTACTGAAGACAAGCCTATCGTAATCAAGAGCGTTAAAGACTGGTCTCCGTATGAAGGCTCTGAAGACGTTCTTACCGGATACTATCTTGGATACCAGCTTGAGGCTCCGAGCAGCATTACTTCTGCAAATATCAACAAGTACAGCATCAGCTATGATGGCAAGAACTGGGTTGCACTGAAAGATGTTGTTGATGCTAATACAAATACTAACGGAAACTATGTAGTTAACGTATTTGAGCCGATTCAGCTTACAAACCTGAAGACATGGGCAGATGCCAAAGCACCTCATACTATCAGAACCTATAAGGTTGCTCTGACTTCTGACAAAGAGAATGCTCAGGAACTTACCGTTACAATCGATCCGAACTATGTAGAGGTTCAGAATGCAGACGGCGAGAACGAACTGACCATTATCGATTATATCTATAATATCCATACTGTGAAATTTGATTCTCAGATGGATGGAATTAAGGTAGAGGATCAGGCAGTAGCAGATGGCAAAAACGCAAAAGATCCTACAGCTGTTGATGACAAGCTTGCTGAGAAGCTTGAAAAAGTAGAAGGTTATGAATTCCAGTATTGGACCGCAGTTGAGCCCTCTAAATGGAAAGCTGAGAACCCGGATGACAAGAATGCTAAGGGACCAGAAGAATACAAGTGGGATACAAAGGTCACTAAGGATATTACGCTTTATGGCTATTGGCACAAAGTTCATACCGTAACATTTGTAGATCGCGATGCAACTACAGAAATAACGTTCAGAGATGGTGTACACCGTACAACAATTGAAGGAAAAGCTCCGGCAATTGACGGCGCACATGGCTGGATCGATGACAATGATATTGAGTTCAAGGGCAACAGCACATATGATGCAAACTGGACTCTGACCGCTGACCTCACACTCTATGCTCAGTACGAAGACAGCAAGATCGTCTTTAACTTCCTTAATACGGATCTTGCAGAAGACTCTTTTGAGAAAGAGCTTACCGTTGCTATCGGAAATTATCTGACAGATAATATCGATGCTAAGACAGGTGACGTTATTGTAAGCAAGACAGAGAAAGTTGCTGTCAAGACCTATCAGCCTAAGAATAAAGTATTTGGCTACTGGACAATGGATGAGCCGGACAAGGATAAGGATGGAAATCTGACAAATGCATATGCAGAGGCTCCGACAGAATTTGTTCCGAGCAAGAATCTTGTTCAGAAGGATATGATTCTGTACGCATACTGGAAGAACGAAACTGTAAAGGTTACCTTCAAATATGCAGACGGAACAGAGGAAGTAGTAGATGCTAACAAGGGCGAAGCTCTTCCCGAGGATGAGTATCCTGAAACCAAAGAATATGGCGCATACTGGACAGCAGTTGCACCGGCTGCAGACGGAACATGGGCTGATCGTCCCGCTAAATGGGGTATGAAGAGAACATTCGAGAGCGATTCCACTCTGTATGAGTATGCTCCGGAAGAGCCTGTAGACGTTATCTTCAATTTCAACGATGGCGGAAAGACGGCAGATAAGACAGTCGTTGTAAACAAGGGCGATGTCGTTCCGAGCTCTGACATTCCGAAACTTGACTCTGTAGGTGCATATTGGACAAAGGTTGCTCCGAAAGACGGCAAGTGGGAAGAAGCTCCTGAGAAATTCGACTTTACAAAGATCATCGAAGAAGCTACTACTCTTTACGCTTATGCACCGAATACATTCATTGAGCTGAGCGATGAAGAGATCGCAATTGATCCTGGCAAGACCGAAGAGGTTTCCGCTGAGATGTTTGAGCTTGATACCATCGAAAAAGCTGAGATCGAAGATGCAGATCTTGCGACTGTTGAGTTCACAAATGACGGAGAAGGCAAGGGAACCATCAAGGTTACAGCAGGCGATCATTATGGTGTTTCCACAGTAACCGTTACCACAAAGGGCGGCGCTACTGCAGAACTTAAAGTAAGAGTACACTTTGATGACATGACCAACCCGGCAAGCCCGCTTCACTATGATGCAGTTTACTGGGGTGCTGACAATGGCATTACCACTGGCTGGGATGACAACACATTCCGTCCGATGAATAACGTTAACCGTGCAGCGGCTGTTACCTTCCTGTGGAGAGTTGCAGGATCACCTGAACCGACCAAGGAAGCAACATTCTCTGATATGCCGGATAACGAAGAATTCTGCAAGGCTATTTCCTGGGCACAGGAGAATGGTATTACAACAGGATGGGAAGAAGACAATACATTCCGTCCGTGGGATACCTGCAAGCGTGCAGCAATCATTACCTTCATCTGGAGATATGCAGGCAAGCCGCAGGCAGCTAAATCCGCTACATTTGACGATATGCCGGATAACGCAGACTTTGTTGCAGCAATCAACTGGGGCGTATCTGAAGGAATCGTTCATGGTTGGGAAGAAGATAATACATTCCGTCCGTGGGATACCTGCAAGAGACATGCAATGCTGCAGTTCCTGTATGCTTTTGCAAACTGATAGTAACTGTATATCTTTATAAATCTATTTACTTGCTAACACTATTATAGGGTTTGACTCTCTGTACTGTATTTAAGTACAGAGGGTCATCCCGTCCCCCTTTTAGAAAATCTATGCATAATGGTTTTGATTTTAAAAACTTATAAAACAGAGGCCGGTTCGTGTGAACCGGCCTTTTGACTATTTAAAAAATCATTTTTATATCTTGCAAATATTACCACATAATGCTATCATAATTTTTATCAGAAATTTAAAACGTTGACGAGAAAAGTAGTCAGTTAGTGACGGTCTAAAGAGAGGGATGATAATGGTGAAAGCATCCTGTCCGGCTGCTGTGCGAACACCATCTCTGAGTGGCACCAATACTGCCCGCCCGGCCGCGTTATCAGCTGAATAAAGTGCCGGATTGTTATTGAAATCCGGAAGTAGGGTGGAACCGCGAGTACAGATTTTGTGCGGATATTTACTGCTAAGACCTGTATACGTCCCTTCTGTAAGACAAACAAGTCTTAAAGAAGGGACTTTTTGTTTTACTGTTTTGTCACCGGGCAGGATTCCAGTTACAGGCCTTCTGTTTTACGGTTGATTTTCATTACTGTTTATGGCTCTTCTGTGAGCAGCTGTTATCAGCCTGCTGTAAATGAGAACGGATGATAACCCTGGTGCATCTGCCAATAATATCAATATATCTGGAGGAAAGAAAATGATCATCACATTGAAAGACGGAAGTACTAAAGAATACCAGGAAGCGATGTCTGCGTATGACATTGCAAGGGATATAAGCGACGGCCTTGCGCGCGCTGCCTGCGTAGCTGAGATCGACGGAAAAGTGTGCGATCTCCGCACTGTCATCGACCACGATGCAAGCCTTAACATTCTTACATTTGATTCAGAAGAGGGCAAAAAGGCCTACAGGCATACCTGCGCACATGTTCTTGCTGAGGCTGTCAAGCACCTTTATCCCGAGGCAAAGCTGACCATCGGCCCGGCTATCGCAGATGGATACTACTATGACTTCGATATGCCTTCCCTCGACAGGGCAGCTCTTGACGAGATCGAAAAAGAGATGAAAAAGATCATCAAGAAGGGTGACCGTCTTGAATACTTTACCCTGAGCCGTCCCGAAGCCATAAAGCTTATGGAAGAGAGAGAAGAGCCTTATAAGGTGGAGCTTATCAATGACCTTCCCGAAGATGCAGTGCTGTCCTTCTATAAGCAGGGCGATTTTGTTGACCTCTGCGCCGGCCCGCACCTCATGAGCACAAGACCCATAAAGGCCTTCAAGCTGACATCAAGCTCAGGCGCTTACTGGCGCGGTGATGAGCACAACAAGATGCTTACCAGGATCTATGGCACTGCCTTCAGCAAAAAGGATGATCTTGAAGAATATCTTGCATATCTTGCCGATATCAAGAACCGTGACCACAACAAGCTCGGAAGAGAGATGGATCTGTTCACAACGGTCGATGTCATCGGACAGGGCCTTCCGCTTTTCATGCCGAAAGGCACAAAGATGATCCAGAAAATGCAGCGCTGGATCGAGGACCTTGAAGACTACGAATGGGGATATGTACGTACAAGGACTCCTTTTATGGCAAAGTCTACCTTATATAAGATCTCTGATCACTGGTATCACTACAAGGACGGCATGTTTGTCTTTGGATATGAGAACAAGGAAGACCTTAACAACGCAGCTGAGGCCCAGCGTGAGATCCACGGTGTCGAGGATCTTTCCCTCATCGAGCAGGATGCGGACAGTGATGTATATGCGCTCCGTCCGATGACCTGCCCGTTCCAGTACTATGTATATAAGGCTCGCCAGAAGAGCTACCGCGATCTTCCCTATCGTATGGGTGAGACCTCTACTATTTTCAGAAATGAGGATTCCGGAGAGATGCACGGACTTACAAGAGTCCGCCAGTTCACCATCTCCGAAGGACATCTGGTGTGCACACCTGAGCAGATAGACGAAGAATTTAAGAACTGCGTTAAGCTTGCAAAGTACTGCCTGTCAACACTGGGACTTGAGGAGGATGTAACATACCGTTTCTCTAAATGGGATCCGAACAACGCCGAGAAATACCTTGGCACCGCAGAGGAGTGGGACAAGGTACAGGGCGCTATGAAGGTGATCCTTGATGAGATCGGCCTTGACTATACAGAGGCTGAGGGAGAAGCAGCTTTCTACGGCCCGAAGCTTGACATCCAGGCAAAGAACGTTTATGGCAAGGAAGACACAATGATCACAGTACAGCTGGATATGTTCCTTGCAGAGCGCTATGACATGTACTATATCGACCGCGACGGCAACAAGGCCCGCCCGTACATCATCCACAGGACCTCAATGGGATGCTACGAGCGTACACTTGCATGGCTGATCGAAAAATACGCAGGCAAATTCCCGACCTGGCTGTGCGCTGAGCAGGTTCGTATCCTTCCGCTTTCGGAGAAATACATCGATTATGCGCAGAAGGTATTCGGCGAGCTCAGGAAAAACGGCGTTGATGTCACGGTAGATACCCGTTCCGAGAAGATCGGATATAAGATCCGTGAAGCACGTATGGACAAGATCCCGTACATGCTGATCGTAGGCGCAAAGGAAGAAGAGGAAGGAAACGTTTCCGTCCGCAGCCGTTTCGCAGGTGATGAAGGAACAAAGCCGCTTCAGGAGTTCATCGACATGATCTGCGAGGAGATCCGCACCAAGGCTATCCGCAAGGAGGAGCCGCAGGAGGCGTAAGGCAGAAATTGCCTGCCGATCTTTCTGAAACATTTTACGAAGCGATGACCGAATATGACAGATACATATTCTGTAAGGAACCGCACTATGGAAGTATGGGAAGCACTTAACGGACTGAAGAAAAAAGCGCGCAGCGATGAAGCCCTCAGGCAGAAGCTGCTTGATACAAAAAACAACAGAAATCCGGTTTCGACTTTCTGCCGGATCAGTACAGAGGAAGGTTTTCCCCTGTATGAGATGGATCTGATCGCCTATGGTGAGGACAGCTATGCATCGATGAAACGAAGCACAAACGGCGGAGGTGAAAACTCCCCGATGCTGGAAGGCGAAGACGATTATTATGAAATGTTCCTTTCGGGACTTTGAAAAACAGGTCAGGAAGCAGGGGCGGCACTTTCCGGAACAAAATCGGAAGTGCTGTCCGGCTTCTTTCCTTTAACGGGCGTATGTTCTGGTGGTTCGAAATCCTCTATAAACTGCTGGGCGTTACGCTCTTTGTTCCGCTCATCTACGGAGCTTTCGATATAGTGATGAACGCTGCGGGTTATCATTATCTCACACTGGAAAACCTGAAAAAGTTTTTCCGGAACCCGCTGACGTATATTATAGTGCTGCTCGTTCTGGCGTTTGTCGGAATTTACACACTGATCGACATGAGCGCGGTCATATATATTATGCACTGCTCAAAATGCGGCCGGAAAACCAATATTTCCGATATTCTAAGATTTGCGCTCCGAAATGTAGGGGGACTTTTCCGCAAAGAAAACAGGCCCCTACTGCTGCTGGTATTTCTGATGGTGCCGGTATTCAGCATCGGGCAGATACCGGAGCTGCTCTCCTCATATTCCGTGCCGAATATGTTCATGGTCAGCATGAAGAATTTCAGCTTTTATGCAACGCTGTCTGCGCTTCTTGTGATTCTTGTCATACCTTTCAGCCGGCTTCTTTATACTTACTGGTATTATACACTGGAAAACATAAGCGGCAGGGAAACTGCAAAAAAAAGCATCAGTCTGGGAAAGGGCTTCTATATATATGACCTGGTACATATAGCGCTGGCCCAGCTTTTTCTTTACATAATATATATGCTCCTGCTGTTGCTCGGGATACTTGCCGCTGTACTCATCGGACGGCTGTTTTCGGGGATGTTCCTGCTTTCGACCATACTGTTTTCTATCGTAAAGATCATTCTGGTTGTTCTGCTGGTGGTTTTCACGGTGCTCGGGTCACCTGTTACATGCCTGATGATAAGCCTGCTCTTTTATGACCATAAAGCAGAAAAGGGAGAGTATGTTTTTTATGTTGATGAAGTGCATGAGGGGAAAGGGTATCACCATTCGGAGCGGGAGGAACGCCTCCGGGCGAACCACAGAATAGGAGTCGGCATAGCCGAGAGCCTGCTGCTTCTGATCACCGTAGGTGCCTGCACCTTCTATGTTTACCGGGTGCACCGCGGGGAGATGAACCGGAATATAGAGTTTATCAAAACCATGGAGGTCACGGCACACCGGGGAGCCTCCAAACAATTCCCCGAAAACACCATGTCGGCTTTTCAGGGAGCGATTGATGCCGGGGCAGACTGGATAGAGCTGGATGTACATTTGAGCCGTGACGGCAGGATATTTACAATGCATGACAGTTCTTTCAGAAGGACTACAGGTGTAAACCGGATGGCCTGGGATCTCACCTACCCGCAGATAGAGAAGCTTGATGCAGGGAGCTTCCTTAGCGAAGAATTTGCAGGAGAAAGAATACCCCTGCTTTCGGAAGTGATCGACCTGGCGAAGGAGGCCGGGATAAGGCTGAACATCGAGATCAAGCCGTCTGTACAGGAAGAAGGGCTTGAGGAGAAGCTGGTTGATCTGATCCATGAGAAGGAGTTTACTGACCGCTGCGTTGTTACTTCGCAGCAGTACAATTCTATCGCAAAGGTGAAGCAGCTGGATGAGACTATAACCACAGTCTATGTGACGGCTTTTGCCTATGGGAATGTGAACCGGCTGATATACGCGGATCATTTCAGCGTGAAGCAGAGCAGCATAACCCAGAGCCTTGTGAGAAGGGTGCATAATGCAGGAAAGCAGATATATGCCTGGACGGTCAACAGCCGTGATTCTATCCATCTGATGATCGACCGGGAGGTTGATAATATAATTACTGACAATGTTGCCCTGGCGCAGCAATGCATAGCCCAGGAAATGGCAAGTGACACGGTTAATGCTCTGATACGGTTCCTTAACAGAAAGATACGGCTGGGCAGTTTCCGTTTTGGAGGATAATAAATGAATTGTGTTATAGATGTGGGAGGAGGACTTAGAGGGATCTACGGAGCCGGAGTCCTTGACACATGCATAGATGAAGGCGTGACCTTTGATACCTGCTATGGAGTCTCTGCAGGCGCCGCGAACTGTGTGAGCTATCTCGCCGGCCAGAGAGGACGAAACCATAAGTTTTATACAGAATATGCGCTCCGGAAGGATTACATGAGCTGGGAGCATTTTGTAAAAACCGGCTCATATCTGAACCTCGATTATATTTACGGAACGCTGAGCAACTCCGGCGGAGAATATCCACTTGACTTTGAGAGAGTCGCAGATTGCGGAAGTACTTTTTATGTTGTAGCAACAGATGCGCGTACAGGCCGGCCGTTTTATTTTACAACTGCCGACATGCAGCAGGATAATTACAACGTGATCAAGGCTTCCTCCTGTGTGCCGGTCATCAACAGACCGTATGTAGTAAACGGAGTGCCGTATTTTGACGGGGGACTCAGTGACCCGGTTCCGATACGCCATGCACTGGCTGAGGGATATGATAAGATAGTCCTCATCCTGACAAGGCCGGCCAATGATTACCGGCAGCCAAAGAACGACATCAGATTTGCGCGCATTCTTTTTCACAGCTGGCCGAACGCTGCCAGAGCGCTTTACCGCCGGGCAGGAAACTACAACCGCAGCCTGGAGATCGCAAAACAGTACGAAAAAGAAGGCCGTGTCCTGATCGTTGCGCCGAAGGATATCGGCAAAATGAAGACACTGACCCGGGATAAGACATCGATACAGATGATGTACGATGAAGGCCGCGCGGACGGCATGGCAATAAAAGCTTTCCTGCAGGCCGGATAAACCTGTTGCAGTTCACGGCCCGGCCGCAGCGGCCGTGAATTGCAGCATAAACTGATATTCTGAAATGAACGCCCCGGATCATTCCGAACCGGGGCGTTTGGAATATGCAGTGAGTAACGCATAATTGCCGGAAATGTCTGGAAAGATCTGTTCATCCCTGGAGGGAGGAAATAAATGTCAAATATTACAGATTATATCCATGAGAAAGGAAACCGCACATTCAATGAGGCTCCGTTTACTGATGTGGATAATCTGGTATTCTGTTATCTCGTTTACTATGATTTTACAGGAATAGTACCAGGCTTCAGAAAAGATTCGCTGAAGAGCATTTCATTAAAGGAAGCGATGAAGCTTTATTTTTCCATACATGGAATGTCACAGGGGAATGTGGTGCCTCATCTCCTGCATGCTGCAGGAAAAAGCCGGCGTTTCGGAGCGGCGAGACTTTCTGCTTTCCTGTCTCCTGTAATCGAAAAACGTCATACACAGTTTGCGGCCGTTCATTTTGAATTTGGAGAACATCTGCACTACATTGCCTACAGGGGAATAGATTCCAGCCTTTACGGCTGGCGCGAAGCCTTTCAGATGAGCTACAAGCTGACCCGTGCCCAGAGACAGGCGGCGGTGTATTTAAGGTCTGTAATGTACACCGTTCTGAAAAAAGATCCTGAAGCGAAGTTCATCATAGGCGGACATTCGAAAGGCGGAAGCCTGGCACTGTTTGCTTCTTCAATGTGCGGAAGCTTCAGGAGGGAGCATATTCTGAGGATATACTCCAACGACGGACCCGGCATTTCCGCTTTTAAAAAGCTTAAAGAAAACTATCAGAAGATAAGTGAGAGAGTACGGAAGATCGTTCCTGAATACTCAGTTATTGGCATGATCTTTGAGAAGGATTTCCCGTCACTGATAGTCAAAAGCACGGCAAAAGGCCTTCAGCAGCACGAACCGATGTCATGGATAGTAGACGGGGATCACTTCAGGGCAGCAAAGAGAATTGCCGCACAGAGCAGAAGAATAAACCGTGCTCTGGAAAAATGGATAAGCCGTATTGACATGCGCGACAGGGAGGTTTTTGTTTCCGAGCTTTTTGACGCGATAGAGAATACGGGCAGGAAGATAAAAGAAGCCGCAGAAGAAGTACCCGAAAAAGTAAAAAAGAGAAATAAGAAGAAAAAACAGCCCGGCAAAATAAAAAGACTGCGCATGATCCTTGCTGACACAAGCCCTGAGACAAGAAGGACGATAAGAAAACTGTTGTGGGCTTTTATAAAATAAGACAGGGGCCGGTTCTCTGTCTTAAGACAGAGAACCGTCTCCTGTCTCGTTTTTAGATTGATGGATCAGGCAGCGTCATCAGCTGCTTCATCAGCAATAACATAAACGGTAGGCTGATCATAGGGAGCGCCCATCGCTTCGGCAACTTCTTCTGAGAAGAATCCGGCACCGACTATTTCGCCTGTTCCTTCTGATTCTTCGGGAGCATCAATAGTTACGTCTTCAGCAGTGCAGCCGGTAAATACGGTGACAGGGATGCCGGCACTCTCGTCTTCAAAGCCTCCGGCATATCCGGTGATACCGCCTATCCAGGATGCACCTTCGCCTGCAGTGATCGTAACACCTTCAGCATGGCAGTTTGTGAATTCCTCGGCACCGAAGCCGCATCCGGAGATTCCGCCAAGACCGTAGCAGTTTGCGCCTGCGGTGACGGTTCCGACAGCAGTGCAGTTGACAACAGAGGTGAGTTCCAGGCCGCCGCCGATGATACCTGCATTGGCAACGTTGTCCGGAAGGACGATATCAGCTTCGGCTTCACAGTCAGTGATCAGGCTGCCCATTCCGGCGCCTACGATGCCGCCGTACATGCCTTCAGTGCTCATTTCTGTATAGTTAACATTAACAGTACCATTTACAAGCCTGACGCCTGAAACGGTTGAGAAGTAGGAGTAGCCTACAACATCGGAAGCCATGATGGTTCCTGTGACTGAAGCGTTTTCGAGTGTAAAGTTCTTGACCTCGGTGTTTGCGATGCAGCCAAAAAGACCAACGTTCCAGCCCTCGGGCTGATCAATGGAAAGATTGGAAATTGTGTGGCCGTTTCCGTCAAAGGTGCCGGTGAAGGCTGCGTCAGCAGACGGGGTTTCCTGTTCCTCCGGGCTGTCTCCTGAGGGAGCAAAGGTACCGATTGGGGTCCATTCAACACCGGCAAGATCGATATCTGCTGTCAGAACATAGTTTCCGGAAAGATTGTCATTGATGGCAGCAAGCTCTTCAGCGGTAGCGATCTCGATGACTTCATCTGCAGCGGCATCATTGGCAGCTTCCGAAGCGACGTCAGAAGCAACAGCGGCATCAGCGTCTTTGCCGGATTCCGCAGCGGCATCAGCGTCTTCATCAGTTTCCGCAGCGGCAGCATCATCTTCCCGGGCATCAGCTGCTTCTTCGTCGCCGCCTTCGGCAAGCGCCTCATCTTCGGGCTCCATATTCTCTTCGCAGAAAAGGGTGATAACATCATTTATCATCTGATCGTCGCGGTCGGTAAGGATTCCTGCTGCAAGCCAGTAGGCGTAATCCCCTTCATTATAAAGTGTAAGGGCTTCCTCGTCGCTTCCGTACCTGAACTCGATGTGATAGGTGCTTTCCGGTGTGTCAGGAAGAAGGAAGAAGTACTTGAATTCTCCTGCGTCCTCATCGGCGGTTTCGTACATATAACCATCCATCATGCCTTCCATGAGGGATGCTTCGTGAGCATATGCGTATTCGTGGCTGAACACCTCTTCGCCGTTTTCATCAACGCCGCTGATGTTATTCCCGTCGAATGTTATCTGCGAAACGCCATTTATAAACTTGCAGTCAAACTGCATTCCCTCAGAGCCGTCGGCATAAGCATCAATGGCTTCCTGTCCATGAAGGTCGCCGTTGCAGACAGTCTTCAGCATTTCTGCGAAAGCAGGAGCCTCTTCCTCACCGGTCACAGGGATAATGCTGTCAAGCCAGATCTGGTCGTACTCAGGAGCAGTGATAACCGGGAAAAGCGCCTCATAGGTTCCGCTGACATCATTAAGAAGAGCATCTGCGGCAGCCGCGGCATCATCCTCAGCAAACACGGGAAGAGCGGGAAGCATGGCCGCGCAAAGGAAAGGAACAATAAACCGTTTGATTTTCATAGTAGCCTCCTTTATATAGGTTGAGTTAGTTGCTTGCAACATAAAGTTAGAATACTACAACTACATGAGAGTGTCAAGCTTTTTTACTGTATCTGACAGGGACACAGGGCTGGATCACGAATGCAAGGCCGGTTCATGAATGCAGGGCTGGATCACGAATACATGGCTGGATCACGAATGCAGGGCTGGTTCATGAATGCAGGGTTGGCTTATAAACGCAGGGGGCGGCTCACGAACACAGAGAGCCGTCCCCTGTGTTCATGCCGGGAACTGTCAGAAAGAAAGGATTACGATGAATTACAGATCTTTTTCAGATGAACTTAAGGAAATGTTTGGTGAGAAGGTTTATAAGCTGTCCCTTACATCCGGGTGTTCCTGTCCGAACAGGGACGGGACTATCGGATGGGGAGGCTGTACCTTTTGCTCAGAAGGAGGCTCCGGTGACTTTGCTGCTCCGCTGCTGCCGCTCCCGGAGCAGATAGCCATAGCAAAGAGCCGTGTAAGGCAGAAAGGCGCAAAGAGGTACCTTGCATATTTCCAATCCTTCACAAATACCTATGGCGACACGCAATATTTACGAGAGCTGTTTACCTCTGCCATTTCTTTTCCGGAAATCGTGGGACTTTCGGTCGGGACACGGCCTGACTGCCTTGAGCCTGACAAAATCAGCATGCTGTCTGAACTTAATAAACTGAAGCCTGTCTACGTAGAGCTCGGCCTTCAGACCATACACGAAGAAACCGCCAGGCGCATTAACCGCGGGTATCAGCTGGACGTTTTTAAAGATGCATATGCACGCCTTATAAAGGCCGGCCTTCGGGTTGTTATTCATGTTATCCTGGGCCTTCCGGGAGAAACCAGAGAAGACATGCTTGATACGGTACGTTACCTGGCAGGACTCACGCCGCCTCCGGATGGGATAAAGCTGCAGCTGCTGCATATCCTGGAGGGAACACAGCTTGCCGTGGAATACAGAAACACGCCTTTCTATATAATGTCCCTGGAGGAATATGCAGATCTGATAATCGACTGTCTGCGTATACTGCCGTCAAAAGTCACCATACACCGTCTGACCGGTGACGGCCCGAAACGTCTCCTTATAGCCCCTTCCTGGAGCGCAGATAAAAAACGCGTGATGAATTACCTGAACCAGAAAATAAGAGAGGCAGATGAGACAGGGGACGGTTCTCTGTCTCACTATTAAAAAAAAGCAAAAAAATTTATAATTGGAGTTGAAATGCACAAACGAAATGGGGTATAATATATTTGATTTGTAGAATTCCACAAGTATCTATGCCCTGAGCTTTGTGGAATCGTAATAACATTTACAATGGGCGCAGAAAAGGAGGTAAGTATGAAAAAACTGGCATTGGCAGCAGCAATCGCGGCTTCTGTACTGTCACTGGGAATGACGGCATCAGCAGAAGACATATTCGGACCGGATAATGGCGGAACTCCTATCGAGATCTGGCATTATTTCGAAGGCGAGGCAGATGCTCTCAACAAGATCTGTAAAGATTACAACGAACTGCAGAGCGATATCTACGTAACCGCAACATACGTATCCCGTGAAGAGCTTATGAAACAGTACACCATCGGTGCAGTTTCAGGCGAGCTTCCGGATATCGGCATGGTAGACTCCCCTGACATGGCTTCCTACATCTCCCTCGGTGTTTTCGATGATATCCAGGACGAGCTGGAAGAGTGGGGCGAGCTGGACAACTTCTATGAAGGACCTCTCAACAGCTGCCGTGACTCCGAAGGACGTATCCACGGACTTCCAAACAACTCCAACTGTCTTGCTATCCTCTGCAATATGGATATGCTGAAGGCAGCCGGCATCGACAAAGCTCCCGAGACAATGGAAGAGTTCCTTGCAGCATGCGAGGCAACGACAGATCCTGACAACGGCGTATACGGCTTTGCAATGTGCGCGGTTTCCAATGAGGAAGGTACCTTCCAGTTCATTCCGTGGCTCTACACCACAGGCGGTTCTGTAGGCGACATCGACAGCCCCGAGAGCATCGAAGCATTCCAGATCCTCGGCGACCTTATCGACAAAGGTTACATGAGCAAGGAAGCTGTCAACTGGGGCCAGGGCGATGCCCTCAACGCATGGGCAGCTGAGAAAGCCTGCATGCTTGAGTCCGGTACATGGCAGATCGCTCAGAACCTTGACGATTCCATCAAGGATACAGTTACCTGGGAGTACGCTTATGTTCCGATGCCGCAGAGCGCAAACGGCGCACAGGCATCCGTTATCGGCGGCGAGAACTTCGGTGTCTGCACAGGCGCTGCCAACAGAGAAGCCTGCATCGATTTCCTTGAGTACATGGAGACAGCACAGAACAACGCTGACTGGTGCGAACTTGCCGGCAAGCTTCCTGTCCGTGGAGACGCTGTAGACCTTAAAGACTTCTGGACTGCAGATGAAAGATACAAAGTATTCAACGATTCCATGAACTTTGCAGTACCGAGAGGCCCGCATCCGCAGTGGCCGACCATCTCCGAGGCTCTTTACACCGCAGAGCAGGCTGTTCTCCTTGGAGAGAAGGATGCAGCTACCGCAGCAGCTGATGCAGCGGCAGTTATCGATCCTATCCTTGAAGAGACTCCTCTTCCGTAAACTAATATCCGGTTTTCCTGCCGGTCAGGTATAAGGACTGTAAAAGGAGCCGTCACATTCTGCATCGTTTGCAGATGCGGCGGCTCCTTTTGCCTTTAGAGAGGAGAATGCTGATTATGAAGAGAGCGACACGTAAAAAAATGGAGGGCTATATATTTATATTGCCCGCCTTTATCTACATCCTGGTGATTCTGGGCTATCCTCTGATTTACAACATCGTCCTTTCGCTCCACAATGTGAATGTAAAGACATTCGCTTCCGGGACGGATGTATTTGTAGGGCTTGAAAACTTCAAGACCCTGTTCGGGGATCCCACCTTCCGTAAGGTTTTCAGAAATACCCTGGTATTTACCTTCGGATGCCTGTTCTTCCAGTTTACCATCGGTTTTATTTTTGCCCTGTTTTTCTCACAGAAATTTACACTGGCCGGGCCGATACGCGGACTTGTGCTGGTAGCATACATGATGCCCATGTCGGTCACCGCTCTTCTGGGCAAGAACATGTTTGACGTATCAAGCGGTGTCATCAACGACCTGCTGATGAAGATGCACCTGATACAGCAGCCGGTGGAATGGCTGCTTAAGGGGAATACCGCCATGGGAGCGGTCATTTTCATGAACTGCTGGGTAGGTATTCCGTTCAACATGCTTCTCCTTACCTCCGGGCTTACGGGTATCTCACCGGACATCTATGAGAGCGCCGAGGTGGACGGAGCCAACAAGTGGGAAAAATTCATTCACATCACACTGCCGCTGGTCCGTCCGGCCATCGTGGCGGTACTGATGCTAGGTTTTATCTATACGTTCAAAGCGTTCGACCTGCAGTTTGTCATGACAAGCGGCGGCCCGTTAAATGCAACGGACGTTCTTGGAACATACGCATATCAGCTGTCGTTCACGCAGTATGAATTCTCAAAGGGCTCGGCGGCGGCTATCATACTGTTCTGCTGTCTGTTTATCGTCGGCCTGTTCTACCTGAGGATGATAGCAAAGGAGGATGATTAATATGAAGGAAAAAATGAAATATCGTTCTCCCAGGGAAAAAAGAAGAAACATTATCCTCTGTATCATCGCTCTGCTGCTTGCCATCGCATTCCTGTTCCCGCTTTACTGGATACTCTGCATGTCGTTCAAGAGCGATTCGGAATCCTTTGGAAAGATCGTGACCTATTATCCGCATAACTTCACGGTGCAGCCGTGGATCGAAAACTTTTCCGATAAGGACTTTCTTGCTTCCCTTAAAAACAGTACCTGTATCGCGCTTATGTCGATGTGCATCTCAATGGTGCTGGGTGTGACGGCCGCTTATGGAATGGGCAGATACAAAGTGCCGGGATCAAAAGGCTTCATGCTTTCTTTCCTGGTAACCCAGATGCTTCCGGCATCGCTGATGCTGACGCCTATGTACCTGATCTTCAGCAAGCTGCATCTGCTGGGAACCTATATCGGTCCGGCACTTGCCATCGCTTCGGGGTCGGTTCCGTTTATTGTCGTCACGCTTCGGCCCTATTTCAAGAATGTGCCGACAGCCCTTGACGATGCGGCGCGTATCGACGGCTGCAATGTGCTGCAGTCCTTTATAAGGATCATGATCCCGGCCATCAAGACAGGTATCATCACTGTTCTGGTCATCTCATTCCTGAACGGCTGGAACGATCTTGCATATTCCATGACCTTCAATGTCAAGCCCGAGATGCGCCCTCTGACCGCAAACATCTACCGCTTCCAGAACAAGTACGGAACCAAATGGAACTGTATCATGGCCTATGGCGCAATTCTGGTCCTTCCGGTCATCCTGCTGTTCGTGTTCCTGCAGAAATATATTGTAAGCGGCATGACAGCCGGAGCTGTTAAGGAATAACAGGACGGACATTCGTATAACTGTAAAGCTGAAAGGAATAGTTTAACATTTAAGGAGGACATAATGCCGGACTTTACAAAAAAAGAGGGAGCCCCGAGCGGGGACTTCCGTTCTGACAGCAATTTTCTGCTTGGTTTTTTTGAAGAAAAGGAAGGTGCGCTCTGCTACCGCTACGACGCGGAGCGCCTGATAGTTGAACCCTGGGGAGAAAACAGCCTCCGGGTGAGGGCGTCAATGATGCCCGAGATGCCGGAAGAACTGTGGGCGCTTGACGGAAAACCGGCTAAGAGGTCTTCGAAGGTGTCGATAGGTGACAGCGGCGCTTCTATAGAAAACGGAAAGATCAAAGCGGTCATCAACAACATCGGCAAGCTGTTTTTCTACAATCAGAAAGGTGAGCTTCTGCTGGAAGAGTATGTCCGTAACCGTGAGGACATGTTTGCAAAGACGACCAGCAGTCTGGAAGTTGAAGCGCGCGAATTCAAGCCGCTAATCGGCGGCGACTATCAGCTGACCATGCGTTTTGAGTCGAATCCGGATGAAAAGCTGTACGGCATGGGACAGTATCAGCAGCCGTTCCTCAATGTAAAAGGAGCGGAGCTTGAGCTGGCGCACCGTAATTCCCAGGCAAGCGTGCCGTTTGTGCTCTCGTCGCTGGGCTACGGCTTCCTGTGGAACAACCCGGGTATTGGCCGTGTGAACTTCAACAAGAATATCACTACATGGCAGGTGGCCTCGTCCAAAAAGCTTGATTACTGGATAACGGCCGGAGATACACCGGCTGAGATCGAAGAAGCCTATGCAGATGCGACCGGCAAGGTTCCGATGATGCCGGAATACGGCCTCGGCTTCTGGCAGTGCAAGCTGAGATACCAGACCCAGGAGGAGCTTCTGGAGGTCGCCCGCGAATATAAGAGAAGAGGCATCCCTCTAGATGTTATCGTGGTGGATTTCTTCCACTGGCCCAAACAGGGCGACTGGCGCTTCGACCCGACCTACTGGCCGGATCCCGACGCAATGATAGCCGAGCTCAAGGAGATGGGCATCGAGCTGATGGTATCGGTGTGGCCGATGGTGGACTATAAGAGTGAGAATTTTGCCGAGATGAAGGCGAAGGGACTGCTGACCAGAGTAGAAAAAGGCGTCCGCATTGACAATACCTACATGGGCAACACGATTCAGTTTGACCCGACAAATCCGGAAGCACGCGAGTATGTGTGGGGCAAGTGCAAACAGAATTATTATGACAAAGGTGTAAAGATATTCTGGCTTGATGAAGCTGAACCTGAGTATACGGTATATGATTTTGAAAACTACCGCTATCATCTGGGACCGAATGTGCAGATAGGCAATGTATATCCTGTCATGTACGCAAAGACGTTCTTCGATGGGATGAAAGCCGAAGGACAGGACAAGGTCGTTAACCTGCTGCGCTGTGCATGGGCCGGCAGCCAGAAATACGGCGCCCTTGTATGGTCAGGGGACATTCATTCGACCTTCGAGAGCCTGCAGAACCAGTTCGCGGCCGGCCTCAACATGGGGATCGCCGGAATTCCGTGGTGGACTACCGATATCGGAGGCTTCTTTGGAGCCAACATTTATGATAAGGAATTCCACGAGGTTTTTGCCCGCTGGTTTGAGTACGGCGCATTCTGCCCGGTCATGCGCCTTCACGGCTACCGCATGCCATACCAGCCCCAGTTCGGAACTACCGGCGGAGCGGAGTGCGTGTCCGGAGCGCCAAACGAGATATGGTCATACGGCGACGAGATCTACGAGATCTGTAAGACTTATATCACTATCCGTGAAAACATGCGTCCATACACCCGCAGCCAGATGCAGGCGGCACACGAAAAAGGTACGCCGGTAATGCGGCCTCTGTTCTATGATTTCCCGGAGGATCCTGTCTGCTGGGAGAACGAATCTGAGATGATGTACGGGCCGGATATCCTGGTTGCGCCGGTTATGGAACGCGGGCAGACAAAAAAGGATGTATACCTGCCGTCCGGAGCCTCCTGGACGAACATATGGACAGGCGAAACCTTTGCAGGCGGTCAGACAGTTACGGTAGATGCCCCGCTTGATAAGCTTCCGGTATTTACCAAAGACGATTTCAGGCTTTCCACAGGAAAGGAGGGCTGATATGTATAAAATCTCAGACAACGCGCTCATCCGAAGGAATGATAAAGAGCTTCTCCGGATAGAGGCCTGGGGCAAAAACAGCCTGCGTGTAAGAGCTACACAGCGGCATGATTTTCTGCCGGACGACCACAGCGCTCTGGAATCCCCTAAAATATCAGAGGCGGTTATTGTGATCGAGGGGAAAACCGCAGAGATCACAAACGGTAAGATTTCGTGCTTTGTGTCAGAGGGCGGAGTTCTCAGCTTCAGGGATCGTAATGGAAACCTTCTTCTTGAAGAATACGACCGTACCCGTGACATGTATGCCGGCAGCAAAAAGTTTGCCAGCGCTCTTGAGATAGATCCCCGTACTTTTCAGCCGAAGGCCGGATGTGATAACTTTAAGCTGATATACCGCCTTGAGGCTGATGACGGCGAGAAGCTTTACGGAATGGGACAGTACCAGCAGCCTTTCCTCGATGTAAAGGGCTGCGTTCTGGAGCTTGCGCAGCGAAATTCCCAGGCAAGTGTGCCGTTCGTGCTTTCCAGCCGGGGCTATGGAATGCTCTGGAACAATCCGGCCATCGGCAAAGTAACATTCGGAAAAAACGTGACAGAATGGGAAGCATATTCGACAAAGCAGCTGGATTACTGGATAACGGCAGGCGATACGCCGGCTGAGATCGAGGAGGCTTATGCTTCTGCAACCGGTACCGTCCCGATGATGCCTGAATACGGCCTTGGCTTCTGGCAGTGCAAGTTGAGATACCAGACCCAGGAGGAGCTTCTTGAGGTCGCAAGGGGTTATCATAAGAGGGGCATCCCGGTGGATGTGATCGTGGCGGACTTTTTCCACTGGCCCCATGAAGGCGACTGGAAATTTGACCGGGAATACTGGCCGGATCCGGCCGCGATGGTAAGTGAACTCAGCGATATGGGTATGCACCTGATGGTTTCGGTCTGGCCGACGGTTGACGGTGAGAGCGAGAACTATGAAGAGATGAGGGAGCTGGGTTACCTCAGCCGTACGGATTACGGCAAACGGCTGGGAATGCTCGGAAATGCCTGCATCTTTGACCCGACCAATCCCGATGCCCGCAAGTATGTCTGGGGCAGGATCAAAGAGAATTATTACAAAGACGGGATAAAGATCTTCTGGCTTGACGAGGCAGAACCCGAATTCACCGGATATGAGTTTGAACATTACCGTTATTTTATCGGGGCGGATATGGAAATGGGAAATATTTTCCCGAAATATTATGCCAGGATGGCTTATGAAGGCATGGAAGAGGAAGGACAGGAGAATATCTTAAACCTTCTGCGCTGCGCCTGGGCCGGAAGCCAGAAATATGGCGCACTGGTGTGGTCGGGCGATATCGATTCATCGTTCCGCGCGCTGAGAAACCAGCTTGCGGCGGGCCTTAACATGGGCCTTGCCGGGATTCCATGGTGGACAACAGACATAGGCGGATTCCACGGCGGAAACATTAATGATGATGCGTTTAAAGAGGTTCTTGTGCGCTGGTTCGCGTTCGGCGCGTTCTGCCCGGTCATGCGTCTGCACGGATTCAGGGAGCCTTTCAAACCGGCGCTTTCAGATCATGGCGGCGGTAAGCATATAAGCGGAGCCGAGAACGAGATCTGGAGCTACGGCGAAGAAGTGTATGAGATATGCAAAAAGTATATCGCGCTTCGTGAGCGCATGCGCCCTTACACACGTAGCCTTATGAAGGCGGCACACGAAAAAGGAACTCCAGTCATGAGGCCGCTGTTCTACGACTATCCGCAGGATAGTGCCTGCTGGGAGATCGGGGACGAGTACATGTTCGGACCGGATGTGCTGGTAGCACCCGTACTTTACGCGGATGTCCGTGAGCGCAAAGTATACCTGCCCGAGGGCAGCTGGATAAACATCAACGATGGAAGCCGCTGTACCGGTGGACAGATGATCACGGCAGACGCCCCGTATGAGGCGATACCTGTATTTGTAAAAGAAGGAAGCGAAGCGGCAGGATGCCTGCTTTCGTGATGGAGTTTTGAGATGAAGGGAAACGGTTCGAACAGCCCGTTCGGGTTTGGAGGAGCATACACGACTATAATAAGCAAAATCTTTGACGTGCTTATGCTTGGAGTATTGTGGCTTATCTGCAGCCTGCCATTTCTTACGATCGGAGCATCCACGACGGCACTTTACTATGCCGTTGTTAAGAGCGTCAAGAATGATACAGGGTATGCATCGACAATGTTTTTCAAATCGTTCCGTCAGAATTTCCGCCAGGCGACAATACTATGGCTTGTCACAGCCGCAGCATTTTTTGTGCTGCGGCTGAACACCGGGATCCTGATGGCAAAAACGGACGGAATGTTCGGACTTGTAATGATCGGCTTTTATACCGCGGCCGCAGTCTATGTGGTGCTTACAGCCGCATATATGTTCCCGGCACTGTCAAGATTTGAGATGGATACCTTCTGGTTCCTCCGCATTTCTCTTTACATGACGGCCAGATACTTCCTTACAAGTCTGATACTGGCTGTGATATTCGCAATGGCAGCAGTCCTTGCCTGGCGCATCCCGCTGCTGATACTCATCCTTCCCGGACCCGTAACATTTCTGGTGTCCGAGTTTATGGAAAGAGTATTGTCACGGCATATGCCGGACAAAGAGTAGTTATTTTTTTCGAAAGGAACAGCTGCCGAAAAGAAAACCGTGGGGAGGGAACACTCTCAGAGCTGCGGAGCGTAGATGTCAGGCTTCGCAGCTTTGAGAGTGTTCCCTCCCCGCGATTTTACTTACTTATCCTGAGTGACCTCACGGTGCTGTACTGGCTCCAGGTCTGGGTGTAGGCTCCGGTTACGCTGTTGGTGTAATTGACGTAGCACCTTACGCGGAAATAGTAGGTCTTTCCTTTGGTGAGGCCTGTGATAACTGTGCTTTTGCTGTTCCTTCCGCTCAGGGTTTTGTACTTGAAGGTTCCACTGCGGTTGAACAGGTCAGTGGTGCTTTCAGCGTACTGGATCTGGTAGCCGTGAGCCTTATTTTCGGCACCTGATATCACATCCCATGCGGCTGTGGCGGCCCTGCTGGAGCTGTTCGTGAGAGTATTTATGGAAAGCGCCGCGACTCTCTGAAGCACGGCAGGTTTGCTCCAGTTTCCCTGCGTGCCGTTTTTTACACCAACTACATAGTAATGATACACTCGTCCCCAGCAGCCGTTTTTGATAGCGGTATCATAAATGTGCGTTGTTGAGGCATTCGTCTCAGTCACTTTTTTGGTTCCTTCGGCAGCTCTGAAACGGTATACGATATATCCGGTGGCTCCACTTACCGGATTCCAGTAGAGGTCTCCGCCGTTAACACTGTTATACACAGCCTTGATTACAGGAGCCTTAAGCTTTGTGCTTGCCGCGGTTTTGCCTGCAATGCTGAAGGTATAGTTTCCTTCATATCCATCCTTGAGAACTTCAAAATAGTATTTTCCGGCCGACAGGGTCACTTTTTCGGCTATTGTGCTTTTGCCTACTGCTTCGTTCCAGTAAGCATGGTATTTCCAGACTTCATTACCGTTGGAATCATAAATGATATAATACAGCCTGTACAGCATGGCGGTTGCATTGACCGTTACTTCTCCTGTGGTGGTTACGTTGAAGCTGTAAAAATCCCTGTCGTCATTAAAGGCAAGCTGGCCTTTGTATGTCTGGTTAAGATTAACAGAATTTGCACTGCTTATAGCGTTGTTTGTTCCATTTCCACTTTCTTTGAAGGACTCATTGGATGAGGAAAAATACACCCAGGTTTTATAGTTGCCGGTATAATCATCCCTGGAGCAGGAAAAATAGTATGTTCCGGAAGTAAGGTAGAAGCTGTAGGTGGTGCTTATCTCCTGCGAGGCTTCGTTCCAGTAAGGGTGGTTATACCACATCTGCTGGCCGTCAGAGTTATAAAGATGAACGTACATTTTGTAGATATTCGCACGTACTTTGATCTGGACGAGGCCTGAAGTGGCTATTGTAAATCTGTAAAAATCCTTATCGTCATTCTTTGCAAGCTGAGCACGGTATTCTTTACTGAATGAGACTGTATGTGCGGCCGATATTGAATTGTCATTGCCGTAACCTGTTTCCGTATATGTCTCACCGGCAGTCTGGAACGTAAATGTAAAATTATATGATCCATTATAGCCGTCTCTTGACACAACAAAATAGTAGGTTCCCTTCGTGAGATCAAATGATTTGGACACATTACTCTGACGTGTCACTTCATTCCAGTAATAGTGCTCGTACCACAGCCGCTGGGTCTGTGTGCTTTCGTAAAGATAGTAGTAATTTCGGTAGATAGATGCGGTTGCATTAAGTGTCAGACGTCCGGATGAAGGAAGCGTAACTTTATAATAATCAACAGTGTTGGTGTCAGTGAGTGTTCCGTTTACCTGCCGCCCCAATGAAACCGCGACAGGAGAGGTGATACTGCCAAGTCCGGTTTCATCCGGGTCATCGGAAAGAAGAGAGTCTTCTGCAATATCTTCACCGGCAATATTTTCAACGTTGTTATCCAGTGAAGCCTGTACAGCAGGAAGTTCTATGATGTCTTCGACAGGTTCTGACGCATCAGGAGTATCTTCCATCATGTCAGATTCATCTGACAGATCATCATCCAGAAGATCAGCGGAAAGATCTGATGCATGACTTTCTTCAAAAAGTACAGAATCGGATCCGTCTTCCTCCGGCAGGATAAGTTCATCTGAAAGAAATTCTTCTGAACCTGTCAGGTCACTCCCGAAATCTTCCTGATCAGCGGAAATGCTGTCTTCAGCGCTTAACGGAAACGCTGCCTCATCGACGGAAATGCCTGAATCATCCAGAGATGTAAATTCATCATAAGACAGAGCCGGATCTTCAGAAGAACCGGTACTTGCCACTTCATCGTAAACGGGAGCTTCAGCGGATAGTTCTTCTGCACCTGGGAAAGTACACATACCTGCTGCGAGAATAAATGACAACACGACTGCAGAGATTTTTTGTTTCATTATGCCCTCCTGTTCTCCCGGACCATGCGATTATAGAATAAAAACAGTATAAAACAAAAACAGCTGGCCGGGCGCTTATATACTATATTATAATCGGTTGTGATGTTTCATGCAATAACCGAAATGTAAGACAGAGAACCGTCCCCTGTCTTACTGAGAACGTCCCCTCCTTACTTTGAAAAAAAATTAAAAAAGTGCTTGACTTTCCTCGCGGCGTTATATATAATAGCACTTGCGTTAAAGAGATGCGTCTTTAGCTCAGCTGGCAGAGCACCTGACTCTTAATCAGGGTGTCCAGGGTTCGAACCCCTGAAGACGCACTGAAAGTACCGTTTCTGGCTTCATGTGAATGCCGGGGGTGGTGCTTTTTTTGTTAACAGGAAGAATTTTTCCCTTAAAGGAGAGGTAAGCTGAAATGAAAAATGCAGGCAAGTATATTCAGCTTCATCTGAATATACTTTTGTTTTCCCTCACAAGCGTTTTCTCAAAAGCCGCATCCGTGCAGTTTAACCGGGGAGGGCTTTCGAATCCGCTGCTGTACGTGTTCCTGGGACTGATGGTGCTGAACTGCGGCATATACGCCATATGCTGGCAGATGGTCATCAAGAAGTTCCCGCTTTCTACCGCCTATGCCCACCGGAGCGTATATCTGGTCTGGTCACAGATCTGGGCGGTTATCATCTTCAAGGAAACCCTTACCTGGAAAAATATTCTCGGAATGCTGATAGTAGTTATCGGTGTATTGGTGGTGACAGGCGATGAGTAATTTTATCTATATTATGGTTGCAGGCACATTCCTGACTGCAATTTCCCAGATACTTTTAAAACAGAGCGCTGACGAGAAGCATGAAAGCTTTATCAAAGAATACCTTAACTGGAAGGTTATAGTCGCGTACATCCTTTTCGGAACCGTGCTTCTTTCCAACACCTATGCCTACACTAGGGTCGACATGAAGTACGGAGCCGTCATCGAGACGCTTGCCTATGTGTGGATCTTTATAATGTCGGTGACCCTTCTGCATGAAAAGATCACCAGGCGCAAGCTCCTGGGAAATCTTCTTATAATAACCGGTATATTGATATACAGGCTGTGATATATCATGTCACTGTAGAAACAGTTGAGCGGCTTCTGACGAACAGCCGCCGTATCACCGATGAACAGCCGTCCGGCTTCCAGTGGGTGACTCCCAGCAGTCAGGTATGGGTCAGCACCTGCCGGTGCTGAGCCCCGGTACTTTGCTCCATACGGCGCTTTAAACACAAAATGAGGAATACAGAATAAAATGACAGATCAGAGCAGAATACGTAATTTTTGTATCATAGCGCATATCGATCACGGTAAATCCACTCTTGCGGACCGTATTATCGAAAAAACCGGGCTGCTGACCGAGAGGGAGATGCAGGCCCAGATCCTTGACAACATGGATCTGGAGCGTGAGCGCGGCATAACTATCAAGTCCCAGGCCTGCCGCATTATATACAAGGCAAAGGACGGAGAAGAGTATATATTCAACCTTATCGACACTCCGGGTCATGTGGACTTCAACTATGAAGTCTCAAGAAGCCTTGCCGCCTGTGACGGGGCTATCCTGGTGGTCGACGCGGCCCAGGGCATAGAAGCCCAGACGCTTGCAAACGTCTACCTGGCTCTCGACCATGATTTGGAAGTACTTCCTGTAATTAACAAGATCGATCTTCCAAGCGCGCAGCCGGAGCGTGTCATAAGCGAGATAGAGGATGTCATAGGACTTGAGGCTGAGGACGCGCCGCTTATTTCAGCAAAAACCGGGCAGAACGTTGAGGAGGTCCTGGAGCAGATAGTGGCTAAGATCCCGGCTCCTGAAGGTGATCCGGAAGCGCCGCTGCGTGCGCTTATTTTTGACTCGGTATATGATTCCTATAAAGGCGTCATTGTCTTCTGCAGGCTTATGGACGGCACCGTCCGTAAAGGAACTCCCATCCGCATGATGGCCACCGGTTTTCAGACGGAAGTCGTTGAAGTCGGATATTTCGGAGCCGGACAATTCATACCGTGTGATGAGCTTTCGGCCGGCATGGTAGGATATATAACCGCGAGCATTAAAAATGTTAGGGATACCCGTGTGGGCGATACGGTTACCAACAGCCAGAATCCATGCGCTGAGCCGCTTCCGGGATACAAAAAGGTAAACCCGATGGTATACTGCGGCATGTATCCCGCCGACGGAGCCAGATACGGAGACCTTCGCGACGCGCTTGAGAAACTCCAGCTTAACGACGCTTCATTGTTCTACGAGCCTGAAACTTCGGTCGCTCTGGGCTTCGGCTTCCGCTGCGGCTTCCTGGGGCTTCTTCACCTTGAGATAATACAGGAACGCCTTGAGAGGGAATATAACCTGGATCTTGTGACGACGGCTCCCAGCGTTATCTATAAGATACATAAGACGAACGGTGAGGTGATCGACCTTACCAATCCGACCAATCTTCCGGATCCTTCCGAGATTGAATACATGGAGGAGCCCATCGTCAATGCCGAGATAATGGTGACGACTGAATTCATCGGGCCGATCATGGATCTGTGTCAGGAGAGGCGCGGCCAGTACGTCGAGATGGAATATATGGAAGAAACCCGTGCCCTTATACGTTACAAACTTCCGCTCAATGAGATCATCTATGACTTTTTTGATGCACTTAAATCCCGCTCAAGAGGTTATGCTTCCCTCGATTATGAGCTTGCAGGGTATGAGAGAAGCGAGCTGGTGAAGCTGGATATCCTTGTCAACAAGGAGGAAGTGGATGCGCTTTCCTTCATCGTGCACGGGGCTACTGCCTATGAGCGCGGCCGCAAGATGTGCGAAAAGCTGAAGGAGGAGATCCCGCGGCAGCTGTTCGAGATACCCATTCAGGCGGCGATAGGAAGCAAGATAATCGCCAGAGAGACCGTCAAAGCCATGCGCAAGGACGTTCTTGCCAAATGCTACGGCGGTGACATTACCCGTAAAAAGAAGCTGCTTGAGAAGCAGAAAGAGGGCAAAAAAAGGATGCGTCAGGTCGGAAATGTAGAGATTCCGCAGAAAGCCTTCATGAGCGTGCTGAAGCTTGATGAGAACTGATGCGTCTTTCGGGAGGCGTGTATTTTTGGAGAAGTTTGACAGACTGCGTAATAAAAGAAGTTCGGGGAAAGGTCTTTTTTTCGGGCTTCTGCTGATCATCACCTGCGCAGCCTCAGGCTGCGGCAGCAGGAAGGAAGCAGACCTGTATTCGACTGAGGTCGTGAAGCTTACTATCACTCCGGCCCCGTCACCTACCCCTGAACCTGTCGTGGAATACCCTGCCGCCACGGTATCCGGCGGAGGGATCACCATGGTCAACAGGTATCTTGCGGATGCTTCGGACGGAAAAAACCCTTATGCCGGAAAAGCTGCCGAAGTAAACAAGAGGGCAGATGACCCGGAAGAGGAAGAGACTGCTGCCGAAAACACGACATCCACATCGTCTGAAGCGGCTGAGGAGGAGACGGACGGAGGAGCATACAGCGGAGTCAGTATCTCCTCGTACTATGACGGGTCCGGCAGTTCAGAAGAAGAGTACAGTGATGGATCCTATGATTATGATGAGGATTATGACTCCTACTACGATTCCTACTATGGCTATGATGAATCGTATGGCTATGATGAATCGTATGACTATGATTCATCCTATGATTATGATTACTCATATGACTATGACTCCTCATATGACTATGACTCTTCGTATGACTATGATTCATCCTACGATTATGATTCTTCATACTATTAATACTGCGTACTGAATGGTCATGATCAGCTATCTTGTTAAATGCTGCTTCACCCGTGACAGGAGTGCGTGCCTCAACTATGAACAGTGAAAGGCAGGCTTTTCGGAGATGGGCTGCTGATGGAAAATACCGTTATACTGTCCGGAGAATATTCGGGAAGAAGGAGGAGTGTGAGCAGAAAACATGAATCCTGATAATAAAGCGGGGATAGGGATTTATATCCATATCCCCTTCTGTATAAGAAAGTGTCTCTATTGTGACTTTGTATCATCCCCGGGTTCTCCGGACAGTGTACGTAAATACATGGAGGCGCTTGTCCGGGAAATAAGGCTTTGCGGAGAGGCGGGAACAGAGGCTGACACGATATTTATAGGAGGCGGAACACCTTCCATTGTACCGCCCGCCCTTCTTGACAAAGTGCTTGAGGAAATATATAAAGTATTTAAAGTATCCCCGGTGGCCGAGATAACGATGGAGGCAAATCCGGGGACTTTGTCACATGAAAAGCTTTACGCGTACCGCAAAATGGGCATAAGCCGGCTGAGCATAGGACTTCAGTCGGCTGACAATGATGAACTGAAGTCCCTTGGGAGGATACATACTTTTGAGGATTTCCTGATAAGCTGGGAGGAAGCCCGGAAAGCCGGTTTTGACAATATTAACATAGACCTGATGACAGCTGTTCCGGGACAGACAAGGGAAAGCCTGCTTAGGACGCTGAAGACGGCGGCAGAGCTTTCGCCTGAACACATAAGCGCATACAGCCTTATAGTGGAGGAAGGCACGCCGTTTTCCGAGATGAAGCTGTCACTTCCGGATGAGGAAACCGAGTATCTTATGTACGACGATACAACGGATTTTCTGGAGTCGCACGGCTTTCGCCAGTATGAGATATCCAATTTTGCCGTTCCGGGTAAGGAATGCATTCATAACATAGCATACTGGACCAGGAAGGATTATCTGGGCTTCGGAATTTCGGCGGCTTCACTCAGGAAGGATGAAAGATACCGGATAAAAACAGACATGGAACTGTACCAGAGTGAGTGGACAGACAGAAATGCCCTTATCACGGACCGGGAATATCTTGAGCCGGCTGACAGGATGGAGGAATTCATGTTCCTTGGCCTCAGGATGACAGAGGGGGTCAGCCGGGACAGATTCAAAAAACTGTTTGGACATGAGATGGACGAAATATACGGAGATGTGATAGAAAAACACAGAGGATACGGCCTGCTGGACGAAGCAGAAGGACGGATATTCCTGACGAGGCATGGGATACATGTCAGCAACCAGGTTATGGCAGACTTTCTGCTTTAGTTTGACGAACAGACGGAGGTCTTTATGGCAGAAGACAGAAAGCTAAAGAAGTTTATCCGCATCCGCGGCGCAAACGAGAATAATCTTAAAAATCTGAATGTGGATATACCAAGGGACAATTTTGTAGTCCTGACCGGGCTGTCCGGCTCGGGAAAGTCATCGCTTGCCTTTGATACGATATATGCAGAGGGACAGCGCAGGTACATGGAGTCCTTATCTTCATACGCACGCCAGTTCCTTGGCCAGATGGAAAAGCCGGATGTGGAGAGCATCGAGGGATTGCCGCCGGCAATCTCGATCGACCAGAAATCGACCAACCGGAATCCCAGGTCGACAGTCGGCACAGTCACAGAAATATATGACTACTTCAGGCTTCTGTACGCGCGCGTTGGTACGCCGCATTGTCCGAACTGCGGCAGAGTGATAAGCCGCCAGTCGGTTGACCAGATGGTTGACCAGATAATGGGACTTCCGGAAAAGACGCGCCTCCAGCTGCTTGCCCCGGTCGTGCGCGGCAGGAAAGGTACACATGCAAAGGTGCTGGAGCAGGCCCGGAAGAGCGGCTACGTACGCGTGCAGATAGATGGAAGCATGTATGAGCTTTCAGAAGAAATAAAGCTTGATAAAAATATAAAACATACAATAGCGATAGTGGTGGACCGTCTGATAGTGAAACCGGGGATCGAGAAACGACTTTCGGATTCCATCGAGACAGTGCTTGCCCTGACTGACGGCCTGCTTGTTGTTGAATTGATAAAGCAGGAAGACAGCCAGGCAGACGACTCCGGGAGGTACCTGAATTTCAGCCAGAGCTTTTCATGTCCGGACTGCGGCGTGAGCATCGATGAGATAGAACCACGCAGCTTTTCCTTCAACAACCCCTTCGGAGCCTGCCCGGACTGTGCGGGACTCGGCTACAAGATGGAGTTCGACCCGGAGCTGATGATCCCTGACCAGGACAAAAGCATTGAAGAAGGAGCCATAGTTGCTCCGGGATGGCAGTCAAGCTCTGATAAAGGCAGCTTTTCAAATTCTCTACTGCAGGCTCTTGGAAAGGAGTACGGGTTCGACCTTAAAACACCTTTTGGAAAGTATCCTGAAAAGATCCGAAATATCCTGATCTACGGGACTGACGGAAAATCAGTAAAAGTACATTATAAGGGTCAGAGAGGAGAGGGTGTTTATGATGTTGCTTTCCCCGGACTTATAAAAAACGTGGAGCAGCGCTACCGTGAGACCGGCTCCGAGACCATGAAGGCAGAGTACGAAAGCTTCATGCGCGTCACGCCCTGCACCGCCTGCCGCGGCCAGAGACTTAAGAAGGAATCTCTCGCAGTAACAGTCGCGGATAAGAACATATTCGAGATCACACAGCTCTCGGTGCACGATCTGCTTTACTTTCTGGGCACTATGGAGCTGACTGACCAGCAGAAGCTTATCGGGAAACAGATCCTGAAGGAAATAAACTCCCGTGTGAGATTCCTTTCAGATGTGGGACTTGACTATCTTTCACTGGGGCGCGCCACCGGAACTCTTTCGGGCGGCGAGGCACAGCGTATAAGGCTGGCTACCCAGATAGGCTCAGGACTGGTGGGCGTTGCCTACATACTTGATGAGCCCAGCATCGGGCTTCATCAGAGGGACAACCAGAAGCTGCTCAATTCGCTTATGAAGCTTCGGGATCTGGGAAACACCCTGATCGTGGTAGAACATGACGAAGAGACCATGCGCTGTGCGGATGTCGTGATAGATATAGGACCCGGAGCGGGAGAACATGGAGGCTCTCTGGTGGCGATGGGATCGGTGCAGGACCTCATCAATACGCCCGAATCCATAACCGGAGCCTATCTTGGACGCAGAATAGTGATAGAACCGCCTGCAGAAAGGAGAAAGCCGACAGGATTTCTAAGGATAAAAGGAGCGGCAGAGAACAACCTGAAGCACATTGATGTTGATATCCCTCTGGGGATAATGACATGTATCACGGGCGTTTCAGGATCGGGAAAGAGCTCTCTCATAAACGAGATATTGTATAAATCTCTCGCCAGAAAGCTGAACCACGCCCGCACTGTCGCCGGAAAGCATGACAGGATAGAAGGTACAGAACAGCTTGACAAGGTCATAAATATCGACCAGTCGCCCATCGGCAGGACCCCGCGTTCCAATCCGGCAACTTACACCGGAGTTTTTGACCAGATACGCGATCTTTTCGCGTCTACCCAGGATGCGAAAGCAAAAGGCTACAGCAAGGGAAGGTTCAGCTTCAATGTTAAGGGCGGGCGGTGCGAGGCCTGCTCAGGTGATGGTATTATCAAGATAGAGATGCACTTCCTGCCGGATGTCTATGTGCCCTGCGAAGTGTGCCGCGGGAAAAGATACAATCGTGAGACGCTTGATGTGAAATACAAGGACAAGAGCATTTACGATGTCCTGAACATGACGGTGGAGGAGGCACTTCCGTTCTTCGACAATCTGCCGTCCATCAGGCGGAAGATAGAGACCCTTAATGATGTGGGGCTTTCCTATATCCGGCTGGGGCAGCCGTCAACAACACTGTCCGGCGGGGAGGCACAGCGCATCAAGCTTGCAGCCGAGCTCAGCCGGCGCAGCACCGGAAAGACGATATACATACTTGACGAACCCACGACCGGCCTGCATTTCGCCGATGTCCATAAGCTGACGGATATACTGCGGAGGCTCTCGGAGGGCGGCAACACGGTCGTCGTTATAGAACATAACCTTGACGTAATAAGAAGCGCGGATTACATTATAGATATGGGCCCGGAAGGCGGAGACGGAGGCGGAAATGTGGTTGCCTGCGGCACACCTGAAGAGATCGCACAGAATCCTGCGTCTTACACCGGACATTATATCTGACGAGGAAACTGTTCAGAACCTGAACAGTTACCCGATGTACACATTTTCCAGAGAAAGGAGGAAGGTAAGCCATGCCGGCAGCTGATATAGGAATAGATCTTGGAACCAGAAACAGCCTGGTATATTCGACGGCCCTGGGCATCATGCTTGCGGAGCCGACGGCAGCCGTGTACGACCGCAATGCGGGCAAGATCCGTGCCATCGGCGAGGAAGCCAGGCAGATGACGGGAAGGCTGAATTCCAACCTTGAGGTCATATGGCCGGTCCGCCACGGAACGGTATCGGACTATATCGTCCTCGAAAAAATGCTCAAATACTTTATATCAAAAGCGCTCGGGCGAAGGGCATTCCGGAAACCCCGTATAACAGTATGTGTACCTGCGGGGATCACCGAGATAGAATGCCGGGCGATCGAGGAGGCTACATATCAGTCCGGAGCAAGACACGTATATCTTGCAAAAGCTCCGATCGCCGCAGCCATAGGTTCGGGAATAGATATTCTTAAGCCGTACGGCAACATGATAGTCGATATCGGGGCCGGAACGACTGATGCTGCCGTCATCTCGATCGGGGGGATTGCAGTGCAGCATTCCTCTCGTGTGGCAGGTGACAGCTTCAATCAGGCTATTATGAGATACATGCGTGAAAACCATAATCTGTTCATCGGAGAGGAAACTTCCGAGACGATCAAGCTGAGGATAGGCTCGGCCTTCCCTGAAAGGGAACAGCGGGTGATGGATGTCAAAGGAAGAAATGTTGTCACCGGGCTTCCCAAGGTGGTCAGGCTCTCATCCGATGAAGTAAGGGAAGCGGTAAAGGAGTGCACTTATCAGATCGTGGATATCATTCACGGGGTGCTTGAGAAAACTCCGCCTGAGCTGGCAGCGGACATTGTGCACCGCGGTATCCTTCTGACCGGAGGAGCGTCACAGTTTTCCGGACTGGACAGGCTTATCGAGGACCGGACCGGAGTGCATACGATGACAGTTCATGAGCCGATGACTGCCGCCGTGGTAGGCACAGGAAAATATGCCGAGGTTATGGCAGGTTTCGAATGAGGTGATCTTGAGATTTGACGGAAACCGTAACAGGATTTGTAGATCATATTATATTCCGGAATGAGGAAAACGGATACACTGTCTTTGTCCTGACCGGCGAAGGCAGCGCGGAGATCACGTGTGTCGGGAGTTTTCCGGATATTTCTCCGGGTGAATCGATAGAGGCGCAGGGCAGTTATACGAATCATGCTTCCTACGGGAAGCAGTTCAGCGTGACAGGATATACCGAAGTTGCGCCGGCAGACAGTCTTGCGATGGAGCGGTACCTTGGAAGCGGTGCCATAAAGGGCATAGGCACGAAGCTTGCCGCACGAATAGTACGTCACTTTGGCGGCGACACATTAAGGATAATTGAAGAAGAGCCTGAAAGGCTTTCTGAGATAAAGGGGATAAGCGCGAAGAGCGCGCAGGCAATAGGCTCGCAGGTCGCTGAGAAGGCTGAGATGCGCCGGGCGATGATGTTCCTTCAGCAGTATGGGATTTCGCTCAACCTTGGCGCGAAGATATATCAGAAATACGGACAGGAGCTTTACAATGTGCTTAGGGAGAATCCCTACAGGCTCGCCGAGGACATAACCGGGGTTGGGTTCCGTATCGCGGATGAGATCGCTTCCCGGATAGGCATAGTGGCAGATTCAGAATACAGGATCAGGAGCGGCATATTATATACTCTCCAGCAGGCGGCCGGGGACGGACATGTGTGCGTGCCTGAAGCCCTGCTTCTGGAAAAAGCAGCCGGCCTTCTAGGGGTTGATCCCGCTTTTATGGGAAAGCATCTTAAGGATCTTTCGATAGAGCGCAAGGTAGTCTTCCGGGAAGAAGAGGATGGGACATATATTTATCCTGCGGTATATTACTATACCGAGCTCAATACGGCAAGAATGCTGCGCACTCTTTCCTGCCGGCATGAAACGGATGAGCAGTCCAGGGAGAGAAGAATAGAACTGATCGAAAAACAGATGGGCTTTGCGCTTGACGACATGCAGCGCAGCGCGGTCCGTATAGCTTCTGAAAGCGGCGTTTTTATCCTGACAGGCGGCCCCGGCACGGGCAAAACGACAACGATAAATGCCATTATCCGGTATTTTGATGATAACAATACCGTCATAAGCCTGGCAGCCCCGACCGGCCGTGCAGCAAAAAGAATGACGGAAACAACGGGCTATGAAGCGATGACCATCCACAGGATGCTTGAACTATCGGGCCTTCCGGAGGAAGGAAGGGACGGCAGGACGGCACATTTCGAGCGCAATGCCCAGAATCCGCTTGAAACCGATGTGATCATTATCGACGAGATGTCAATGGTGGATATCTTTCTTATGCATTCACTTCTGCTGGCGGTACAGCCTGGAACACGCCTTATCCTGGTCGGTGATGAGAACCAGCTTCCAAGTGTCGGGCCGGGAAATGTGCTGCGCGATATAATAAGCAGCGGATGCTTTCCTGTGGTAACGCTTACGAAGATCTTCCGCCAGGCCCTTGACAGCGACATTGTAGTCAACGCCCACCGCATCAACAGAGGGGAGGCAGTCCCGACAGACAATAAGAGCCGTGATTTCTTTTTCCTGAAAAGGTATGACGTCAACAGGATCCTGAACGTTATGATACAGCTGATAAGGGATAAGCTTCCGGGTTATGTCGATGCTTCACCTTCGGAGATCCAGGTGCTGACTCCCATGCGTAAAGGAGCACTCGGAGCGGTACAGCTCAACCAGATCCTTCAGGAATATCTTAATCCCCCTTCTCCGGGCAAAAAGGAGAAGGAATCCGGAGGACGCCTTTTCCGCGAGGGTGATAAGGTGATGCAGATACGCAACAATTATCAGCTGGAGTGGGAAGTGCTGGGAAAATATAACATTCCGGTCGAAAAAGGAGTCGGGGTATTCAACGGCGACACGGGCATACTCAGGTCGATAAATGAATTCTCCGAGACCGTGACGGTTGATTTTGAAGACGGAAGGACAGCCGAGTACAGCAGCAAACAGCTGGAGGAGCTTGAACTGTCCTATGCGGTAACGATACATAAATCGCAGGGATCAGAGTATCCGGCTGTTATCATTCCGCTGCTGAATGGTCCACCGATGCTGATGAACCGCAACCTGCTTTATACTGCCGTTACCAGAGCAAAGAAATGTGTGACGATAGTGGGCAGCGAAGCGGCTTTTGCTTCGATGATAGAGAATGTGCGGCAGACCAGAAGATACAGCTTCCTTGACAAAAGGCTCCTGGAGTTTAATGATGTGGATCAGTGAGAAACTGCATAATGTAAAGATAAAGCATGCGGCGGAACAGGCACTGGATATACTGTATCCGCGAAGATGCCCGGCGTGTAATGATATCCTGCGTCCGTCCGGGCGGCTGATATGCCCGGAGTGCGAACGCGCATTAAAGCCGATAGAAGGACCTGTATGCATGAAATGCGGTTCACCGGTGCAGGAGCAGGAAGAGTATTGCACTGAGTGCACGAAGCACAGCCACATATTCAGGCAGGGGAGAGGTGTTTTCGTGTATGACGACCGGTGGAAAGCCTCGCTTGAGAGGTTCAAGTATTACGGGAGCCGGGAGTTTGCGGACTTTTACGCGGCAGCCATGGTAAAATGGGGAGGAAAGAGCCTGAAGAAGTGGGCTCCGGATGTGATAGTTCCGGTCCCGCTGCATATCAGCAAGGAGAGAAAGCGGGGGTTCAACCAGGCCCTGCTGATTGCAGAAGAGGCAGGAAGAAGAACAGGAATACCGGTTTCAAAAACACTCCTGCGAAAGATAAAGAAGACGGAATCCCAGAAAAAGCTGGACTACGCCCACAGAAAGAGGAACCTGTCAGGCGCTTTTCTTGCGTCCCCCGAAGCCCGGGGACGGATTGTTCTGATCGTTGACGATGTGTATACCACAGGAAGCACGATGGACGAGTGCGCCGGCGCCCTCCTCGGTGCCGGCGCAGCGGATGTATATTTCCTTACATTCTGCATTGCGCTGAGATGAACAGTCTGTTCACGGCCGTAAGGGCGAGATTCCGAATGAAGGGCTCAGACCCGGCCGCCTGCGGCTGGGCAGTGTATAGCAACAGGTGGTTTACAATAATATTAAAATAGTCCTTTTCACGATTCCTGTTCTATGTTATAATATCAGGATGACAATGAAATGCCCGTACTTATTGTACGTGCATAAGATGACTGTTTCCGGAGGGGCGATTAAAAGTGCTTAATGAAGAAAAAGTCAGGAGCATGAACAGACTCGCTTTATATGAGAAGACCCAGGGACGCAAGTACCTGCCTGTCAGCAAATATTACAGAAGCGATTATATAGGACTGGCTCTGATCAGGAACTTTTTCCTGGTAACGGCGGGCTACGCCCTTCTTATAGGATCTGCCTGCATCTATTATGGCGATTATCTGATGGACAACATTCATAAGATGGATCTTATGGAGATAGGTATTGATATACTTCTCGGTTATGCAGTGGTGCTGGTTGTTTACACGATCCTTACCTATATACAGTATACCGTAAAGTACCACATGGCGAAGAAGAGTGTCAGGACCTATTACGAGGAACTGACAAAGCTTGAAAAACTGTACAACCGCGAGGAGAAAAAACCTGCAGGGAACAGAAGCACGGGAGGAAAGAGCGTATGACTGCGCTGCTCGAATTCAAACAGAAGGTTAAAAGTATATATGGGCGTCTTGAGCTGTACCTGATGCCCATGTTTAAATTTGCTGTTGCACTGGTATATTTTCTTTGGATAAATGAAAATATGGGTTACCTTACCAGACTTAACAGCATTTTTGTCATAGTCATACTTGCGCTGATCTGCAGCATTCTTCCCTCCGGGGCGACAGCCTTTGTGGGGTTTGTGCTGATGATAGCTCATTCCTACGCGCTGGGAATAGAGGTCGGGGCCTTCATGCTGGTCCTGATATTGCTGATAGCAGTCCTCTTCCTGCGATTTTCGGGAGGACTGTATCCGGTGCTGATATGCACTCCGCTGTCCTTCGCATTTGATGTTCCGGTGCTGCTTCCCATAGGCTCCGGGCTTCTTGGCAGCGCTTTTTCCATTTTTCCTTCGACTGCAGGGGTGATATTATACTATTTTATCCGGTTCCTGCGTGCTAATTCCGAGACTCTTCTCAATTCTGAAATGGAAATAATTCCCAAGATAATCATGATGGCGGACGGGCTGGCTCAGAACTGGGTCATGTGGATGACGGTGATCGCTTTTGCGGCCGTTATTCTGCTTGTGAATCTTTTGAGGACACGCTCATTCGATTATGCGTGGCGTATTGCCATAATCGCGGGTGGTATCGGATATGTGCTGATATTCATACTTGAAGCATATTATCTTGATATCGAGATCCTTATTCAGCCACTGCTGATACAGGCGGCTATCTCAATTGCGGTAGGCCTTGTGATCGAGTTTTTCTTCTTCGGAGGAGATTACAGCCGTACAGAAAGGCTGAATTACGAGGATGACGAATACTACTACTATGTTAAGGCTGTTCCGAAGGCAACAGTGGCAACATCGAAGCGGAGCGTCAAAAAGTTTACAGGGCAGGGTTCTTTGAGCGAACGCGTATCTTCTGATCCGGTAGTTTCATATGAACCGCATCCGGGAAAGGAGAGCCGTCCGGTGATCCCGATATCCCAGATTGCAGAGGAGGCTGCGCCTGTAGAGTCCGTAGACGGGATCGATCAGGTGGATTTTGAAAAGAAACTGGAAGAATCGCTGAAGGATCTCTGATCGCGTCTGTGGCGGCTCTGGCTGCTATAGAGGCCCGGCCGCCTGCAGCTGCGCCGTAAACAGCAACGGTTTTTGAGGAACAGTGAGGTGAAATAGCGTGCAGAATGTTCTGTCATTTCTGATAAAATATCTGTCCCGGATCACGATCCCGGCTGTCGGAATCACAGACATCCTGGAGATCATTCTGATATCCTATTTCGTTTATCAGTTCATAAGATGGATTAAATTCACCAGGGCATATTCCCTTCTCAAGGGGATCCTGGTAGTGGCCATTTTCATATTTCTTGCATATATACTCAGGATGAATACGATCCTCTGGATCGTACGCAATCTGGCAAGCGTTCTGATAATAGGACTTATCGTAATATTCCAGCCTGAGCTGAGAAGGGTCCTTGAGCAGCTTGGACAGAAGAAGATCTTTGCTGCACTGATACCGTTTGACACCGGACGGGATGTACAGGAACGTTTTACCGACCGCACCATAAATGAGATCGTGCGGGCGTCATTCGAGATGGCGGAGGTAAAAACCGGAGCCCTGATCGTCATGGAGCAGGATGTGAGGCTGTCTGAATATGAACGTACGGGGATCAATATCGATGCTGTGCTTACCAGCCAGCTGTTGATAAATATTTTTGAGAAGAATACTCCTCTTCATGACGGAGCAGTGATCGTGCGCGGCAACCGTGTCGTCGCGGCCACATGTTACCTGCCGCTGTCCGACAATATGGAGCTCAGCAAACAGCTGGGCACCAGGCACAGGGCAGGCATCGGCATAAGTGAGGTCAGCGATTCGCTTACCATTATAGTGTCGGAAGAAACCGGTGCCGTATCTGTTGCCCGAAGAGGCAGGCTTGAACGGAATTTAAACAGTGCATCGCTCAGGAAGGAACTGGAGGAGATCCAGGATAAGAAGGTAGTGGAAAACGGAAAACTCCGTCTGAAACTTAAAGAGAGGCTTATGAAATAAGGGAGTAACAGTGAGGCAAAGATGAAGAAAAAACTGACGGCCAATATAACGTTGAAGATCGTCTCAGTACTGATAGGCATCATTGTCTGGCTTGTGGTCGTGAACATCGACAATCCGAGCATCAGCAAAAGCTTTACAATCTCTGATTTCGAACTGGTTAACGAGGCTTATATCGATGATACGGGTCTGGTATGCCTGCGGGACGTCAATGAAACTCCGGTCAGGGTCACAATAGAGGGCGACCGGAAAACAGTAAACGGCATATCTGCAGCAGATATCAGCGTAATAGCTGATCTGCAGCAGGCTGTCAGCCTTGATACCGACCCGGTAATGATTCCGGTAACTGCAGCTGTAAGCGGTATCTCACCGGGAAACATATCGGTATGGCCGCAGAATGTCAGCGTCAAGCTTGAAGAGAAGGTCACCAGCGAGTTCATGGTAGGGGTAAACAGCGGAGATACCAGGCCGGGAGCAGGATATGAAGTGGGAAGCCAGACTGTAAGTCCTGAAAAGATAAGGATAACAGGCCCCCAGTCGCTGCTTCGCAAGATCGACAAGGTGAGCGTCAATCTGAGCGTCGAGGGTGTTACGGAGGATTTCACGGAAACCTCGGATTTCTCCGTTATAGATAAGAACGGTGAAGCATTAAGCTCCGCCGAGATGAACAACTTAAGATTTGACAACAACGGGAAGGTCACAGTGACCACAAGACTGTGGAAAACGAAGAGTGACGTTAAGCTGAATGTGCTTTATAACAGTTCACCGCAAAAGGGATTTGTGGTGGAGAGTGTCAGCACGGTTCCCGAGACCATAAGCGTTGCAGGCACGTCAGATGCTCTTTCGCTTCTGCGTGAGAATGGCAATACGATAACGATAGACGATGAAGAAGTTGACATTACCGGTTCGTCGGCTGACCGTGAATTCAAGATAGACATTACACAGTATCTTCCCGAAGGCATGAAGCTTACCAGCGGTTCAAACAATGAGATCCTGGTCAACTTTCATATTCTTCCGGAGGAGGGCAAACGGCTTTCGATCCCGACCAGCAAGATAGGAGTAAACGGCAGGACGGAAGGCCTGCAGGTGGCTTTCGAGATCGACAAGCTTGAGGTACGGATAAGATCTGATGAAGATCATTCGATAGCCGATTTTGGCGAAAAGGAGGAGGAACAGGTTAAGGCTTCCATCGATGTGAAGGGCATGGAAGAGGGAAGCTATCAGATACCCGTAGATATAGAGCTTCCAAAAGGTTTTGAACTTCTGGAAGAGGCATCTACGGAGATCGTGATATCCAGGGTGTCAACAGCCACGGAGCCTGATGAGGACTGAATAAGGGGGTATGTATGGTCAGCAAAAAGGTTAAGGTGATCAACTATTCGGGATTGCATCTGAGACCGGCAGGGATACTTTGCAAAGAGGCGATGAGCTTCAGCTCAAATGTAACGCTTAAGTACAACGGGGGAGAGGCCAATGCAAAAAGCGTCCTGAGTATCCTTGGCGCATGCGTTAAAATGGGGGATGAAGTTGAGATAGTCTGTGACGGAGAGGACGAGGATAAAGCACTCGAATCTGTGATAAAGGTTATCTCGGAAGGACTGGGAGAGTAAAGGAGATTATAAAAGCTGCACAGTGTCTTCACGGACAGTGTGCAGCTTTTGATGCGATAACGGACATCAGTATCTTAAGGGGACACAGATAACTTAACAAAGGAAGGGTAAAAATGACGAACAGAAAAGAAAGAAACTGGAAAACCCGTCTTCTCGCAATTATGCTTTGCGTCTGTATCGCACTGCCTGCGGCAGCAGCTCCCGGGCCATATGTACGGAGTGATGCAGTTGCAGAACAGGAAAAAGGACTGACAGGGAAACAGAAGAAGGATGTAAGCCCGCTGGCCTGGAGGAAGATAAACGGAGTGTGCTACAATGGAAGCGGCCAGGTCATTCCCGGGGCTATCACCCGCGGCATAGATGTATCCTCGTGGCAGGAAACCATCGACTGGAAGAAAGTAAAGAACTCGGACGTCGATTTTGCCATTATCCGTCTTATTCACGGCATTGATTATGTAGACAGTCTTTATGACTACAATATGAAGAATGCGACGGCGAACGGCATTCCGGTCGGGATATATGTGTACAGCAAGGCGAAAACAGTTGCCGAAGCTGTATCGGAAGCCCGCTTTGCGATTAAGAAGGTAACAGGATACAAGATATCTTATCCGATAGTGTTTGATATGGAAGACGATGTTTCTGCCGCACTTACGACCGAGCTGAGGACATCCATAGTGATCGCTTTCTGTGAGGAGATCAAAAAAGCCGGATATTATCCGATGGTCTACACAAACATTTCCTGGTATCTTACAAAGCTCAACATGTCAAAGCTTAAGGACTATGACGTGTGGCTTGCAAGATATGGAGACACCATCAACAAACCGGATCAGAATTCTTTCCGCTACACCATCTGGCAGGCGACCGGTGGAGATACCACTCCGGGCATGAATCCGACCAAAGGGCTTATCGATGGAATACCGACATGGAACAATGCGGACATCGACTTCGGCTTTGTAGATTATACAAAGATCATTCAGCCGCGCACCGCACCGCTTGCCTCATATACTACCGGAACAGCTTCGGTTAAGAACGGCTGGATAACGGAAAACGGGCAGAAATACTATTACGTAAATGGAACAAAGGTAAAGGGAGCAAGGAAGATCGGGAAATACGAGTACCGATTCGCGGCTTCTGACGGACATCTGTATACCAATACACTGCTTTATTCTTCCAAAACAAAAGATGTGGTATATTGCAGCAGCAGCGGCGCGCTTCTCAAAAAACGCTGGGTATCCTGGAAAGGAAAAAGATACTACCTTGGCAATGACTATCTGGCTTATAAAGGATCCAGGAATGTAAACGGGAAGTTTTACTGGTTTGACAGAACCGCGGGCTTTATGAGGCAGAATGTCAAGCTCATTACCTCGGGCGGCGGTATCTATTATTATGGAAATGATGGCGCGAGAGTCAATTCAGGCTTTACAAAGATTAAGGAAAATGGTAAGATCAACACTTACTATTTCAACAGGCAGGGCGTTGCCTATAAAGGATGGCATAAGATCGGCAGCAGGGAATACTACTTCTACCCCGGCAAGAACAGCAAAAGCGGTGTCCGCGCTGAAAATACTACGATCACGATCGGAAACCAGAAATGCACCTTTGACAAAAACGGGGTATGCATAAAAAAGATAAATGTTTAAAGCACTGATGTATAATACACCAAAACAAACTGCAGCAGCATAAAAAACACCAATGCATAAAACACCAATGCATAAAACACCAATGCATAAAACACCAATGCATAAAACACCAATGCATAAAACACCAATGCATATAACACCAATGCATAAAACATCAATGTATAAAACACCAATGCATAAGTACAAATATATAAAACACGGGAGAATGATAAAATGATCGTTTTTAACAAACCGGCTTATACCGGAAAAGAAACTGAATACATCGAGGATGCAGTAAAACGCGGCATGCTCTGCGGAGACGGAGCATATACCAAAATGTGCAATAAGTGGATGCAGGACAAGTTTGATGTAAGGCATGTACTGCTCACTACTTCCTGCACCCATGCACTTGAGATGGCAGCATACCTTACAGGGATAAAACCGGGCGAAGAAGTTATCATGCCTTCTTATACCTTTGTCTCGACTGCGGATGCATTTGTCCTTCGCGGCGCAAAGATAGTCTTTGTCGATGTCCGCCCGGACACCATGAATATAGACGAAACAAAGATAGAGGACGCGATCACCGATAAAACTCGTGTTATCGCTCCTGTGCATTATGCCGGTATCGGGTGTGAGATGGATACCATCATGGATATCGCAAAAAGGCACAATCTGAAAGTGGTTGAGGACGCAGCGCAGGCTGTCGGTTCTTATTACAAGGGCAAGGCGCTCGGAACCATAGGAGATTTCGGCTGCTACAGCTTCCACGAGACCAAAAACTATACCATGGGAGAGGGCGGCGCAATCGTATTTAACGATGATGAGATGCAGGAAAAGGCTGAGATCCTTCGTGAGAAAGGAACAGACCGAAGCAAATTCTTCCGCGGCCAGGTCGACAAATACAGATGGCAGGATTTCGGGTCTTCATATCTTCCCAGTGAACTGAACGCAGCGTATCTGTATGCCCAGCTGGAAGTGAGTGAAAAAATATGCGCAAAACGCCAGCAGATATGGGAGTACTACAACGAACACCTGGCACCGCTGGAGGAACAGGGCTTCATTGAAAGGCCGTTCATACCTGCGCATTGCACTAACAATTACCATATGTATTATCTGAAGGTCAAAAACATGAGCGTACGTTCAAAGCTGATCGCATGGCTCAAGGAGAACGGAGTGGCTTCGGTGTTCCACTATGTTCCGCTGCATTCCGCTCCTGCCGGAATAAAATTCGGCCGGTTCCACGGTGAGGACGTATACACTACGAAAGAGAGCGAAAGGCTTATGCGGCTCCCGATGTTCTACAATCTTGACATGGAAGATGTTAAGACAGTTACAGACCTTCTGCTTTCCTACAAAGGATACGAGGCCTGACAGGCAGCATATGAACGCCGGGCTTACAGGCCCGGCGAAAGTACGACATATGACAGACAGTAAGGCACTGTACATGAATAACTTCCGAAAGATGCGCAGGATAAATTTTGCCCTGCAAGGCGGAGGAAGGAGGCGCAGCGGGCTGCGGCGACTGACGACAACGCAGTCAGGGCGGAATTTAGACAAGCAGATTTCGGAAGTTATTTATGTACAGTGCCTAAGCACCTATGGAGTGAGAATAATGGGAAAGATAAAAGTAACATCCTGTGGAAATATTGAAGGATTGAAGGTTATTGAGACCAAAGTGTTCGGTGATGAGCGGGGCTATTTTACAGAGACATACAGCTACAGGGACTTCTGCGAGGCAGGGATCGATGTAAAGTTTGTACAGGACAACCAGTCCAGCTCACATTACGGAGTGCTCAGAGGGCTTCATTTCCAGATCAACTACCCGCAGGACAAACTGGTCAGAGTGGTGTCAGGAGAGGTTTTTGATGTTGCAGTGGACCTTAGAGAGGGATCACCTACATATGGACAATGGTATGGCGTCCACCTTTCAGCGGAGAACAAGAAGCAGTTTTTCATCCCGAAGGGATTTGCACACGGATTCCTGGTCCTTACACCAATAGCGGAGTTTGCCTATAAATGCTCGGACTATTATCATCCGAATGACGAGGGCGGCATTATCTACAATGACCCTGATATCCAGGTATTGTGGCCCATCCCGGAGGACATGGAGCTTACCCTTTCGGAGAAGGATACCAGATGGGGCACATTTGCAAAGTATGAACAGGACAGGAAAGTACGTAAGGGAGAAGCCTGAAAATGCTGAGATCTATAGTAACGCTGCCCACTGAGATAATCAGGAACCGCAGACTGATCGCAAAGCTGTCTTATAACGATTTTAAGACCAAGTATGCGGGGTCATACCTCGGTATTATCTGGGCCTTTATACAGCCGATCATTACCATTCTGGTATACTGGTTTGTGTTTTCTGTGGGATTCCGCGCCGGGACTGGTAATCTTGAAATACCGTTTGTCCTTTATCTTGTTCCCGGCATAGTACCCTGGTTTTTCTTTCAGGATGCGCTGATAGGCGGAACTGCGGCACTTCTTGAATATAACTACCTGGTAAAAAAGGTTGTGTTCAACATAAGTGTGCTTCCAGTGGTGAAGATCATTTCAGCCGCCTTTGTACACGGCTTTTTTGTGCTTTTTACCATTATCCTTTACATAGCGTACGGACGATGGCCGGATTTCTACTATCTGCAGATCATCTATTACAGCGGCTGCACCTTTGTTCTGGTTCTGGGACTTTCTTATTTTACCTGCGCGGTTGTTGTATTTTTCAGGGATCTTTCCCAGATAATCAGCATATTCCTTCAGGTGGGCATATGGCTTACACCGATAATGTGGATCGCGGAGGATGCTCTGGCAGGCCATGAGCTTCTGAGGAAGATCCTGAAGCTTAATCCCATGTACTACATTGTGTCCGGCTACCGAGACACATTCATCAAAAAGGTATGGTTTTTCGAGCACATTGACTGGACGCTTTATTTCTGGGCATTTACGATACTGTCTTTCATGCTGGGCGGTATTGTGTTCAAACGCCTCAGGATCCATTTTGCGGACGTGCTGTAAGAAGCTTGTTTACAGGGGAGAGCCTTTTCGGAGGAAAATTCTTGGACGGGAAAAAAGTGATTCAGGTTCAGAACCTGACAAAAATGTACAAACTATATGACAGACCTAAGGACCGGCTTTTTGAAGCGCTGGGCCTGTCACGGAAAAAAAGATATAAGGAGCATTATGCTCTTCATGATATAAATTTTGATGTGAATGAAGGCGAATGTGTAGGCATTATAGGCGTCAATGGCTCCGGCAAATCTACAGTCCTGAAGATCATCACGGGAGTACTTACGCCCACGTCCGGCACTATAACCGTTGACGGAAGGATTAGTGCGCTCCTGGAGCTGGGAGCGGGGTTCAACATGGAATATACCGGGCTTGAAAACGTATACCTGAACGGGACCATGATAGGATTCTCAAAAGAAGAGATCGACCGCAGGCTCAATGACATCCTTGCATTCGCGGACATAGGGGACTTTATCCATCAGCCGGTAAAAACCTATTCAAGCGGCATGTTTGTGCGGCTTGCATTTGCTGTTGCGATCAATATAGATCCGGAGATCCTCATTGTTGACGAGGCTCTGTCGGTAGGCGATGTCTTCTTCCAGGCAAAGTGTTTTCACAAATTCGAGGAATTCAAGGAGCAGGGAAGGACCATTCTTATCGTAAGCCATGATCTTTCGAGCATCGCCAAATACTGCGACCGGGTCATCTTACTTAACCAGGGACATCTTCTGGATCAGGGGTCGCCTAAAGCAATGGTCGACATGTATAAACAGCTTCTGGTCCATCAGGATCCTGTAAAGCAGCAGGTGACAGAAGAAAAAGAAGCTGACCCGCTTACAGACAGTACAGATGCCGATTCATGGAAGCAGGGTCTGGCCCTGAACCCGAATGTGCTTGAATACGGCGACAAACAGGCCGAGATAGAAGCCTTTACGATAATTGACGAGAAGGGCAGGATAAGCAATATTCTGGAGAAGGGGACCTCGTTTGATATCCGTGTAAAGGTAAGGTTCAACAAGGAGATACAGGATCCCATAGTTGCCTACACCTTTAAGAACATCCAGGGCACCGAGATCACAGGCACGAATACCATGTATGAGAAAAAGCATATCGAGCATTCCGGGCCCGGGGATGAATGTATAGTCACCTTTCACCAGAACATGGATATGCAGGGAGGAGAATACCTGCTTTCGTTCGGGTGCACCGGGTACTGCGGAGGTGATTTTACCGTATTCCACAGGCTTTACGATGCATGCAACGTAACAGTGGTTTCGACTAAGAACACGGTCGGGTTTTATGATATGAATTCCCGCGTGACAGTGGAGGAGCTTAAGAAATGATGCAGGAAAAAATCGGAAATGTCACACTGGATCTTTTCTGGTATCCGGGGAATGACAGATACAGCGATGGCCCAGTGGAGGACATGCTGCTCGATATCGCACGAAACACGCAGGAAGAGGATCTGAACAGGGTCATTGCCGAGAAAAAGGACTGGTCTGTCCTGTACCATTTTTCTGAGATAAGGCAGAACATAATTTCATGGCTGCCGATCAACAGGTATGATCATGTGCTGGAGATAGGATCGGGCTGCGGGGCGATAACAGGAGCACTCTGCAATATGGCAGGCGCGGTGACGGGGATCGAGCTGTCGAAAAAACGCTCGACTATCAACGCATACAGAAATCGTGACAAGGATAACCTGCGCCTGATAGTGGGCAACTTCCTGGATATAGAGCCGAACCTGACAGAAAACTATGATTATATCACACTTATAGGTGTGTTCGAATATGCAGAAGGCTATATGGGGGAGATCAAACCCTATCAGAAAATGCTCGAATGCGCGTACAGGCATCTGGCTCCGGGCGGAAAGCTGGTAATCGCAATAGAGAACAAGCTCGGACTTAAATACTTTGCCGGATGTACGGAGGACCATATCGGTGTTCAGTTCAAGGGAATAGAAGGATATCCCGAACCTGCCGGAGTCCGCACTTTTTCAAGAAAAGAACTGAAGGATATGATAGAAGGTACCGGATATGCGAAAACCACTTTCTATTATCCATATCCTGATTATAAATTCCCTATGACGATCTATTCTGACCGCTATCTCCCGAAACCTGGCGAGATACGTGAATCATTCCTGAATTATGACAGACAAAGGATACTGCTTTTCAGTGAACCGCTTGCCTACAATTCTGTGATCGAAGCAGGACTTTATCAGGAATTTGCCAATTCGTTCCTTGTCATCGCGGAGAAGGCGGAAAAGGAGGCAGGAAAATGAGGGAACTGATCTATACTAAGTTTTCCAACGAGCGGTCCCGCAGGTATGCGGTCCGTACCGATATTTTCGAAGATGATGGCCGGAGATCAGTGCGTAAAACAGCCGTTTTTCCGGAAGGAAAGGAGCATATCGCAAGGATCGCCAGACTTCAGGATGCTTTGAACAAAGAGTATCTGGAGGCTGGCTTTGTCTGCAATAAATGCTCATGGGAAGACGATGAACTCTGGCTGGAATATGTGGATGCAGATACTCTGGAGGAGAGGATAGACACTCTGCTGGAGGATCGAAAGACCGAAGAAGCCAGAGAGCTGCTGCTCAGATTCCTGAGGAAGATAGAAAGTATCCATTCGGTAAATGATTTTGAGATGACTGACGCTTTCCGGGAGATCTTCGGTGATATTGAACTTCCGTCAGGACTTAAATGCGCCCCTGTCACCAATCTTGACCTGATATGTTCAAATCTTCTGATGACAGAGGTGAGGACCGTTCTTGACTATGAATGGACGGTTGAATTCCCGGTCCCGGGCAAATATGTTCTTTACCGAAATCTCCATTACCTTGGAGAATTTGGCGTAGGCCGTCTTGAACTGGACATGAAGGACCTCTGCAAAAGTATGGGAATTGATGATGCGCTTATCAGGACCTTCAGGAAAATGGAAGCCGCATTCCAGGATTCGGTAGTTAAGGGCCATACGACAATGCGCAGCCTTTACAAGGAAATATCACCCGGAGTGGCAGAGTATCATGTTGAGGGAGCCGATATATGCCAGATATATTTTAATATGGGCGATGGTTACACTCTTGAGAACTCTGTATCGGCACATGTGACCGGCGGTAAGATAAATATGGCCGTCACTATTCCGAAAGGCTGCATCGACGTGAGAGTTGATCCGTGCAGCAGCCCCTGTATGGTGAGCGTCCTGAGGTTTTCGATAGACGGAACCGATGTTCCGATACAGAACATGCCTATACCCGGCGGATTCCTAAAAGGAAGAAGAGCTTACTTCACGACAGACGACCCGGCATTCCCGGGAGTACTTGTCCCTGAAGGCAGCAAAAGGCTCGAGATACGCATGAACTTTGTTAAGGTCAACAAGAAAACGGCCGAGAGGCTGATCCAGCTTGAAATGGAAAACGACCGGCAGCTGAAGATAGAGGACAGGCGTGTCCTCCAGCTGATGATGGAAAATGAAGGCCTGAAAGCGCAGATCAAGGAGATCAAAAGCACCTCGGTATGGAAGATGTACGAAATGGTGACAAAGAAACAGTAAGCGCTGTGCATAGAGCCGTGCGAAGGAGAGATGAGCGTGCAGGGCAGGGAAGTAACACTTGATTCATGCAGATATGAGTACACAGACGGGGGAACCATGATACTTTCCGGCTGGACATCGCTTGATCCGACGGATCTGGTATTTCAGGCCAGGATCGGAGATAAAAAGACAGGACTATCTTATGAGGCCGTCAGGCGTCCGGATGTTGAAGCTGCTTTTCCGGATCTTTTTCCGGCTTCAGAAGAGGAAAGTGCAAGGTGCCCGGGCTTTGAGATACGCATTCCCGGAATGAAGAAAGCAATAGCAGAAGGAAAAACTGTATATGTGCGGGCTCTTTCCGGCGGACGGCCATACCGTGTATCAGCGGTACGGTCAGAGGAGATAGAAAGGGAGCTTGGGAAAAGCAGCCTTAAATATCTTATCGAGAAGGCAGAAAAGCGGGGAGAAGAGGTCTGTATCCGCGGCTGGTATGTTTCCTTCACGGGTAACGGAGAACTGCACATTCTGGACAACGGGACGGATGAAATACCTCTGGCAGATATCGAGTACCGCAGACGCATGGATCTGTCTGAAGCATTCAGCGTTGATATGTCGTGCTGCTTCGGTTTTGAGGTGTCATTTCCAAGAGACGCCGTAACCGGCAGGAAGGTGAACCTTGAGTTCAGAAATGAATTTGCGTCTGAGACTTACGTTATAGATATGCGTGAGTTTGATATTATGAATTCACGCGCAGGCAGGATATTCTCTCTTATCAGCGGGGACAGACAGAAAGAACTTCAGGGTATCCTTAAGAAAAAGGGCATCCGTTATCTCCTGGGGTATATCGAAGAGAACAGCCTGCCATCAGAAGAGCACTACGCATTTTATCAGAAGCACAAAGCTGCGTCTCCGGGAGAGCTTGCAAGGCAGAGCAGGGCTAATATTTCGCCTGCTCCTCTTTTCAGCATCATTGTCCCGGTGTATCACTGGGACGCACAGCTCTCAGATCTGGCGGATTCGCTTACTGCCCAGACTTATGGAAACTGGGAGCTGATACTTGCCGGAGCTTCATCGGCAGGAGAGCTGAGCGGAGACCTTTCGCGCGACCGCAGGATAAAATATGTTATAAAGAGCGGACCTCTGGCCGGACGTATAGCCGGAGCCGTATCTGCAGCCGGAGGAGATTACTATCTGTTCGCGGCGCAGGACAGTATTTTTACGCCGGATATGCTGTACAGGTTTGTGTCCGTACTGCATTCACATCCGGAAACTGAAATGATCTATACAGACACAGATCATTACATTAAAACCCCGGACAGGACAGATGGGTGTTCTTTGCTGAAAAAGAAAATAAAGTACTGCTGTCCGCAGTTCAAGCCTGAGCCGGATCCGGACTATCTGTGCTCATATAATTATATCGGCATGCCTCTGATGGTGAGCAGCAGAGCTTTTGAATCCTTTTCTTCCGGGGGCTGGAAGTATACAACAGCCGGTTCATTCGGTTACTCGCTTGCGCTTTCGGGCATAAGGCGGGGAGAACATATGAGGCATATTCCATATGCTGCATGCCATCTTGAGCTTAATAAAGAGGATGAGAATAAGACAGCTGAAACCGCAGATAAAGATGCCGCGGAGCATATAGCTTTAGTCGAAAAGTATTATAAAGACGAAGGCACTGAAGCAAAAGCGGAGCTGTCAGAGTATTCCGGAGTATTAAAAACAGGGTATGAGATAAAAGGAAACCCGCTGGTTTCCATTCTGATACCTAATAAGGATCATGTACCGGATCTTAAGAAGTGCATTGATTCGGTCATTGAGAAGAGTACCTGGAAAAACATCGAGATTATCATAATAGAAAACAACAGCACGGAAAGCGAGACGGAAAGCTATTATAAGTCGATAGTCAGTGACCCTCGCATACGTGTGGTGCATTATAAAGGAGAGTTTAATTACTCGTCCATAAACAACTTCGGGTCAGCTGCCGCATCGGGGGATTATCTGATCCTGCTCAACAATGATACCGAAGTGCTGACTCCGGACTGGATAGAGTGCCTGCTTGGATACTGCCAGAGAGAAGGAACCGGAATAGCAGGCGCAAGGCTCCTGTATCCGGATGGTACGCTCCAGCATGGAGGGGTAGTTATCGGCACAGGCGGTACAGCGGGACATGAGAGCCTTGGCAGGCCGAAGGATTACACCGGAATGCTGAACCGGATCGTTTCAGCCAGGAGAGCAGGAGCTGTGACAGGTGCCTGCATGATGGTGAAAAAAGAAGTCTATCGCAAAGTCGGAGGCCTGGATCCCGATTTTGCCGTAGCCTTCAACGATGTGGATTTCTGCCTGAGAGCCGGGGCAGAAGGTGAAAAGACGGTATATGTACCATCGGCTGTTCTTTATCACTATGAGTCAAAATCAAGAGGATATGAGTCAACACCCGAAAAGGCCGCCAGGTTCCGCGAGGAATCAGACAGGCTGCGGAAGCGGCACGGGGATTATATAAGAAACGGAGATCCGTGCTACAATCCGAATCTTACACTGCTTGGGACGGAATGCCGTGAGAAAACCGTCTTTGAGGGAAAAGAGGAAACGAACAGATGACGACACAAGATTTTATCGTGGTAAGAGAGCGGTTTCAGCTTGACCGGGAGGATGTCTACCTGGTTCAGGGGATTCTGCCCGACAAATGCAGCGTAACTGCAATGCTTGACAATGATACAGTGGTTTCAGAATTGTTTTTGTATCCGTCCGCGGGTGTGCTTTCCGGAGTGCACATTGATCCGGAGTCAAATGCCAGATATGCAGGCCTCCAGGTATTTCTTCCTGAGGACATTTCCGGTTACAGGAATTTTGAGATCTTCTATACATATGAAGGTGAAAAGCACAGATGGCTGAAGCTTCCGGTTTCAGATCTTGTAAAAAGAAGGGGAAAACCTCAGTTCTTTATAGAAGCCGAAGCGTATGAAAAAGCCGGAGGCAAGCTTTATATTCGCGGCTGGGCAGCTTCAAAAACCCCGGTCAGGATCCATCTGTATGATGACAACAAAAGACGCATCGATGTAAAGGTCGAGAAGGGCATTCGTTCGGATGTCATGAATATGTTTACCGAGTGCCACATTGATCCTATGTGCGGTTTTCAGATCGAAGCAGAGAATGTAAGAGGAAACTATACATATCTGGTCATGCGTGACCGTGATGGACACCAGGTAGTGCACAGGACCGGTATTTCCCTGATCACAAAGCTTAACGGGAAACTGACCGGCTATTTTTCCAAAAGCATGCGCTATCTAGGTACAAAGGGACCAAAAGAGCTTGTGAACCGCGGGGTTCGTGAAGCCGCAAAAAGGACGGTGCATTTTCTTGAGGCCAAAGGGCCGAGAATAATAGCCGATCCTCTGGCGCAGAAGATAAGAGAAAAGCACTTCAGCCCGATGAAATATGAGGACTGGCTGCCGAAGCACCTCCGGAGCGAGGAACAGCTTCAAAAGCAGAGAAACCTCATTTTCCCATATATGCCAAGGATTTCAATTGTTGTCCCGCTGTATATGACGGATCCGTTTTTCCTGAACGCGCTTGTCGATTCGATACGCGCCCAGACCTATTCCAACTGGGAACTGTGCCTCTCGGACGGAAGCGGGGAGGACTCGCCGCTTTCCGAGCTTCTCACAGAGCTTGAGAATTCTGACAGCCGCATCCGTGTTATCCGCCATACAGAAAAGCTCAGGATCGCGCAGAATACCAACGCCGCGATAGAAGCAGCAACAGGCGATTTTATCGGATTCGCGGATCATGACGATACGCTTACACCGGATGCTCTTTTTGAGGTTGCCAAGGTGCTTAATAAATACCCGGGCACCGAGATGATCTATTCCGACGAGGATAAGATGTCAGGGAAGGGAACCCAGTTCTTTGAGCCTCATTTTAAACCTGATTTCAATCCGGATCTTCTGTATACGGTAAACTATATATGCCACTTCCTGGTCATAAGCCGTGAGCTGCTTATACGTGTAGGACAGCTGCGTCCGGAGTTTGACGGGGCGCAGGATTATGATTTTGTCCTCCGCTGTACAGAGAACACCGACAAGATCCGCCATATACCGCGCATCCTCTATCACTGGAGAGCCTATGACCAGTCTACCTCCGGTAATCCGGAGAGCAAAGGCTATGCGTTCTCAGCCGGACAGAGGGCGCTTCAGGAGCATTTTGACCGCTGCGGTATTCCTGCTTCTGTGGCACTGGGTCAATACCCCGGTCTGTATCGTACCAGATACATGTGGCCCGAACAGCCGCTGGTATCGATACTGATCCCGAACAAGGATCATATCGAGGATCTGACAAAATGCATCGACTCTATAATGGCGAAGTCCCATTACACGAACTTTGAGATCATCGTTATCGAGAACAACAGTACGGAAGAGGAGACCTTTGAGTTCTATAAAGGGCTGGAGGAGACAAATGATAAGGTACGTGTCATATACTATGACGGCCCGTTCAACTATTCAGCCATCAACAACTTCGGAGCGTCCGAAGCAAACGGCGATTACCTGCTGCTGCTGAACAATGATACCGAAGTTATAAACGACGACTGGATAGAGGAGCTCCTCGGATACTGCATGCGGCGCGACGTAGGCATTGTCGGAGCCAGACTTTACTATGGTGATGACACTATACAGCATGCGGGAGTCATTATCGGATTCGGAAGTATTGCAGGGCATGCCTTTGTACAGCAGCCCAGGCAGAACACCGGATACTGCCACCGCATCATATGTGCCCAGGATTACAGCGCAGTGACCGCTGCCTGCATGATGGTGCGCCGCGATGTATTTGAAGAGGTTGGCGGACTCTCCACTGATCTTGCGGTAGCCTTTAATGATGTTGACTTCTGCCTGAAGGTGCGCCATGCCGGCTATCTGGTTGTTTACAACCCGTACTGTGAGCTTTATCATTACGAGTCCAAGTCCCGCGGGCTCGAGGATACTCCGGAGAAGATCGAAAGGTTCGGCCGTGAGATCGCTACGGTTGAAAAACACTGGCCCGGGATCTTTGAGACCCCGGATCCCTACTACAACCCGAACCTTACACTGGAAAGCCAGGATTTCTCCCTGAAAAGGATCTGACATTATATGGAAAAAAAAGGACACATTGAAAAATATGTGTATATAGGCTTCGTCGGACTGGTATTTGCACTGACCTTTGCGTGGTCACTTGCAAACCAGCCGCCGGCCGGCCCGGATGAAAACATGCGGTTTATGATCCCGAAATACATCTACGATCATGGCCGCCTTCCGAACGGCTATGACCCGGAGGTCCGGAATGAACTCTGGGGCATTTCGTATGCCTTTTACCCTATGCTCTCGTACATCATCTCAGCGCTGTTCATGAAGATAGCGGCCATATTTTCGACTGCGGACAAGGTACTGATCTGTGCCGCAAGGTTTACGGGAGTTGTGTTCACCACTGCTACGGCAGCCCTGGTTCCGAAGATAACCGGGAGGCTGTTTAAGGACAGCCGGAGATGGCTGATGAACTGCCTTGTCATGTTTCTGCCGGAGCTTCTTTTCGTCGGGACATATGTGAACAACGATTCAATGGCTATCTTTACCACCGCCGTGATACTGTATGCCTGGACAAGATATCTTGACGAGGGCTGGACCCGCAGGAACAACATCATCCTTGCGGTCGGCATGGGCTTCTGTCTTTTATCGTACTATAATGCCTACGGCTGGGTGCTTATGAGCTTTTTCTTTTACCTTGTGAGCCATCTGCTCGATGATGAGAATGGAAGCCTTAAGGAAAGAGCCCTGCAGATGCTGAAAAGCGGGCTTTTTATCGCCGCGATAGTGATGGTGATAGCGCTGTGGACATTTATTCGGAACGGAATCCTGTATGACGGGGATATTTTCGGGCTTAAAGCGACAAAGATATCCGGCGAGATGTACGCCATTGATGAACTGAAGCCTTCTATTCACTGGACCCCCGAGAAAGAGGGAATGTCCTATAAGGACATGCTTCTCTACCAGGCGGGAGGCTGGCCGCACAACTGGTTTATTATGTCATTGTACAGCTTTATCTGCGCGTTCGGCCACTATACCATCTTTATGGAAGAATGGATGTACAAGGTGTATATCCTGTTTGTCTTTGCCGGATTTGTGTTTGTATTTGTGCCGTTCCGTGAAAACTTCAGGTGGAAGACGCGGGATGTGTCGGTCACCCGTTATCCGGACGGGAACATAAGCCGCGTCAGACAGACCGTTACCTACCGGGGACTTCACAGCCGCGGAGTGTACAACTTTTTCATGGCGGCCGGAATGGTGATACCGTTTATCCTGCTGTTTGTATATTCGTACTACAATGACCTGCAGGCACAGGGACGGTACATGATATCCTCATCTATCGCGGTAATGTATTTCGTAACTACCGGTTACGGGTGGATACTCGGAAAAACAGTAAAGAATGAAAAAATCAGAAGCATTATTTACTGGCTGATCGCCGGAATCTGGGTTATCAATACCATTATCAGCTATTTCCGGCTGGTCCTGCCGGCAGCAGGGTGGGATTTTTAAACTGCACACATACCGGTAAAACGGACGGATAAAACAGACAGATAAAATAGACAGATAAAACAGACAGATAAAACATACGGATAAGACAGACAGATAAAACAATACTGAATAAATGTACTGAGTAAACAGACGGGTCAAATTCACCGCTCAAACGGATGAATAAATGGACAGAAACACTGGGGAGAGGGAACGCTTAAGTCATGGATTTTGCAGAGAAGATCAAAACTAAAACCGGAATGATCGATGAGGACCGCTGGAGGGACAATTATATAATTGTCCTTAGCGCGATCCTTCTGTCTGTCCTTACATCGATCCTTTTTTACATGCAGACACTTAATATTGAAGGCTCGTACGGAAGCGATCTGCCCTCACACATATCCTATGCCCTTACACAGGATAATTATTCCATAGTGTTCCTTCTCATAAAATGGATCTATACCGGGACACATTATCTCAACTATTCTATCGGCCTTCTTGACGGCCTTACGGTGGGAGCCGCGTTTCTGTGCACCACCTTTACTGTAAGGAGGCTCTTTCCGCTCAGCAAATGGACGAGTATGGCCATCGCATTCGGGCTTCTTATGCTCACGCACATTTACATTCCGGTCCTGTTTCCCCGATACTATATGGGATCGTTATTGTCACAGCCGTGGCATAACATAACCTATAATTTTATGAGGCCTTTTGCAGTACTCACAATGTGTGCTTTTGCAAGGCTGCACGAAATATATAAAAATGAGAAGCGGATCTCATGGAAGTACTGGATCTGCACCTGCATCTGTCTGGTGCTGTCCACGGTGGTCAAGCCGAATTTCCTTATGGGATTTGCTCCGGCACTTCTGGTATTTCTGCTGATAGATTTTTTCGGGAAAAGAAATACCTTTAAAAACGAATTTATTCTGGGAACGGTGGTTCTTCCGGCAGCAGCTGTCCTTCCGATACAGGCACTTCTGCTGTTCAATGAAGAGAACGGTATCATTTTTGCGCCTTCGATCTTTTTCTTCAGTGAAGGCATGCTCATCTTCTTAATGAAATTCCTGACCGCCCTGCCGTTTCCGGTCATGGTATATATTTACAACCGCAGACGCCTCATAAACGGCGCCGGCATAGCAGCCTGGGGCTATTTCTGGGCTGTGATGGAAGGCATGTTCATCATGGAAAGCGGGATGCGGATGACTCACGGCAATTTTATGTGGGGCGTCGAGATAATGGGATACATCCTGTTCATGTACTGCGTGCCCATGTTCATCCGTGATTTTAATGAGTACAGAAGCGGCGGCGCAGGGAGGACAGCCGTACGCAGGGCATACATCATCTGCGGGTTTATCCTCATGGCCTGTCACCTGATGACAGGACTTGTCTACTTTATAAAAATCTGTCATGGAGAATGGTACTATATCTGATCTATCCCGAACAAAGATATGACGGATGCCGGGACAGCGCAGGTGATATGTTTTTTGATGCGCAGGCGCAGTCCGGACTTTGATCTTGAAACGCACAGGGAACGTTATGAATATCGAGAAAACGAGAAAAATAAAAGATTACATCATCATAATTCTTGCATCGCTCATTATGGCCGCCTTTTTTTCCTTTGTGTTTTACCGTCAGGCGATAATGCACAACGGTGAATACATAAGTGACCTGCCGACCATAATAAATATGGCGCTTACAACCAGGCCTGCCTCGGTGCTTCTTGCCTTTATAAGACTGCTGCTTGAGAAGACAGGTTATATGCTGTATTCAGTCGGACTGTTCGAAGGGCTGCTGATGGGCTTTACCTGGGCTTACGGGTGCCTTTTCATCCACAGACATTTCGGATTTAAGATGCCGGCAGCAAGGCTGCTCTCATTTGGGCTTCTGTTTTTGACAGGGATAGCGGTTCCTGTTCTGTTCCCCCGTTTTTTTAACGGATCGATCGTGACGCAGCCCTGGCAGAATATCTCATATATAGCCATGCGTGCGTTTGCCCTTCCGGCCATGTACTATTTCGTCGACTTATTCAGGATATACAGTGAGGAAAAAAGGATAGCATGGAAGTACTGGATACTCACCTGTGTGATGACTTTTCTCGCAACACTGATGAAGACCGGCTTCATAATGGTATTCGCAACAGCCCTTACCGGATTTCTGCTGTTTGATATTATAAAGAAGAAAACAGATATAAAAACTGCCGTGTTGATGGGAGCACTGCTTATCCCGTCTTTAATACTTCTTTTCGTGCAGTATTATCTGCTTGCCACTCAGGCAGAGGGAGAGCCATACAGGATCATCTTCGGTCTTTCAGGATTCTTTTTCAGCGAAGGAATTCTGTTTTTTATCATGAAGTTTATAAGCGGGCTGGCATTTCCTGCCATCGTCTTATGGCATAACCGCCGCAGACTCCGAAGAGACACAGCCGCGGTGATAGCCGGATATGACATAGCACTTATCGAAGCAATGCTGTTCGTCGAAGGCGGAGCCAGAGAAGGCGCAGGAAGCTTTCTGTGGGGAATGATGCTGTACGCGTACTTTCTGTTCCTCTATACCGTCCCGATGTTAATTTCGGACCTTACGGAAAAGAAGCAGGGAAATAAAAACGCCGGCAGTGAAAGGCTTTACCGCATTATCGGCACTATCCTGATGCTGCTGCATCTGGGATGCGGACTGTATTACTATTACTGGCTGATGAAGGGCAATTATTTCTATATTTAAGAAGAGCCTGAGACATGTTTTCTATATGTCCTGAAACACTCGAGAATCCTGAGGTATGTTTCTTATGTGTCTCAAGACACTCTGAGAACCTTAGATATATTTCCTGCGTGTCTCAAAAAATACGTTTAAACTGGCATGTGCATATGCTGCTGTGCCGGGATGGTGATTGAAACTGATAATAAAAAGAGAAAGGAAGAAACCATGAAGCAGAAGAGAACAGGTAACTCATTTAAAAATGAGAAGCAGCGTTATATTTTGTATGCTCTTTTCCTGATCTATCCTTTTATCATTAATCAGCTGCTTTTCTACGTGAACGGCTACAGGCTGCGCTTTTTCAAAACGCTCCCGGTCATGAATGATGAGGTGAGCTGGTGGAGCCAGATCAATGCCCTGCTCACGACCGGAAAACCGCTGGGATATTACGGCTATAACGGTACGCATGCCCCTGTCGGAACTATCGGAGCCTGGGGCATCGCTCCGCTTATCCCATATGTAATATTCGGGATGGTATTCGGATGGCATATGTTTTCAATGACATACGCCAACATCCTGTTTCTTTCTATCGCGGGATTCATTTTCTGCCTCCTGGCCCGCCCGGACAGAAAACAGCTTAAATGGATATACGGCCTGTATGCATGTTCTTTCATCACGATAGGCTTTTCCATGACTGCAATGTCAGAGGGGCTGAGATATGCGGTCGGCATAATACTGGCGGGCATCATACTCTATGTACGTGATCATGCCCCGGCACTTAAAGAGATAAAGATCAGGCATATCATCATCTATCTTGTAATACTTGCCTTCTTATTCTATGCAGTCAACCTTTACATGATATTTGCGCTGGCGGCGCTGCCGATAGTCTGGTTCATGCTCAAGGGACTTCCCGCATGGGCAAGGATACTCATAAGCTTCGTTTTCACACTTGCCTATGCACTTATATCCTACAAGACCACTGCAATGTACATAGCCCCGTACACGGTATCTACCATAGGAAGCCTTATAACCATCGCAAAGACCCAGGGCATCTACATGGGCCTGTGCGCGTTGTTCGCGGGGATGTTCAGAAACCTTCAGTCGGCCGGAATATATGAACTTGTACATTGCGATATCAGCATAGTCCAGTGGTTTATGATCATCTATGATGTCATTCTTATCTGGTCAGTCATAATTTTCATTAAATCTATTCACTATAAAATAAAGATGAGGAGCGAGATCGTCTTTGAAGAAGTGATAAGCGGGAACTGCTTCCTGGCCATCTTCCTGATTGCCGGCTTCCTGCTGGGATACTGTGCACTCTATACAGGACAGTACTGGACTCTCTGCCGCGGCATCAACACAGGCTTTCTTATGGCACTGCTGCTGATCGCTATGGGAGACTGGAAAGAAGGAGCTGAGCCCAGGAACTTTACATTTACACGGCTTTTTGTGGTTTTCATGACGGTTCTTGGCATTGGTACAATCTGGACTTATTTTGCAGGAAACACCGAGGAAAGAAATACCAGCATCGAAACTACGGCTTCCATACTGGAGGAGAAAGAAGTCCTGAGCGGGGTCTTTGACATTTCTCCTGAAAATACCGAGTGGGACAACACCATCGCCCATTATGGCGAGATCGACAATTATTACATGGCCCTTCCGGACGGAGCCGGCATAAACTCACTGAGTGATGAAGTCCTGAACGAAAACGCCAGATACGTCATCTACAGGACTAGAGAGTGGGATGAGAAAAAAGAAGTATGGGAAGAAATGCTGAAAGACAGCGGGCATGAGCTTATCCATGAGGATGACCTGTTTCTTGTTTATATAAAAAAGTAAAGTAAATGTTCAGAACAGCCCGAAGCACTTGCTGCTGAGGGCGTACGAAAACGTAGATTTAGCAGGCAACGGGCGATTTTGCATGCGGAGCATCGCCTGCTTTGTATCTGTTCAGAACGTGTTCTGAACAGATACAAAGTAAATAACTGCAATTGCCATAACTTTGGCTTTCAAAAACAGTACATGAAAAAGCCAGGACAGATCAGAGCTGACAGCATGCCGGCGTTCTGTACTGACAGAAGTTTATAAATAGGAGTGGATAATGGGTACTTTTAAGAAGTCTGACACCAATATTCTGAAGGGCATAATAATCCTGATGCTGCTATTTCACCACGTCTTCTATGATACGTTCATGAGCGGCGCACCTTCTGCACAGGCATACTTGATTCCCTCCGTGACAGGGATCATTACAAAATACGGCGCCTGCAGCATCTTTGTATTTGCGCTCCTGTCAGGCTACGGGATAGCAGCATCGATGGAAAAGGACATGGATGTGAGGCGGGTCGTGATAAGGAGAGAGACAGGGCTTCTTGGAACGTTTATTCCGGTTTACATTGTCGGGCTGGTCATAATGGTGATCGACACCCGCAGCATAGGCGCTCTTCTTACCAGCGTATACGGCGAGGACAGGATATATATTATCTACAATATGTTCCTCGACATGCTGGGGCTTTCAAACCTGGTGGGAGCAGGCATGATGAATCCTACCTGGTGGTACATGGCAGCAGCTCACCTTATCATCTTTGCCGTCCCGCTTGCTGTGCTGCTGTTTAAAGGGTCTGAAAAGTATCATGCTGAAACCGGACTGCTTATTTTCCTGTGGCTGTTTACAGCATTCCATCAGGAAGGAGTCACATATATATTCCAGTACTGCATTCTCACCGGTATCACCGGAGCTTATCTGCGCCGTTACAGGGTGGTAGAAACGATAAGCAGCCGCTTTGCCTCAGTCGGGGGCAGGATAGTTGAAGCGGTGATTCTCATATGCCTGCTGCTTGTTTATCATCTGCTTTATGATCACAGCGGGCTCAACACGTACTTCATCACGGCATTGTTTGCACCGCTGATGATGCTTATCGTGATGGATTATGTCTCAAAAATAAAGTATCTGAGAAACGTGCTCGCAGTGCTTGGAAAGTATTCGGCTGTGATCTATATGTCCCATACATTTCTGATCCGCGCGGGATTCCTGCATGATTTTGTGTATTCTTTTAAATATGCATTTATGACACTTGGTTTCGTCCTGATAGCAGACCTGGTATTTGCCGTTATCCTTAAAAAGCTGATGGAGGTATCCGGCTGGAACCGGCTGCTTGGCAAATTAGAACCGGGAAGATAAGTGTTTCTCAGAATGTTTTTAAGAGGATATCAAAATGAGCTCTGTGACATTCATGGTGTAAGTGATACAAGCGGACTCGAACACTAACACACACTGCATCCTGGTGTGTGGGATTACGAAAAAAAGGGAAGGATATTGTGACAATGAATTATAAGGCGGCTCTGAAAACCAGATTCAAAACACAGAATGAAGACAGGGTAAGGGACAATACGATCCTGATACAGGCCGGACTGCTCATTTCGCTTCTGACCTCGATCCTGTTCTTCCTTCAGGCAATCGCATACAACGGAGGGTATATGAGCGACCTTCCGGCGCATATCAATCAGGCGCTTTACATGGCAAACTATTCCATCATTTTTCTTCTGATGAAATGGCTGCTTGTCTTTACAAGGTATACGGTCTATTCCATAGCGCTCCTTGAAGGCCTGACTATTGGCGCTGCGTTTATCTGCACTGCGCTTCTTCTTGAGAAGAGGTTTGAGATCGGCAGATATATGAGCATGATAGCTTCTTTCTGCCTTCTGCCGCTTACAAATATTTATGTTCCGGTACTGTTCCCAAGGTTTTACCTGGGGTCTATAATCTCACAGCCGTGGCACAATATGACCTATAATGCCATGAGGCCGTTAGCGATCCTCACCATGATTTTCTTCGGCCCCCTGCACGAGATCTACAGAAAAGAAAAGAGGATCTCCTGGAAATACTGGATCCTGACCTGTGTGATGCTGGTAATCGCAACCAGCCTGAAGCCTAATTTCCTTATGGGTTTTGCGCCGGGACTGCTGGTGTTTATCCTCATAGACTTTTTCGGAAAGAGAAATACTTTTAAAAATGAATTCCTGCTGGGCTGCGTAGTACTTCCGGCCATAGCGGTGCTGCCGATACAGGCTCACATGCTGTTCGACGGGATGAACGGCATCGTATTCGCACCTTCCATCTTTTACTTCAATGATACCATCGTAATCTCTGTTATGAGATTCGTGACAGCCCTGCCGCTTCCGATTATGGTGTATATTCACAACCGTCACAGGCTTGAGAACGGAGCCGGAGTTGCGGCGTGGGCATACGTGTGGGCGGTTCTTGAGGGAATGTTCATCATGGAGGACGGCCCCAGACAGACCCACGGTAATTTCCTGTGGGGACAGTTCATTCTTGGATATGTTCTGTTCGTGTATGTAACTGCAATGTTCCTCAGGGATTTCAACGAATACCGTAACGGGAATCAGAAAAGGACAAAAGGAAACAGGGCATACCTGACAGCAGGATTCATATTAATGGCCCTTCACGTGGCCTCAGGCTTCTACTATTTCCACGGAATAATAATCGGGGCTTATATCTATTGATATATTGTGAGCTGTCAGATTATTGATCAGGGCTTATATCTATTGATATATTGTGAACTGTCAGAATATTGATCAGGGCCTGTATCTATTGATTATCGTGACCTGTCAGAGTATCGATCAGGGCATATAAGCTGACAGGATAAAACAGGGAGTATGTATGAAAACAGATAAGATTCGAAGAATTAAGGACAATGTGATCCTGCTTCTGTGGGTGGTCATTCTGGCGGCGTTCTTTTCATTTCTTTTTTACCGTCAGGCAATAATTTATAACCAGCAGTATCCAAGCGACCTGCCATCCCAGATAGATGCTGCGGTCACAGGAGGTAAGGGAGCCCTGCTGCTTATCATAAGAGCTTTGATGGAAGCAACCAATGGCTTCAAATATGCTGTCGCATTGTTTTTAGGTTTTGTAACTGCCTTTACCTGGGCAGCCGCCTCACTGTTCATAGAAAAGCATTTATCAATGAAACGGTGGGGAGCCATGCTGTGTGCTTTAGCACTTATGTTTCTGACAAGTGTTCCGGTTCCGATGTTCCGGAGGTACTATGCCGGATCCCTCGTAGCACAGCCCTGGCACAACCCGCCTTACATAGCGATGCGTCTTTTTGCTGTTCTGGCAATGTACTTTTTTGCAGAACTGTACCGGATATGCCTGGATGAAAAAAGAATATCCTGGATGCACTGGGTGCTTACCTGCGGAATGGCATTCCTTGCAACTCTTATGAAAACAGGTTTTCTGATGGTGTTTTCCGTAACCCTGGCAATATTCCTGCTGAAGGATCTTATAACAAAGCAGCTCAGTCTGATAAACGCAGTGCTGCTCGTGCTGCCCATAATTCCATCTGTTGTACTTATGATCGTACAGTACCGGACACTCTGCGCAGAAGAACCTGGATATCACATAATAGCCGGCCTCTCGATCTACTTCTTCCAGGAAAGACTAAGGTCTTTCATCATGAAATACATTACCGGACTTTTCTTCCCGCTGATAGTACTGTACTATAACAGAAAAAAACTGCCGCGAAGCATGATATTCGTCTATGCAGCATTCGGAGTGGGCATAATAGAAGCCATGTTCCTGATGGAAAGCGGAACCAGAATGAACAATGGAGGCTTCCTCTGGGGAATGCAGGTATTCGCCTTCATGGTATACATGCACCTCGTACCGCTCTTCATAGTAAATGTAAAAGACTACATAAAAAAAGCCAGCCTGCTGAAAGCCGACCTGTACCACAAACTCTACTTCCTCGCAGGCTCCGCCCTGATCCTCCTCCACACAGCCTACGGCATGAACTACTACTACCTCCTCATGAGAGGCATAGACTATTATATTTAAGAACCGTCCTCTGTCTTATCGTGAAGGTCACAAATAGAAGCGTGCCCGGGGAAAGGGGGGTGTGGGGGGAAAACGTCGGGCTTCGCAACTCTGAGAGCGTTTTCCCCCCACACTTTCCGGAGAAGCTGCCTTTCGCTAAGAAAAATATCCTGAAAGGAAAAAGACCCGTGAAAAAACTTTTTTTCACAGGCCTTTTTTTAAAAAAGCTTATTTGTATTTTTTGTAGAGCGGTCCAAACGCTGCGCATGCGCGGTAATCTGCGCCTTCTTTATCCTGTGTTCCGAATGCGTTCCATGCTGCCGGACGATAGATATCTTTATCCGGAACATTGTGCATGCAGACCGGGATGCGGAGCATTGAAGCCATTGTGATCAGGTCAGCGCCTACATGTCCATAGACAGATGCGCCGTGGTTAGCGCCCCAGTTTCTCATTACAGTGTAGGCATTTTCAAAAGCGCTGCCCGGTTTTCCATCGGTGCGCGGTGCAAACCACGTGCATGGCCATGTGTAGTCGGTTCTCTTCCAGAGGATATCAGTAACCTCATCGGGAAGTGCTACAGTCCAGCCTTCAGCGATCTGGAGAACCGGTCCAAGGCCTTTTACAAGGTTGAGTCTCATCATGGTGATCGGCATCTCAGCCTTGGTCACAAATCTTGAAGAATATCCGCCGCCGCGGAAATATCCGTTGTCAGCCGGAGCCCACTCGGTGGCTTCAGAGATCTTCTTGATATCCTCGTCAGTTACATCCCACCACTGCTTGCAGACAGGGTTTCCGTTTTCGTCTGTGCATACGCCTGCAAAATCAAGTGCTGATGCACCGGAGTTGATAAGGTGGATGAAACCGTCGGCATCTTTGGCATGGCCCTCGATGTCATAACCGGTAACACGTTTTACAGAGTCTCCGCTCCAGTAGGTACGAACATCCGAGAACATTGAAGCCCTGCCGGTCAGCTGCTTCTGGAAGAGCATGCAAAGTCCGTTCAGAATGTCGTTTTCGGTAGCAAGGATGTAAGGCTCACGAGCTCCGTCATAATCAAATGAGGTAGCAAGGAAAGCTTCCGGATAGTCACAGTTGGGATAGAAGTCTGTCCACTGCCTCTGGCCCTGGAAACCGCCTGCGATGGCATTGTGTCCAAGAGCTTCCTCCGGGAATTTCTCAGCCAGCTTGTCATTTCCTCTCATCATATCCTTGATGATGATGTACATCTTAACGGTGAACTCCCACTGCTCATCCTTGACTTCGCGGGATTTCTGGATCCAGTCTGGATTCTTGTCGAAGCACTCTTTGCAGTTCTCCTTTGTCCAGGCAAGAGCTCTCTGGAATTCTTCCTCGTCATAGATGCCTTCGCTCATGCGGCGGATGACCTCAACCTCATCCACAGATTCAACACGCATGCCAAGATATGACTCGATGAAATCCTGATCCATGATGGAACCGCCGATGCCCATGGTAACAGAACCGATCTGCAGATAGGAGGTGCCGCGGAGTGATGCAACGGCAACAGCAGCACGGCCGAAGCGGAGCAGCATCTCGACTACGTCATCCGGAATAACTTCGTCGTCAGCATCCTGTACGTCTTTTCCGTACATTCCGAATGCCGGCAGACCCTTCTGTGCATGTGTTGCCAGAACGGATGCAAGATAGACTGCGCCTGGACGCTCGGTAGCGTTAAGACCCCACACACCTTTGATGGTGTTTGGATCCATATCCATTGTCTCTGAACCATAGCACCAGCAAGGTGTAACGGTAAGAGTGATGTCAACGCCTTCTTTTTTGAACTGTTCAGCGCAGGCTGCGCTTTCACGTACACGGCCGATCGTTGTATTGGAAATTACGACCTTTACCGGAGTGCCGTCAGCATAACGAAGATTGTCTTCATAAAGCTTTTTAGCCTTAAGAGCCATGCCCATGGTCTGCTCTTCAAGTGATCCTCTGACATCAAGCGGTCCTTTTCTTCCATCGATTACAGGACGGATTCCGATAACAGGGCGTCCGCCGATCAGTTTTCTGCTGTCGCTCATTAGAAATTACCTCCATTATAAATTGTTGAAGCCGTATAAAACTTTTACCCGCCCATTTACTACCTGCTTGTGCCCGCAGTAAATGCGGCGTCGAGACAAATACTGCATATGTCTCAAAAACTGTTATATTTGTATTATACACTTGTTAAGCCTCTGTGTCTTGTGCTATAATCGTAAAAAATAGTACAATATTCACTTCTTTTCACATGATTGATAGAAATCTTCAGCACACTATGAACTGAACAGAATCTATACCCTTACAGTATGGAGGAATCAGCGATGCATGATCCTGAACGAAATGAAAACCGGCTGAGAGGTACATATGAATTTCCTTATGAATTTCACGATATAGACTCAGACCATCCGCGCTACGTGATGAGTTATCACTGGCACGTTGAGTTTGAGATCATCCGGATACTTACAGGTTCATTTGTTGTTACACTTGATGAAAAAACATACCGCGCTCAGGCAGGAGATGTGATTTTTATACACAGCGGTGTCCTGCATTCAGGGATTCCTGAAGACAACTGTACCTATCAATGCATTGTATTTGACCTTAATTCACTGCTGCGCGGCTCTACTGTGATTACGCCTTATCTGCAGAAGATATTTCAGCACGAAGTGATCGTCTACAACCATCTGACATCCCTTCAGCAGGATGCTGTACGGGCAGCGGATGATATTTTTGAGGCGTTCCGCGAACACAAGGATGGTTATGAGCTGACGGTAATCGGACAATTTTACCACTTTTTCGGCATTATTTTCGGAAATCATTATTATCTTGAAAGCATTACCCGGAAAAGAAGAGATTACAGAAGAGTAGTTCAGCTTAAACAGGTCGTAGACTATATCGAGAAGAATTATGCCAGGCAGATATCCTTGTCTGACATAGCCGGTGCAGTTTCCATGTCGCCAAGATACTTCTGCCGCTTTTTTTCCGAGATGACCCATCAGTCGCCTATGGATTACCTGAACAGGCAGAGGATAGAGCAGGCCTGCTTCCAGCTGGCAGCGACAGACGATTCCATCACCGAAGTGGCCTACAAATGCGGGTTCAACGATCTCAGCTACTTTATTCGCACCTTCCGCAAATACAAGGGTGTAACACCCGGCAGATACAAAAAAGGCGGTGCTGTTGCCGGTAGCATATTATGAGCAGGAGGAAAACCGGTGAAGATAATAAACCTTCTTTTAATAATACTATGGATGATCATAATACCGACAGCTGCAGGTGCATGCTTCGTCCGTAAAAACAAGAGATTCAGTCTTATTAATGCCTTCATATGCGGGCACGCGTATATGCTGGCACTGGCAGAGGCACTTGCCCTTCTGATGCTTGTTGCCGGGCAGCCGCTGCATGTGCTGTGTATTTTATATGGCGGAGTTCTTGCGCTTACTGCGGTGCTGGGATTTGGGCTTTATGCCGGGAATGCCGGGCAATGGGAAGAAAAGGAAAAAACTGAGTGGAAGAAAGCAGTTATACTGCTTCTGGCCGCAGCCATGATGGCTGCGCTGACAGTTTTCGTTGCCGTATTTGCCCACTATGATGCGGATGACGGCTTTTATGTAGCAACAGCGGTGACGGAAAAATTCACTGATACGATTTTTAAGATAAATCCTTATACAGGCAATCCTTACTATAATCTTCCTAGCCGCTATGTGCTTTCACAGAACCCTACCTTTCTCGCCATGATGTCGATACTGTGCGGAGGGATGCATCCGGCTGCAATGGCACATATTGGGCTGCCGCTTGCCTATATCCCGCTTGCGTTTTCGGTATGGTATATGCTGTCCAGGCATTTCTTCCCGCGGGACTATGATATGCAGGGCACTTTCCTTATTCTCTGCATCGTGTTTACCTGGTTTTCAGGATACTCCAGGTTCAACAGCAGCGTATTCCTGCTGGGAAGGGTATGGCAGGGCAAAGGATCCCTGGCGGGTATCTGGCTTCCGATGCTGTTTTATATGGGGCTTGAAATACTGGCAGATAAAAAAACGGAGCTTTACGGAATCAACCTGTTTATGGGGGTCTGCGGAGCATGTCTGCTTTCTTCGATGGGAGTCATTCTGGCACCGGTCATTGTGGGTACTCTGACTCTTTATGGTACAGCTGCAAATAAAAGCTTCAGAAGGTTTCTGATGGGAGCTGCCGCCGTTTCGCCGGCTGTAATACTCGGCATTACATATCTTATGATCAGATGAAGCTTTTAAGCGGAATTGGATGTGCGCTTTAGATATCCTTAATTGTTGTCAGGAGGAGCTTTATTATGACTGATAGTTTGAATAATTCTCTGCAGGTTTGGCAGATGTACTGGGGCGAAAGCTATATGGGCTGGCTGGTGATCATCTGTTTTATCATAGCAGCTGTTTTCGCGTTCAGAAACCACAGGCTGATTCCGGCAGTAAGTGTTACGGCTTTTCTTGCCGCAGTTTTTTTCCTGCCGGTTACAGAAAACATTATGACAAAAATATCTGAGGAGAGCGTCTACTGGCGGTACCTGTGGGTGATACCGGGGTTTCTCATTGTGGGACTTGCATTCACCTGCCTGATAAAGCTGCTTCCAAAAACATGGATGAGGATTCCGGCGATATGCGCGGCAGCAGCAGTAATTGCTTTCTGTGCCAGGGGCCAGTCAGTAGGCTCATTTTATGAAAAACCCGCCAATATCGAAAAGGTACCGGGTGTGGTTGCCTCAGTGGCTGACCTGATTCTTTCGGAAGAAGCAGATAATTACTGCGTGGCCACGGATGATTTTATTGCCTCGTACCTTCGCGTTTATGCTCCTGAGATAAAAATGCTTTACGGGCGAAGAGGAGACGGCAACCAGAGCAGAGATGCCTTCCATGCATATCAGCTGCTCGCCATGCCTGAATTATATATGGATGTGATTCCTGTTGTCGCCCGTAATGCCGGCGCCACACACATTATCGTGAGAGCCGGAATAGAAAAAGGTGACGAGATGATGGCGCAGGCCGGGTGGAGCAAGCTGGCGGACGTCGAAGATTATTCTATATTTAAGGATACCGGTGTAACCACGGTATCCGACGGGACCGTAACGGGATAATCAGGCTTTGTTCTGAAGAAAGATAAAGCCACCGGCGGATGCCGGGGCTTTGCAGGAAAAGATACCGTTGAGTCTGATGCACGGCCCGATACAAATACAGAATGCCGGAATTGAACTGACGGCTCCGACTATTACTCATGGTATATGACGGAAGATCATAGACGGCGCTCGTTTACGAACATTCCCTGCAGCTTTTCAGCATGGAACATGTCCTGGAAATACTGGCATTTACACAGGAACAGGTAGTAGATATTAAGGCCGCAGTCGTGGAGGGTTTCAAAGTTCCCCTGACCTTTTGAGATGATCATGTCAGCGGTTTCAAGCGCCGCGCGGCTCTCGTCCGACAAAAGCGGAAAATATGTTCCCGGCACCTGATTGCCGCTGCTGATAACCGGAACAAGCTGTGTGAGCCCGCACATTTCTGCATCCGTCATGTCAGCATCATTTACCGTCTGGCCGCCTCGAACAAGAACGGTGACACGAAGCTGCGGGAACTTTTCATTGAGAAGTCGTATCACAAGCTTGTCGAGCACGATCTCACCACAGTTGTCTGTGATGTACAGAAGAGTGCCTGCGCTTTCAAGCTCAGAGCGGAAAATACTGTATTCAAGGTTGTCTATGCTGCCTTTAAGGTCCGAAAAGAGGAGCTGAAGCAGAGTGTCCGGATTAACGTCGGGAAGAGCCGCATAGTCAATATAGTTCCCTGTGCGGGCATAGAGGAGCGCAGCTTTAAGGGGATCGTCAGATCCCTTTATTTCCTTATAGATCCGGTCTTCAAGATTCAGCATCAGGCTATTATATTCTCTTTTAATGTCCGTAAAATCCTTCTCAGGCACATTCCAGTACCTGGAATAATATTTTCTGAAGGTGTGTGAGATTGCAGGCGCACACGATTCATCCCCGGCTTCATAAAGGGTCTTAAGGACATACCGCATATAATCCATCTTTTTCTTCTTATCCTCAAAACCACGGATCCTCTCTTCCTGTTTATCTAACTGGCATCTTATACAATAAGGGTTTAATTTCATGAATGACTCCTGTTCTGTAAGCCTGCCTGCGTCCGCAGAGCAGACACAGACGTTGCGATGATCTTTTATGTAGTATACAGCCGGTGGTTCCGGATGTACGATACTGCAGGATGTATATCCTGGGGACACACGCTTTGAAATATACAGACGCTGTCCCTCCGCATATCATAACACTTTTTTCTGAAATTGAAAGCTTTTATAAAAAGATAAGGAACGGTTTACTGTGATTTTGGGACTCATGAGGCAGGAAGTTTTTGGCAATCCGGACGACACGATGGAGACACGGTAGTGCTGTACGGGAGTCGGTGCCTGCTTATCCTCCGAGCCAGAGCCTAACTGAGACTAAGACGATCAGGAAGAGCCTTCTCGCCTAAGTCTCAGTAAGGCTCTGTCTCGTCGGGCAGGCACAATACTCCCGTACAGCACTACCGTGTCTCCATCGTGTCTGTTTATTGGCATGCTGAAAACACGATAATGTTAAGT
>JAFUCO010000011.1 GCA_017459635.1 Blautia sp. | reverse complement strand
TCATAGTGGCCGTCTTCGTCTGTTACGGTGCTGCCGACCTCCTCGTACTCTCCGTCTTCACCCTTCCTGTACAGAATTACCGGTACGTTCGGGAGGAGTTCGTCGTCGCCGTTTCTGACACCGTCTTCGTCGGCATCAAACCATGCGGTACCTTCGATGCTTCTGGAGATATCCGGTACCGGGTTTGTAACTGTATCAAGGGTCATTTCGTCGTCGTTTCCGACCTTGACTGTTGCAGTTTCTCCGCCGTTCACGACTGATCCCGGGCCGCCGTTTGCTTCCCTTGCTTCAGGATTGACCCTGACAGTGAGGGTCACAAAGTCTTCGGTTCCGGGAGCGGCCTGTGCGATCGTCCATACTACTGTGCCGTCCTCATTTGTTCCGCCGTTCGATGCGGATACGAATGTCACGTTCGGATCAAGCTCGTCCCTTATAACGATGTCTGCCGGATCGCCCTTGTAGTTCTTATAAGTGATCTTATAGGTGATCTCATCGTCAACATTGACTGCTTTGAGATCTCCGATGCCTTCGTCAGGAGAAGTCTCCTCCTTTGTTGGAGGTACAGGCTCATTGGCGATAAATCCGCCGTCCTGATGCTCCTTTACATAACGCGGCTCTGTAAGACCGCCGTTGTTGTACATCTCGATGATCTCAGCATCGGTCGGGAAGGTGATGTCTGTGATGTCCGCATTCTCCGGATATCCGTCTTCATCATTGTGGCCTTCCGCGATAGAGTTTGCTCCGTCCGGCTCATCCGCCTTTACGGTAGTTCCTTCCTTGCGGTCGAACACCACGCGGTACTCTCCGTCTTCAAGGTCATCGAATTCATAGCGGCCGTTTTCGTCTGTTATAGTGCTGTCAACTTCTTCATACTCTCCGTCGTCGCCCTTCTTATAAAGGGTAACAGGTACATTCGGAAGAAGCTCGTCATCATCGCCGCGGATGCCGTCCTTGTCAGCGTCGAACCATGCAGTGCCCTCGATGGCTCTCCTGACATCGGGTACAGGATTCGTGACGGCATTGAGCTCCATGGCATCGTCGTTGCCGACTTTGACAGTTGAGGTGCTGCCGCCATTAACTACCGAGCCCGGGCCGCCGTTTCCTTCTCTTGCCTCTTCTTTGACATTTACGGTAAGAGTTACGCTGCCTGTTTCACCCGGTTCTACACCTTCTATAGTCCAGACAACAATTCCGTTCTCATTCGCTCCACCGTCAGATGCAGAGACGAAAGTAACATTTTCATCCAGCGTATCGCGGATTACTATATCAGCAGGATCTGCCTGATAGTTTCTGTATGTGATCTCGTAGGTGATATCGTCGCCGACATTTACTGCTTTAAGAGTGCCGGTTCCCTGATCAGGAGAGGTCTCCTTCTTTTCCGGCGATACAGGATCGTTTGGAACGAAACCGCCATCCTGGTGCTCTTTCACATAACGGCCGTCCGGCAGTGTCCCGTCTTTTACGCGCTCGATCAGCTCATCGTCTGTCGGAAGCACAATACCGGTGATGACAGCATCCTTCGGATAATCGTCCTCATCATTCTCTCCTTCAGCGATAGAGTTTGTGCCCGTCGGTGTATCAGCCTTTGTTGTAGTTTTCTGCTTCCTGTCGAATACGACCTTGTAAGAACCGTCCTCCAGGCTGCTGAATTCGTAGAAGCCGTTCTCATCGGTAGTGGTTTCCCTGATCTGTTCGTATTCACCCTGATCATTCATCTTATAAAGAATGACCGGAACGTCCTGAAGCAGCTCGTCTCCATCGCCGCGGGTGCCGTCTTCGTCGGCGTCAAACCAGGCAACGCCCTGTATTGCGCGGCTGACCGGAGCCACCGGATTTGTTACTTCGTCAAGCGTGACTGCATCATCGTTTCCTATTTTAACAGTCGCACCGGTTCCACCGTTCACTACCCTGCCCGGGCCTCCCTTGGCTTCGAGGGCGTCTGCCTTTACTCTTACAGTAAGGGTTACAGTTCCTTTATGTCCGGGATTAATGCCGGTAAGGTTCCATGTCACAACACCGCCTGCATGGACGCCGTTGTCAGACGAGGATACATACGTTACGTTAGGATCCAGCGTATCTGTTATAACAATATCAGCCGGATCTCCATGATAGTTCCTGTAGGTGATCTCATAGGTGATCTCGGAATTTACGCCCACCTCGCCAAGCTCACCGTTTCCTTCAAACGGCTCGCTTTCCTTCTTGACCGGAGGAACAGGTTCATTGGCGATAAATCCGCTGTCCTGATTTTTCTTCACATAGTGTCCGTCCGGAAGGGTTCCGGCATTGTACATATCGATCAGCTCGTCGTCATCAGGGATGATGACTCCGGTTATCTGTGACATTTCGGGATATCCGGTATCGTCATTGACTCCTTCCGCGATGGAGTTGTGTCCGTCCGGTTCATCAGCTTTTGTGGTCGTACCCTGTTTGCGTTCGAACACAATCTTGTATTCGCCTGCATCAAGGTTGTCGAATGCATAGTGACCGTTTCCATCCGTGACAGTCGTTCCGACCGGTTCATAATTTCCGTCCTCACCCTTCTTAAACAGGGATACCGGAACGTTCGGAAGGAGCGGGTCGTCGTCTGCGCGAACGCCGTCCTCATTATTGTCAAACCATGCGGTACCTTCAAGGCTTCTCTTAAGATCCGGAACCGGGTTCTCTACAACCTCGAGTGTATAGGCCTTGTCATCGCCCACCTTTACGCTGGCGGTCTCCCCTCCGTTGACTACCTTTCCGGGGCCGCCTTTCATCTGCATGGCTTCCTTCTTTACCTTTACGGTAAGGGTAACCGTGCTCTTTGTACCTGCAGGTACATCAGGCAGAGTCCACGTTACTACTCCGCCGTTCTCCGTGCCGTTGTCGCTCGATGAAACATAGGTAACATTCGGATCAAGCGTATCTGTGATGTACACCACAGCCGGAGCTTTCTCGTAGTTTTCGTAGCTTATCTCATAGGTGATCTCGCCTTCAGGTTTAACTCCTCCGAGTGATTCTGTTCCCTCAAACGGAGCGATCTCCTTCTTGTGCGGCTGCGGTTTCTCGTAGACATTGTAAACATAAAACTCCAGGAACTCATTGTTCAGGTTACTGCCGTCGGTCCCTTCATACTGACCAAGTACTTCCGGGATACTCTTGTAATCACCGCTTTCTTTGGTGCTTGTCTCGCTGACATGGCGTTTCCCTTCATCTCCGGAGCCGCGCCAGACATATTCTGTCTCAATGCGTGTCTCTTTGTAGATCCATACGTCACCATTCTTGTCGGTAATTTTATCCGGGATAGTGTCCTTATCCTCCTGGATGTAGATCATTCCCTGAGGCAGCGTGTAGTTGTAGACCGTATTATTGTTCTCGCTGTCAGATTCGTAGTCAAGCGGATTAGAACTGTGATATCTGTATCCGCTGTAGTTTGCCGGAGTATCATAGGCTCCAACGTCAAGACCTGCAACCTCTGCAGGGGAAGCCCCTGCGTTTTCATAGACGTCAAAGGAAATACCGTCAAGAGTTTTATTTGGATCCAGCTCATTTCCTTCTTCGTCCACGACATGTTTCTGAATTTCAACGGCTACCGGCTCGATCTTGACATCCACATCGCCGACCAGCTCGAAGTCCATACCGGAGTTATTAAATGTATGAATTGCTCCATCCCATACATACTGATAAATAACAAATCCTTCTTGCAGCGGCGGACACTCATTTCCACCTTTCCCATTGGCGTCCGGCCGTTTCCAGTAATGAATACGAGAGGGTATTGTAACATCACCGGTTATCGTAATAACGTTCCCGTTCCTGTCATAGAGCTTGCCAAGAACAGGATCCTCATATTCAAAGACAACGTCCGGTTCTGTAGCCACAATGTTATACCATATTATGTTCTGTAGACGCTGCGCCTTTATACTCGGGTCATTTCCGCCGGTATACCAGGGGACATCCGGCAGGTTTGCCACTTTGAACATACCTTCAATACGCACCTGCGGAAGACTGTAATCCGACTGGGCATTAGAGGTATATCCGGAAATGTAGAAAGCATCGTCAATCGGGGTTCCGTCCTCGAGCTCTGCATTTATTTCGGCCGTACGGATGTTTTTCTGGCTGACGGCGACTTCCTTCTGAAGATGGATACTCCTCGGCTCAGTAACCGTAAGTATAATATTACCGTTTTCGTCATAATAATCGCCATAGGCGAGCGGGACATCGAACTCAGCTTTACCGCTCACAGATATATCGATATGGTCTACCAAGTGCTTCTTTACCCAGTCACTGCCGCCGTCATAAAAATCCGGAGATGCCAGGTAGAATTCCGTCGAATTGATCTCGGCCAGTTCCTCATCAACAAACGGATTAAGATTACCGATCAGCCGGCTTCCGTCAGCAGAAACCGCTATCATTCGATAATTCCCGTCGTTGTTGCAATATATGTGTTTCTGGCCGTCCAGAGTGATCGCGCTGTGATCCCTTGGGGATATAAACTGTGTCTTATTATTCACTTTCCCGTTAGGCTCATCGGTCGCAAGTCCGCTTTCCGAGGTTGGATCTATATATGTGTAACCGAAGGTTTTTGCAAGCATATCATCGCCATAATCATAACCTTCAGCTTTATAGCACAGATAGTTCTTCCCCCAGCTGCTCTGATACAGCCACACCATAGGATCTGCCGTGTTAACCTTATTAGTCGCTTCGTCATAGGTACACTCTGCAAGTGTGCCGTCGCTCAGGACATTGTAGTATTTTCCGTCATGTTTTGCCACAAGGATGTAGGCTGTTCCGGCTTCAGTCCCCGAAGGATTTGAGATTATGGTTCCTGTTACGGAAAAGCTTCCCTGTTCATAAACAATCTCTGTAAGCGCGTCATTGGCGCTGATATCATGAATGATCTCGGTACCCTGCTCACCAAAATGAATGACGGAAAGAGAATCACCTTCTGTCCTCTGCGGAGCATCCGCGTACTCAATCTTCACTTCGACAGGCGCATACGGCTCGACCTTCACGCCGTCCTTCTGAAGTTGGATATCAAAAAAGCGCGCAAATGTAATGTCGGACTCACTCATAAGTCCCAGCTCATCGCCGGATGCAGAAAGATAGCTGTCATATTCAGCCGTCCCCTGAATCAGTTCACTTACGAAGAGTTCTGCGCCTTCCGGTATTCCGGCATCCGCTGTGTAGTTTACGGTGATCTTAAAGTTTTCACCGGTATAGCTGCGGAACCAGGACTCTACTGTATAGGTAACAGCATAGATTGAAAAGTGATCAGTATCCATGACGAGATCGCCTTCCAGGGTCATCCCTGAAGGGATCTCTTCTACGAAATCTGTTTCCTCATCCACATGGAATACCTGGGCGTCATCGTTCGGAATCTCGAGACCCGCAAAGGAAACCGAAACAGGACCGGCCGGTTCAATTTCAAACCCATCCTTCATGAGGGCAATGTCGAAGAGCACTGTCTCTCTTCTCACATCCTCCTCGTCCTGGATCTGATCTTCTACAAGATCCTTTGCGCGGTCACGCACCAGTATATTAGCTTCCAGGTAAAGCTCGTCCGCCGGACACGGCAGGCTGGAAGCCGGGACAGACATGGTCACAAGGACCCTTTCACCGCTCTCAGGGTCGGTAACCTCCGATGTGAATACAGCATCGGAAAGTATTTCTTCGCTGAGTTCTTCTTCGGGCTGCTCTTCTGACAGCTCCTCTTCAGCCTCAGCCGCCGCAGGAACATCCTCATCTGACGCAGATTCCCCGGTGAGGTATTCCTCATCTTCCGGAAGGATATCAGGCTCATCCTCTGTCAGGCTGTCTGCTTCCTCTATCAGCAGCTCCTCGGCAGCCATATCCTCCTGATCAGCAGATTCAAAGACCTCGTCTGCCAGATCATATGCATCGTCCGGGAGAAAGCTCTCCTCCGCGGCATCCTCAGGTAAAGAAAAGTCCACGGTGATCTCACCCTGCTCTGTTTCCTCCTGCACTTCCTCGTAGGGAACATCATATGCATCCTCTGGTATTTCAGGCACTGCCTCATCATAAGAAGCATCCTCTGCGTAAGACACTTCCGGGATTTCTGCTTCTGCAGCATAATCTGACACAGCGACAGACTGCTCCGAAGCAAGCAGCAGACTTTCATTATTCAGAAGCATGACTGCAGTTAACAAAAATGCCAGAATTCTCCTGTTTTTTTGCATCCTCATTATTTTGAGCCCTCCTTTGACAGTAAATATTCTATAGAATTTTACCATCTCTTTTACACAGATATCAGGCTCATATTATGGAATATTATTGCTCAAATTGTATCTATCCCTAAAAAACAGGCGAAATATATACAATTATTTGGTAAAATATATAAGCAGTATTTTAGAAAGTATTAAAAGGAGATGTAAGATATGCCTTTTAAAGAACAGCCGGTTAACGGAATGGAAATTATCTCAACTGCTATTTTTAACGACAGTGAAGCAGTTTTCCTGATAGATCTTAAAAACAAAACCTACAGCACCATGAAATCCGGCGCCATTATAGATCAGCCGATAGGCTCTACCGGGAATTATTTTGATCTTTGCAGGAGTTTTCTCTCATGTGGTGAAAACGATATGATCTCGGATGGGTACCAGCCGTTTGTAGAAATCGGGATTCCTTACGATCAGGTATATACCCGGCACATCTGTTTTAAAAAGAATAATCGTGATTATTTTATGGATCTGTTCTTCTTCCCCAGCCGGGACAGGAATTTCGGCGTTATCACACTGACAGCTCCCAGGCATAATATTGAAGAGAATTATCTTACCCAGCTTAAAAGGGAAAGTCTTAACGAGAATTATCTTTATTCGATGCTTGTCGACCTGGATCAGGATAATTGCAGCAACTGCTATGTTTCTGAGCTGCCAATGGCAGGCCAGTTCAATCGCAGGTTCCTGTTTTCTGAATGGCGCAGCCAGCTTGAAGATGTTATCTGGCCTGATGACAAGGCGATTTTTCTTAAGAATACAAGCCCGGAGCAGATATCATCACTGCTCTCTTCCGCCAAAAGATTCTCATTCCAGATACGAATGAACAATCTCAGCGGCAAGCTGATCACCACCAGGCATTCTATCTGTCGGGTGAGGGACTTCCAGCAGAAACACTTTATGTTCATTTACGTTGTGATAGATATTTCCTCAGAGGTGGAAGAAGAAAGCAATGATTTTACCATAAGGGATAAAAGCAATGGGAACCTTAAGATACTTCCGGTTGATAATACTTCTCCGGACAAGCCAGGAGCCGGACTTTCGTCGTTTACAGATGTGGTCCTGAACCAGATAATACAGGATATCCACAGAGATTATATGAAAGATCTGACATTAAAGACGCTGGGAAGCAAATATTTTATAAGCAGCGCCTACCTGGGCCAGCTGTTTGTTAAGAAATACGGAATTTCTTTTAACCAGTACTTATGTGCTCAGAGGATCAGGAAAGCAGCTGAATTCCTGACAAACTCCAACCTTTCTGTGACAGAAGTAGTTGCACGTACCGGATATTCAAGCATAAGCTATTTTAATAAGAAGTTTAAAGAAGAGTACGGATGTTCACCGGCCTCTTACCGGCGGAAGCATAAGGCCGAAAGCATCAGGACTGATACAGAGTGAGAACAAACACAGGGAAAGCTCCAATGACATTAAGTCAGCATGGTCTTTTACGCAATCAGCACAACAGACGAGAGGGATGCACTGCGCAGTGCATCCCTCTCGTCGTCCGCTTTGCCAATGAACAGCGCTGACCAAATGACATTATGACGGCTCTCTGTTTTCACAATCCGAATTCTGTTTCCAGTGCTTCGGTCATGATGTCCACCGGTGCTTCACAGCCTGTCCAGAGCCTGAAATTCATTGCGGCCTGATTAACCAGCATTCCCAGGCCGTTTATTGTCATGAGTCCTCTTTTTTCCGCCTCCTTCAGGAAAGGCGTGTCAGGCCTGTTGAAGACCACATCGCAGGCAGTCATTTCAGGTTTAAGTGAATCATAGCATATATCAGGTTTTCCTGTAACATCCGGGTACAGGCCGATATTCGTCGCCTGCACAATAATGTCAGTGTCCTCCGGGATACCGATCCCTTTCTCCCATCTGATATATTCACCTGCAGAACCGGTCTTCTCGCATATTGTACGCGAAAGCTCTTCCCCCCTGGCTTCATTCCGGTTGATAATGTAAATATGTGAAGCACCTGCAAGCGCCAGTTCAACACTTACTGCACGGGCTGCGCCTCCGGCTCCAAGTATGGTTATCTTTTTGCCTTTCGGATCAATACCTTTCTGGAGAAGCGATGTCAGGAATCCCTTTCCATCGGTATTTTCACCGGTCAGTTTTCCGTCTTTGTTTATTACAGTGTTGACAGCTCCTGTTATCCGGGCCGCCACAGTCAGTTCATCGAGAAGAGGAATCACTGCGATCTTATGGGGAATCGTGAGGTTAAAGCCTCTGAAGCCCATCGCCCGCGCCCCGGCAACAGCCGCCGGAAGGTCCTCTTTGTCTACTTTTATGGTCAGATAACGATAGTTAAGATCCAGGGCATTATATCCCGCTTCCTCGATAATGCCCGTAGGATTTTCATCAACAGGGTTTCCAAAACAGGCTGTAAGCTCCGCCCGATAATTCTTAGCCTCAGACATAAAAACTCCTCTCTGATTTCAGTTAAGTGTCGCCTCACTCTTTTACTTGTAGCATAATCCACACTATGATAATATAGTACTATACTTGCAATCTGTCCAGTTCTTAAGAGATGGAGGAGTTATCATGAAGTCGAAAAAGACAGCTTTTTTGATCTCTGCTGTAATGATCATAAGCAGTGTAATGCCGGCTGCCGCTGATGAAACTGACTTACCCGCCGAAATATCAGGTTATTCTGTTTACGAAGAATCTGCTACAGACAGTCTGATGTCAGGTTATCCTGTTTACGAGGGCTCTGATACAGACGGCTTTTTTGATGATGACGGAAGCCCGGATCTGCTTTTGGACAATGAGAACGATCAGGATTTTCTTACTGATGAAGAAGGTGATCTCAGCCTTCTCCCGGATATCGAGGATGATCCCGAGTATTATCTGAGCGGCTCATCAGATCAGGATGATCTGCTGACTGATGAGTCTGATACAGAGCTTTCTATCACAGAAGAGTCATGGGACTCCGAAGAATACCTTGAAGAGATCCCGCCGGAATCCGGTCCGGCCGGTTCAGATGAGCTGCAGGAAGATACTGCACATATCAATGAGCCCGGAGAGGATGAAGAAGATAATGCTTCCGATGATCAGTTGACCGACGAGGCCCTGACAGATGACGTACTGCAGGCAGGAGCCCCGGGCGGCAAATGCGGTGCCAATCTGACATGGTCTCTTAAAGACGGCGTCCTCACCATTTCCGGCACCGGTGATATGTACGATTACGAATATGACTATTGGAATACCGATGCAGCGGCTCCATGGGGCCGGGAAACCTTTACAAAGGCAGTCATTAAATCCGGAGTCTCCCGCATCGGAAAGTATGCCTTCAGGGACTGCATCTACTTATCTGACGTATCTATCCCGGGCACTGTTTCTTCAATCGGTTTTGGTGCTTTTTTGGGCTGCAACGGGCTTAAAAAAGTTACGGTTCCCGGCAATGTAAAGGTTTTGGATAATGATGTATTCGGGCATTGCAGCAACCTTACAGACGTAGTATTTTCCGAAGGTGTAACGGACATCGGATCATTTGTGTTTATTGAATGTCCTGCCCTTAAAAACGTGACTCTTCCGGACAGCCTGAAAAGCATCAAAAATGAAGCATTCTGCGATTGTTCCTCTTTAACTTCCCTCCTGATTCCTGCAGGTGTACAGAGCATCGGTATCGACGTTTTTGTCGGCTGCAGCAGTCTGACATCCTTCAGTGTTTCGGGAAAGAATAATTATTTTTCCTCAATTGATGGAGTTCTGTTTAACAAAGCCATGACAAAGCTGATCAGCTATCCGGGTGGAAAAGCCGGCGCTTACAGTATTCCGGTAGGAGTGATCGGCATAGAATACGGGGCGTTCAGCCACTGCGAAGGGCTTACCGGCCTCACAATTCCCGTCAGTGTAAAATCCATAGGGAAATATGGATTTTATACTTGCACAGGCCTTAAAGACGTGACTGTACCCGGCAGCATAGGTACAATAAATGAGTATGTGTTTGCCGGATGCAGTTCTCTTCAGCAGGTAACAATAGGTGCAGGAATTACTAAAATCGAAGATAACGCATTCTCCGAATGCACAGGCCTTTCGAAGATAGTCTTTCCCGGCAGCGCACCTGTAATAGAAGGCCATGCTTTTCTGAATATCCGGGCAGTCGCAATCTATGACCCTTCCAAAAACGGATGGACAAAAGATGTTATGCAGAAATATGGTGCTGTCAGGCTTATCTGGAAAGCAAAAGGTGAACAGGTGCCGGATGTAAATCATATGTGCGGGGACAATCTGTTCTTCACTCTGAAGGATGGCGTGCTGACGATTTCCGGGACAGGAGAAATGTGGCCCTGCGATGGACACTTTGAATATCTGATGGAAGCAGAATATCCTTCATACCAGATTGATGATTGGGACGGATCTTACAACCTCTTTCAGGGATATGGGGAAATTAAGAAAATCGTTTTTAAATCCGGGGTAACAGCCATATCATACGGGGCATTTTACAATTGCCGTAATCTGACCTCTGTTTCTATCCCTGAAACGGTTACCCGTATCGACGCCTACGCATTTTACGATTGCATAAAGCTTAAAGAACTTACATATAGCAACAGCAATCTCCAAAGCATAGGAACATGCGCTTTCCTCTCCTGCAGCTCACTTAAGAAAATTTCTTTTCCGAAAGCGCTAAAGAGCATCAATTATTCCGCTTTCAGCGGAAGCGGCATCGAAGAGGTACACTATGCAGGCACCCGTGATGAATGGGAAAAGGTGAAGATAGAAGCCGGAAATGACCCTATTCTGCAGGCCGGATTATATTATTCAGGATGGGAAAAGGACATCCCGCTTATCAATGGTGTATTTAACAGCCGGAATGGGGCCGATATCCGCTGGAAGACAGTCAAAGGGTGCTCTGGCTATAAAGTCTACCGGCAAAGATCTGCCGAGGGGACAAAACAGGTTGCGGGTATTCTGCCTCCTCAGACAACCCAGTGCTACGATACAGGCATCAGGGACAACTGCTGGGGAAGAGTCTACCATTACTATGTCACACCTGTTTTCACCATTCACGGCGTAAAAAAGGAAGGGCCCGGCAGTGACAAACTGCCCCTGCAGCGTCTTGCGCCGGTAAATATCACAAAAGCCGAAGGCAGCGGACGTACTCTCAATGTAACCTGGGCCAGCTCGGTGAAGGACAATAAAGCCGATGGATATGAAGTGCAGTATGCTCTCTCTTCTGCCGATCTTTATGGACGGAGCGGAACATATGGAGCAGTTCAGGTAGATGGAAGGACCAGGTACAGTACCTCTCTGAAAAATCTGAATAAAGGCAGAACATACCTGGTCAGAGTAAGATGCTATGTTAATTATGTGCACAGCGTTACCGGAGTAAAGACAAAGACCTGGTCTCAGTACAGCAATGTAGTATCTGTAAAGCTCAAAGAGGAAACCCCTGTCTATCAGGCTGTCTCAAGCGTGCAGAACAGTAAGGACGGCATCTACGTCTACTGGTCGGTTTCGAAAAACGCCGAAGGGTACAACGTATACAGAAAAGAGGGTACATCCGGCACCTGGAAAAAGCTGAAATATGTAGCCGGGCGTGAAAGCAGGTCTTATCTTGATGCAGAAGTGATAAATCAAAACGGTAAGCTCTATTACTACACAGTCCGCGGGGTGATCGGAACAGCTCTCAGCAATTACAACAAAACAGGCAAGCCCATCGTGAGGCTGGTGACTCCGGGATTGAGCGCCCCCGTAAACAATGCGTCTCAGTCCGCGTCGCTTACCTGGAGCCGCAACGGCAGCGCGAACGGCTATGAGATTCAGTATTCCACAGACGCAGATTTCAAAACAAACAAGTCCCTGACTATCACATCATCCACCACCGGAACCACGGTCATAAAGAGCCTGGCCAGAGGGAAAACCTGCTATTTCCGCGTAAGAAGCTATAAAACCGTAAGCGGGGCAGCCTATTACAGTCACTGGAGTGCGGTAAAATCAGTGAAGATAACAAAATAACGGATAATTTCGGGTATAGTGGAAGGAGCCCAAATGAAGATTCTGCTGACAGCGATCAATGCAAAATACATACACACCTGCCCGGCTGTCTATAGCCTCAAAGCATATGCCGAGGCTCAAGGCAGTTTCCTTCCGGATATTCAGATCGCAGAATACACGATCAATGACAGGTACCGGGATATACTTTCAGGTATTGTCGAAGCCCGGGCAGATGTGATCGCTTTTTCCACCTATATCTGGAATATCCTGCCTGTACAAAGGCTCATCCGGGATATCCGTCTGATCAGGGGCAGCGATGTCACAATATGGGCCGGCGGGCCGGAAGCATCCTATGCCCCCGAAGAATTCCTGAAAAAGACCGGGGCTGACCTGGTCATGCTGGGAGAAGGGGAAGTCACATTTTTGCGCCTGGCCGAGTGGGTAATTGAGAAAGGCAGCAGCCGGGCATCGGCAGACCTTCAGGCGTTAAAAGATAAAGCTGATATTCCCGGCATTGCTTACATGGAGGGCGGGCAGTTTATAAGCACCGGCTTTGCAATGCCGGCAGATCTTACTTCTATGCCTTTCCTTTACAACGATCTTTCGGTTTTTGACAACAGGATCCTGTATTACGAATCAAGCCGCGGCTGCCCTTTCTCATGTGCATACTGCCTGTCCGGCAAGGAACGTGGGCTGCGTTACCGTGATATCGGCATGGTTTTTGATGAGCTCCTCTACTTTCTGGAGCACAAAGTGAAGCAGGTTAAGTTCGTTGACCGTACCTTCAACGCCTCCCCCGAGCGTGCGCTTGCCATATGGCAGTTCATAAAAGACCACGACAACGGAATCACCAATTTTCATTTTGAGATCGAGGCAGACCGTATGACCGAAGAGGAGCTCAGGCTTCTGGCCACATTCCGCCCCGGCCTGATACAGATGGAGATAGGCGTACAGTCCGCAAACCCCATGACACTTCGGGCAGTTCACCGGAACACAGGCCTCGACTCAGTAGAAAAGCTCATGAAAGCGCTGACCCCGGTTCAGAATATCAACCTGCATCTGGATCTGATCGCCGGGCTTCCCTTCGAAGACCTTGACAGCTTTGCCATATCCCTGCAAAAAGTATATTCAATGCGGCCGCACCAGCTTCAGCTTGGATTTCTGAAGCTTCTGCCCGGCACTGAACTGTTCGACCGGCAGGAGGAATACGGACTGGTCTGTTCCGATACAGCTCCTTATGAAGTGCTTCGGACAAAATGGCTGTCCTTTGAAGAAATCTCACTCCTTCACCGCATCAGTGACCGCATAGAAGAATTCATGAATTCCCAGGGCTTCAGGAGGAGCATCATCCCGGTTGAAAAACTGTTCCCTGACGCTTTTTCTATGTTCAAAGCCCTTGCCGGCTTCTACCGCGACGGAGGATTCGAAAACGGACGGCCCTCTGTTCATCAGCGATACGCTATTTTCACGGACTTTGTCGAACACACCCTGAAAACACATCCCGAAAAGACCCTCAGGGAAAAAGAGATAATAATGGACACGATAAAGCTTGATCAGGCCCTGCACATACACCCCAACAGAAGAAGGCAGGCCGAAACAGAACTGGATATCGGAGATGGCAGAAGAAAATATAGAATAGATTACCGCCACTGCTCACCGGTAAACGGAGAGGCTATGGTGACCACAGAATAAACAGAAGGGGGCGGTTCTCTGAACACAGGGGGGGAACGATTCTCTGTGTTCAAAGAACCGCCACCTGTTCCGTTTTATGCCGCATGCTCTTTTAATATATCCATAAGTGAATTCATAGAGCTGGTATGAGACCTTACTATCTTTGTATCTCCGCATACACACTTCATTGCGCACTGCAGCATTTTGTGGGAAATGGTATGAGTGAATACGATAAGCAGGTCAGGGTTTCCGATACGTCCCTTCATATCTGCGCATGGTTTGCAGAAAATTTTGGCCTTACATCCATACTTCCTGCATACATTTGAATACTGCCTTTCCATACATTCATTTCCACCAAGAATTACAACGCTCATATAGTACACTCCTTATTATTAAATAAAACAGCTGTGCATATATTTAGTTATACACATCTAACTAAAATTTTGTTTTAAACCGCTGTAGATTTCACAGCGGTTAGTTTATGCTAACATTGTATCTGCTTCAGCATTATTTGTCAAGCCCATAAAAGAATTCCGGTTCTATACACACCACTTTGCCATTCACGGCCGGGTCTGCGCATTTCATTCGGAATCACGCCCTTACGGCCGTGGACAGTGCCCACACTGCGGGCGACCGGGTCTGAACTTTCGCTTTCAGGCAAGGTAAACTGTCAGTCGATTGCTTCGAAGTATATTATATGTTATCTTTTACACTGGAGGTGAATACTATTGAAACAATCTACACTCGGTGCCTGTATCCGATCCCTGCGGTTACAGAACAATATGACTCAGACACAGCTTGCCGAAGAACTTTTTGTTACGGATAAAGCTGTCTCAAAGTGGGAACGGGATCTCTCATATCCTGATATTGCGTTGTTTCCGAAGCTTGCAGATGTACTGGGCGTAACTGTTGATGATCTTCTGCGTGAATGTAAAGATGAATGCCGTCCTTCAAAACTGATGAAGGAGTTCGAGATATCCAGGGATATCCGGACTCCGCTTCATATCATACTTGGTTTCGTTGAAATAATAAAAAACAATGTCGAGGATCCGGAAACGATCAAAAAATACCTTAAAGGCATAAAAGTCTCCGGTGAATATATGATGACGCTTCTTAACCGGCTTCAAAAAGATAACTGCGGATGTAATGCTCAGGAGCCATGCTGCGAGGACAGCCCGGCAACGCAGGAAGAACTTGAAAAATACCTTCAGGAACAGATTTCCTCCGGAAGGTCACAGCTGCCGGAGTTTAATTTCACCGGAAAACGTATTCTTATCGTAGAGGACATGGCGATCAACCGTGAAATCGCCTCCGAGATCTTAAAACAGACCTGTGCTGAAACCGAGTTTGCAGAGGACGGGAAGGTCTGCCTGGATATGGTGGAAGCTGCCCCTGCAGGATACTATGATCTGATCCTGATGGACATAATGATGCCGAATATGGACGGAAATGAGGCTGCACGGATGATCCGGCTGCTGCCCGACAAAAGAAAAGCAGATATTCCGATCATAGCCATGACATCGAACGTTACCGAAAAAGACAAGAATGCAGCCATGGCCGCCGGCATGAATGCATTCTCAGAAAAGCCGATATTCACGGATAAGCTGTTTGAGATCATGCGGGAGCATCTTGATAAATAATACGGTGACTGGTGACAAATAATACAGCGATCAGTGATAAATAATACATTGAGCGGAAAGATGAATAATACAGTGATCGGGAAGATGCTTTTTCAGGAACCGCCCCTGTTCGAGATCACGCAGGAACATCTTGAAAGAAACAGGGGCTGTGAAAAAAGTCACTTGCTTTTTTCACAGCCCCACAAATTATCCATTTCACACCTGCAGGAAAAAGAAGAACGTTCCCTTTTCCGGATCTGAATTTTCAGTGCGCAGAACCTTCTCCCGATCTGTGCCTTGCCCGTTTATTTTCATACATGGTTTCGTCCATCTTATTCAGGAAATCATCTGCCGTATTCTTCCCGGGATCAAATATACTGTGCCCCATTGAGAATGATAAATGATACGGCCTGCCCTGAGTACGATTGAAAACATCGACCGCGCTCTGTAATTTCTCCTCCACTTCCCTTATCTGGTCATTGCTCTCAGCAGTCAGAAGAACAATAAACTCATCTCCCGCAAAACGAATTGCAATACTGTCCGAAGGGGTATTCTCCTGAATCAGACATGCGGTATCCACCAGTGCCTGGTCTCCGGCAGAATGTCCGCAGGTATCATTGATCGTCTTGAAATAATCAATATCTATCATGATCCCGCTCCGCTTTCTGCCATTGTTCCATCCGGATGATGCAAGGATATAATTCAGATAATAACGGTTAAAAAGCTCTGTAAGAGGATCCTGATAAATAAGCTGATGCAGCAGGGTCATGTAAAGCGTGGACATTCCTATGGCAGCGCAGCACCAGGCCAGCGAAATACCATAGATCAGGGTCTGAAGGGCAAGCCCGAAGAAAAAAGGCCCCAGAAAAGACCACATGGGGAAGAGAATAAGCTTCTGCCTTCTCTTTCTATACAGATATGCATCTATAACGCTGATAAGCGAGTATACTATCGGGATGGCAAAGAACACATACGATAACGGTTTTCTGTAGTAGCAGTGATTTTCATCAAAGGCAAACAGGTATTCGCCAAAGAGGTTTCCGATGATAACAAGCAGCCCTGCAATAGTGACAACTATCAGCGGAGCGAACCGCGTTTTAAGCCTTTCTTTACTGTGATACAGATGAAAATCCGTATACAGGCACCATATCAGCGAAAGACTGCAGCTGGCAATGTAAAGACCGGTATTTGAGAGCTTTGCAGCCAGAAGAAACCCCGGGAACCATCTCCCGTCTATAACAAACGTTATCATTTCCAGAACACAGCAGGATCCGCATATTCCGAGCATTGCATTGTACATTGATGTCTCTGTGCTGCGATGCTGCCTTGTCATGGTGCTGATAAATGCGGTCAGAAATACGATAACCGCCCCGATACAGTTTGTAATAATAATAGATTGTAAATTCATCAGAGTCTCCCGTCTTCCTGCGCGCTCAGCAGGGAACACTTTACTTAGGCACTGTCCATAAATAACTTCCGAAATCTGCTTGTCTAAATTCCGCCCTGACTGCGTTGTCGTCAGTCGCCGTAGCCCGCTACGCCTCCTTCCTCCGCCTTGCAGAGCGAAATTTATCCTGCGCATCTTTCGGAAGTTATTCATGTACAGTGCCTAACCTTATGCAAATATGTAAGCATTTCATTACCGCCTGACAGTATCGTATGCAGATCTGTGATCATGTCGGCGGCTCCGCTTACCTGCTGGAACATGTTCTGGTTTGTGCACCAGACATTTCCATCTTTTACGGCTTTGAAATCCGCAAGAAGCGGATTCTTTAAAAGCAGTTCATCCATCGTGCTGATCTCCGTCTCTACGGTACTGTTATAGATCAGAATATCAGCGTCAAGGGCTTCTGCATAGAAAGTTTCAAAATCCATATTCATCGTGGAGAGTGCGTTCTCCGAATCATCTTCAAGATCAGAGAATACATATTTACCTCCTGCGAGGCTGATCATCTTTGTGATATAGTCCCCCGGTTTTCTTATATTAACATATCCTGAAGAAGTTATGTAAAAAAATGCTGCAGTTTTTCCGGTCTGCTCCTGCCCTTCAACTGCCTCAAGCTGTTCAGTACTTTCGGCAAAGAAACCGTCCGCGATATCAGTATTCCCTGCCAGCAGCCCGTAGAGCCTTATCCACTCTACCCTCCCCAGAGGATGTGATTCGTAGCTGGAGCGCTCCACAAGAACCGGGATGCCCAGCTGCTCTATCATTTCCTTAGTCTCCGGGCAGTGATATATCATCGTGTTTTCGACCGCAAGGCCGCAGCCCTCAGCCAGAAGCGTCTCGTAATCCGGAGCGCTGTATTTTCCGATGTACATAATGCTGCCTTCTTCCACCTTATCACGTATCTCGGGAATTGTCCAGTTTCCGGCCGAAGTGCTTGTCATTGTCACATTATCAAGCGCACCTGCATGCAGAAAAAGATCCATCGCCGATGAAGACCCGACATATATGGAAGCCAGCGGCTGCTTCAGCACGGCAATGTCCTGCGGAAGGTCTTCCGGTACAGGCTTTCCTTCCGGTACAAGCAGAAACTCATCCGTGCCCGCTACAGTGATAAGCGCATAATCTCCCTCGTAGTAATCAACACTGAACTGCTCAGCATACAAAAGGTCCATATGCCCCGAAGGTTCCATTTTCAAAAAGGAGCCGGTCTCGGCAGCGGCATTGCAGGAAAAAAGCAAAAGACAGGCCACTGTAAACAGCAATAATAATACTGTTTCGATTGCAGCAGCGCCTAAACTCTTCTCAAATCTGATGATCCCGGAAAAGCTTTCTTCATCAGTCTGATAACATGATCCAAATCTGCTTTTGCCGGCATCGAAAGACATGAAACAAGACATTTTTTTCATCCCATCCATGCGTACTATTTTTATCTGCTTCATGATGCTGGGGCTATGGTTGCGGAATCATAGTACAGGGTATAGTCTATAAGATACGGCTGGCTCATAGCTGTCGTATCGGCCTGTACCGGGACAGCACAGTCAAATCCGGCAACCGGTATTTCAAAGGTTGAGTTTCCTTCTGTGTTTACCAGTTCATACTGAACATCATCTACCACCATAAAGTCATAGTTTGAGCTGCTCCAGATAATTTCTGCCGTGCATTCCCCGTCCTTTACGGTGATCAGCGCCGGTGATTCAACCGAAGCGCGGCCGGAGCCTCCTTCAAGCTCAACCTCCACTGTATACTCCCCGTCTTCCAGTCCAAGAGCATCAAGGGTTGTCATCGGCAGCTCTTTGTAAGCTTCCATCGGAAGAGAATCTGCTCTGAACAGAAGTGTCCTGTCATACCATTTCTGTTTTCTTTTGCTGAAAGCAGCATAGGGAAATCCATCATCTAGAGCTTCAAGAGGAAGAACGAAAGCCGGCATATCCTCATCGGTATCGGTGAGTGTAATATAATCCGCTTCATCTGCCCCGGCAGCTTCTTGCGCTGTTCCATCATACATGTAAAGATAAGCCTCACTGGTCATATAAAGACTTACATACATGCTGTTATCTTCCACAGTAAGGACAACATGGTCCGCTTTGAACATGGAAGAACTGGAGCTCATCTCGATATCGTATGAACCAGGCTTCAGTTCGTCCGGATAAACCGGCGTCATTCCTTCTTCAACAACATCTACTACTTCGGTCATCTCACTCGCGCCGGCAACCTTATCAGACACTGCATCCGTGTCATCTATAGCTGTTTCACTCATCTCCTGAACAGCCACACCATCTCCTGACTGCGTTTCTTCTGTATATGCTCCGGCAGGCATTGCCAGGGTGCCGGTTAATGCAATAGCCATCATAAGACATAATTTATGTGCTTTCATAAATATCTCCCCACTGTCTGATCTCGCCCGAATCTGTCAGAAACAGGCAGGTTCCTGCTCCTATCATCTTGATCTTCCAAAAGAAGCATTAGACCTGCCTTTCTGCAACTTAAATTCTTACTTAAACTCTTACCCAGTTCCTTACTTAAGCGCGTCCACAGCTGCCTGTGCATGGGCGACATAAAGTGCCTGTATATCTTCCATTTCTCCAAGTCCGCAAAGCACCGGGATCACTTCATAGCCTTCAGCCTCGAAAACTGACTTCCATGAGTCATCATCATCACCGGCCATGTCATTGTTAGCATGATCTCCCGCAACTACCATCAGCGGCTCAAGTACCACGCGGGTATAGTCTCCGCCTTTTACCATGGCTACCACATCTTCAAGGGAAGGTTCTGCCTCAACAGTACCGATATAGTAATTCAAAGCGCCCATATCCTCCAGCACTGCCTGCATCTTGTCATATACAGCGTTGGAATCCGCTTCCGTGCCATGTCCCATGAAGCATATCGCTGTCTTTCCATCGTCATACTCGGCTGTGGCGTCGATAATAGCTTTTGCGACTGTCTCAAAATCCTCATCCGAAGTCAGGAGCGGTTCACCTATGGAAACATTTTCAAATGCGTCTGCATACTGTCCTATCTCATTAACCAGGTCATTATACTCAAACCCGTCCATCAGGTGTGTCGGCTGTACGACCAGATTCTTCACGCCATTATCTGCCGCACGGTCAAGAGCCTCTGTAACATTATCGATCACTACACCGTCACGCTTCTTTACATGATCTATAATTATCTGGCTTGTGAAGCCGCGGCGCACACCATAATCCGGAAAAGCTTTCTCAATAGCTTCCTCAACAGCACCGATAGTCTTGCGACGGCTGTCATTAAAGCTGGTTCCGAAGCTTACCACAAGCAGTTCGTTTTCACCTATCTCATCCCCGTTTCTCGGGTCGTCAAGGCTGGCATCACCGGTCTCATAGTTTTCCTCATCTTCATCTTCGGATTCTTCCTCTTCAGCTTCTTCATCTTCAGAGGTCTCTTCAGTTCCGTCTTCGCCATCTGTTGTCTCCGCATCGTCTGCTTCGGAATCAGCTTCTTCCTCATCAGCCTCATCTTCAGAAGCTTCCGCTTCCTCTACGGTTTCAGCAGCTGCCTCTTCAGCCGTTACAAGACTGCTGGAAAGAATAATCCCTGTAGTAAGTGCTGCGCAAAAAAGCATAACTGTTCTTTTTTTCATTTAAAACCATCCTTTCTGTGAAAACTGTAAGTTGAACCGTAATTATTGAGTGTGTTTTTTAAATGCAATACACCACTCTTAGTAGCTTTCGACAGCCACATAGTCACATGCCGCTAATAGCATGCGGCAATAAAAAAGACTGCTTTCGCAGTCATTTTTTCTGAAAATATATACACTTTCAGCCACAGAACAGATGAATCACAGACTATTTCAGGGACACAACGAGCAAAAATCCATGCAAATCGCCTTCGGCGACGGGATTTTTGCCTGTTGAATCATTTTCGTACGGTCTATGCTCCGCTTAGGTCGCTGCTAAACGTGTGCCACCGGCACACAGTAACTCAGCAGCAAGTGCTTCGGGCTGTTATGAACAGCAACCCAATAATTACATAATGACTGACTGCCCCAATAAAGTTTCCTGCCTGAATTCATCAAAATGTGTGAGTGTACATCTGTCAGAAAAAGCTCCGTGGACCGCAGAATCTTTTTTCTGCACACAGGCAGGTCTCCTGGCTTCCATCAACGCCTCCGCATCCTTCCCGGTTTCCCAGTGGAAGAAGCCGAAGGGACAGCAGGCGTAAATGCTGCTGTTCCCAACAGGTTCTTATATGCGGCGCTCCGGTACACAGTGACGGCATCGCTCCGGATTCTCACCGGCTTCCCTTTTCACCCGCCCCGCGGTATCATCCCGCAGCGGACACCTGAGTGCTTCAAATGTTCTCAACGAATAATATAGCATTGAGGGTATTGTCTGTCAATGATCATATTTAATCGTTATTTACGACCCGGTGATTACTGCCAGATGACAGCATCTGTTTTCTCAGGGTATCTGATAATTCCTTTCCGAATCCATTCCTGTCCATAAGTGCGATGAAGTCATTGCTGTCCATCCAGTCAAGGAGCCTGCTCATTGTATCGGCCTTTGATGCAGCTGCAAGTTCCAACGAGGCCGGAGACAGCCGGGACTTCATAGCTTCAGGCAGTGAATTGATCATGCCCATGATAACATCGGCATTATAGATTTCTGTCACGGCATAGTCCGCAATTATATCCTCCCTGCTCACTCCGCAAAGATACAGGATCGATGCAGCGAGTATTCCTGTCCGGTCCTTGCCGGCTGTGCAGAAAAAGCAGACATTTCCTTCTGACAGGCACTTTACTGTAACCTTCAGTATCTCAGCCATCTCACTGAGGGAATTCTTCATCATGAAGCTGTAATCGAGGGAAAGGCTGTCAAGAAACTTTCGTGCGGCCAGCTCCTTATCCTCTATACTGTCGTCCTCCTTAAAAAAACGGCAGTGATTGTATACAATTGTTTCCGGAGGCGAAACAGGGTCACCACAAGCTTCATAAGTACTTCTCAGATCTATGATGTTCTTTATTCCCAGCTCTGAAAACCTGCGCCACTCATCAGCCTCAAGCTTTGACGGGCAGTCGCTGCGGAATATCCTGCCCCATGCCGTGGCGGAGCTGCCGGCCTCGTAACCGCCAAGGTCCCTGAAATTGTGCAGATGCGGAAGCCTGATTCTCCTGATCATATATCTACTCCTCACATTCCGCGATTCTGCAGGCATAGGCGGCAATGTTTTGATTAATTGTCTTTGGATACACAGCTGCCAGCCGCTTTACTTCCTCTGCCATATCTGCAAACGTCTCAAAGCCGCCCAGTGCAATCGTCGCTCCGATGATTTTTATGTCATCCCGTCCAAGGTCGGGCGATCCCTTTTCCATGTATTTTACATGTACTTCTTTTCGCATTTCATACAGTTCATCCAATGACTGGACAACTGTTCTGAAATACAGGCATTTTTCCATAATAGAAGGAACATCATAATTGATTTCCTTATCAAGGCAGGACTCAATGACAACTTCGAGTGGATAGCGGCTCTCCAGGGCTGCTGACCCGGCTGTCATTCCCGACATTCTCGGGTTTACCTCAATGATGCTCCATTTATCACCGTCAAAAGCCAGATCCACCTGCGCGCAGCCTTCCAGCCCCATTTCCTCAGCCAGCCTTCTCAGCATGGAGCGCAGTTCCTCCACCTTGTATTTAGGGTCTGTCACAGGGCCGTACTTTACATAATTGAGAGTATCTGTTACACCCTGGTCGTTGAGCCTGCATTTGAATGGAGGCAGGATAGTATAATTCCCCTTCGTACCATGAATCTCTGTGCCAAACTGCTCGCCCTCAAGCATCTCTTCGATAATTAAATCAAAATCTTCCTCCCGGGAAAGAATGTTTTCTTTGGCTTTTTCAAAACTTTCTGCCACAAAAATACCCGCCGAGCCTGATGCTCCCGCTGCCTTTATAATAACAGGGAAATGCATCTGGCGGATCCTGTGAAACGCCAGGTCCAGATATACATTCGAATAAAGGTCAGGATGCTGCCTGGATAATTTCTGATATACTGCCGGAATGTGCGTCGCCCGGGCTACAGAAAATCCCTTCTCAGTCAGCACCTCATGGGTAGTCCATTTATCAAAAAATGTCTCCGCCGCGAACAGAGAATTACAGACCGTGCGAATGCTCGCCTTTCTCAGATCCTCCGCAATCAACGCATCCTTCAGAGTCTCCCAGTCCATCTCTCCTCCAAAATAAGAAGCTGCTATCGCTATGGAGGGAGCCTCCTCCCGGATGGCTTTAACATAAGCGTCGGTATCTGCTGAACCTTTAAGGAGTACAAGCTTCACCCCATCCGGTGCGATCTCTTTTTTTTCTTCATCATAGTCCACCAGATGAGGCGATGTACCTTCCGTGGCAACAATAATAAACTCATAATCCGGGAAATGCCGGCGCACCTGCGCCCACTGTTCATTCAGGGTCGGGATTGCAGAAAAACTGTTTACATATTTCAGCATTCCAATTGAAGACCCTGTACTGTACACTACCACTTTCATGTCTCATTCTCCTTGCTGTTTGCCTGTTCCTGCTGACTGGAATTATTTGCCTGTTATTATTCTCCTGCAACTATTCTGACCAGCAGCTGCTGTTCCGATTTCTTAACACACTTTATCTGTTTTCCGGTATCGTAACGGTAGAGTCCGCTTAAATTGCTTATAAGCACCCGGTATTCCTCACCCTCAGATATGTTTACGGCCGTGCAAACCTGTTTTTCATCTCCGCCGGTAAGTGGAAGGAATTCATAGAAGACATCATCGGGTATAAGGGAAATCACATCGCTTTCTGCATCAGCCTCCCCATAAAGGGCATAGGCATCCGCACAATATCCTCTGGAAAATGCTGCATCCTTAAACCATGGCCTTACTTCGTTAAGAACCTTTTCATCAGTCACATTCCAGCAGACTATCTTCTCAAGCTTCGGCCAGATCTGCCTCAGAGAAGGCCTTTCCTGTGATGAAAAGACTTCTCTCAGCTCCTCTGCCCTGTCTTCATCGGATTCTCCTATTTTTTCAATGATGCTCTGCCAGCTGTTTTCCAGTTCTTTTAAACAGGTGCAAAGCGATTCGGGATCAGGCGCAAAAACCGTTTCCACATTCTTCTCCCTGAGCGCATAGAATAAACGCAGTATGCCCATATCCTGTTGCTTTTCCGAGAAAAGATATTCTTTGGGAGTGGTAAAAACAGCATAGCCGCTTCCGAAGCTTTCTGCTTCTTTTTCATATTCCCTGAGAAGAACTCCGAAGATCGTATTCTTGTATTTATTATCCAGAGAAAGCCTGTCGGCTTCGTAAGGCTGTGCCTCAGACACGAGGAAGGTCTTGCTGCAGCCTATGCTTTTCCTCATTGCGATAATATACGGCACCAGCGCTTTGTACGTCAGGGGAATCTGCTGTTTCACTTCATTCCCGCCATCCACAAACGCATAGGAGATGATCTCGTTGTCTGTAAAGATCCCTCTCTCCGCCATCATCGTGGTAAGCCGTATCATAGGAAGATAAGTGTCATAGTCCGAAACAGGCAGGCGGCGCTCGAATTCTTCAAAGGTCAGAATATCCCTGAAGCCATAACGTCTGGAATAATCACTGTTCATTCCGTTTCTTAATATCCTTTTCAGGGCATCCTTCTGCCTCTCAACGAAGGTTGTTCCCTTTCCCTCATCCGTTCTTTCAATGAAGGTCTCGACCTTCGGCTCTTCCCGGAGGATATATTTGGTCAGAAGAGTATTGATCCTGTCGCCTCTTCCCCTGGGATAAAGCTTTGACGGAATGATCGGAGTAAGGCTTCTGATGTATGGACCAAGCTGAGTCTTAAGCTTTTCCCTGCCCTCTGCTGACAGATCAGGGCAGGCCCGCATCCAGTTAAGGACGATAAGCATGAGGCTTCCCATGGTTTCATTCATCCAGAGGTTGTTTGCAAGTCCCCGTTCAAAAACCTTCCTGTAGCCTTCAATATATTCCATCAAAAGCTTTTCTGTAATTTTTGTTGTCTGAACCAGGGACTGGCTGTTCACAATGTAGATGTATCCGATCAGCTGCGGGGCAAGGCATATTCTGTCAGCCACTCCGTACACCCCGAGCATGAAATGATAATCCTCGGCAAACCGGATGTTCTCATCAAATCTCAGGCCGTTTTCAATCAGCAGCTCTCTCCTGAAAAGATTGGCAGTGCTCATTCCCCAGGTTCCTGCAAACAGTATCTTCTGATCCCAGTTATTTCTGTCAGTTACGATCATTTCCTGCGTCTGGTCCCAAAGCACTGTCTCATTAATATAAACAGCATCCTCTGATTCCAGCCTGATCATTTTTCTGAACCGGCACAGGTCCGCCCCTGATTTGCTGATATATGACAAAGCAAGCTGCAGGCATTCCGGTGTAAGCATATCATCAGCATCCAGAAAAGACAGATAGGTCCCTGTCGCACGCTCTATGCCATAATTTCTCGGGCTGGAAGGCGAGCGAACCTCATTTTCAAGCTCGTGCAGGATAACGTTCTCCTCTCCGTCCAGCAGCTGTCTCACACCTGTTTTTGTTTCCTGATTGCAGTTGTGCAGAACAATAACCCATTCCACGTTCTCAAATCCGATGGTCTGAGCCTTAAGCGACTTCACACAGTTCGTGAAAAGCCCGATGTCCGTGTTGTGAAGCGGAATCACCACCGACAAATCATATTGCCTTCCCATAATTTAACCTTTCTGCTCCTGTCATAATGAAGCAATCTCCGCAGCAGGCTGCGGGGTATCAGCCCGTCTTTCAGAGTTTGTCACGCAGCAGGCTGCGAAAAATCCCCCTGAGAGATTCAAGAAGAAGCCGGCGGAGCAGCGCTGCAAAGCAGCCCTCCGCTGGAATCATTCTTCTTACAGCATCATCTCACTTCTCAGATAAAAGCATTTTTCTCCGCCAGATTTCTGACCTCTGTGAGGATCTCCTTTGCTTTCTCCTCGTCAAGAACGGCCGGGTCATAATGCAGATTGATCACGGCAGCTTTATCCTCAATGATAAAGCAGTAGAAATATACATGCGGTGTGTTGGCCTTTGTAAGCGCTGAGCTCTTTTCCTGTTTACTGAAGAGCGAGATCAGTTCAAAGTCTTTGGTTTCCTCAATATATTCCATGCAGTTGTAGGTGATGTTCGGCCATACATATTCATTCTTGACCAGGGCCCTGTAAGAGCAGTCATCCGCCGGGCGGGCTGCAGCGATGCCTGCCACCACGTCTTTGCCCACATGCTCGTAGAACTTCGGGTCCTTCTTTACACGCACCGGTATCCTTACCGGGAAGTAACCTGCGGTGTTGAAATATCTTGCCTCATTCCTTCCACCGAACATATCGAAAATGACCGCTTCATCCTGGCCCATCACGTTCAGGTATGCCTGGCTTGTAAGTCCGAACAGGTAATCGGCCGGCTGCAGCCTGTACTTGTTCAGCACAGATGTCATCTTGCCTATCTCAACATAGCCCTGCATCTTCTGCGGCGCCTCAACCGGATGAGCTTCCGATGTGGTTTCCGGCTTATTGGGATTGTCCGTCTCTTCGCCCATCTCAAGGACATCCATGGTATATTCGAAATAGTCCACCTGCTCTGCAGGCCTGAAATCCGGCTTCCGGAGGGCCTGGCTGATATAGCCCGCAAGCTTCTCCACAAAAACATGATCCATCAGGATATGCTGTATGTGCATCAGCACTATCACCTTTTCGCCTCTGTAGATACGGATGTCAAAGAGCCTGTCTGCGGTCTCAATGTCATAAGGCACGCAGAATGCATCGATCTCCTCCTCAGTGGGTTCCCCATCAATGATCGGGAAATCCGCCTCGCTGAGCAGTTCTCCGGTATACGGAATCTGGTACCAGGTATCCCCTTCCTTCCGGAAAGTGGTATACAGATACGGGAATGAATTGATGATCCCTGCAAAAGCGGCCCTTATCGCCTCCGCGTCGTTCCACTCCGGCTTGAAGGTGAACTTACGGTACATATCGCCCATCGGGTTTTCTGTCGTAAACTGATACAGCTGCGGTGTAAGCGGATATTTGTCCAGTTTTTTCTTCTCCGCCTTTTCCTCAACACTTGCGTTCTTTATCTGGTCAGCAATAGAGCGCACCGTAAAGCCGCCTGCCATCAGGTCTGTCAGCCTCAGCTCCACATGGTAATTATCAAGCACATCTGACGCCAGTTCAATGAAGGTCAGCGAGGTAAAGCCCACCTCTTCCAGGGGTGATGTCACGCCGAAGGCATCGAATTCCACGATCTGTTTGCATTTATCAAGCAGGCTGCGCTCGATCTCGTTTGCCGGGGCAATGATCTCCAGGTCATCGATCTTGATCTCCGGAAGGTTTTTATAGTCGATCTTGCCATTCTGGTTCAGCGGCATATTCTCCAGGAACATGAAATAATCCGGGATCATGTAGGCCGGCAGTTCATATTTCAGATGCTTTCTGAGACTCTCCTCATCGACCTTCTGGAGGCCTGTATAATAGGCGCAAAGATGCTCTGTGTTGTGGATCACGTTTACGCGTACGACAGCCTTCTCGATCCTTGTATCCGGGAAGTTCTGGATCACCTTCTCGATCTCGCCGGGCTCCATCCGAAGTCCCCTCAGCTTGATCTGCTGGTCCATACGCCCGATAATAATATAACCGCCGTCATCAAACCTTATGACAGAGTCACCGGTGCGGAAGTATTTTTCACCGTTCAGATATACGGTCTTGGCTTCCATCTCTTCCGGAAGATTTACGTACCCGGCCATCATATTGTCGCCGGACAGCAGCAGTTCGCCCTTCACTCCGTTCTCTACTTCCTTGTCGTAGTTGTCTACAACTGCCAGCTTCCAGTCATGGCAGGCAAAGCCGTGAGATTCCGCGCTCTCAACTTCAGCCACGATAATAGGACAGTTGCCCTCTGTCTGGGAATATCCGTTCAGGATATGGCAATCCGGGCTCACAGCATGAACAGCCTCCGCCATGCCTACAGGCACCCTTTCGCCTCCGATTATCAGAATATGGCAGTTTTTGATGGCTTCCTCAAATACCGGAATCTCCAGATACTGCAGGATACGGGACGGGGTGCCGGCAATCACGTCAACGCCGTGCTCTTTCATAGCTTCCGCCATAAGCATTGGGCTTCTGGAGTGCTCCAAGTCCACCATGACATATTTGCAGCCATTTGCCAGTGCAAAACAGTATTCCATATAGAAGAACGCAAAAGTCGTAGTAGTCACGCCCAGGAAGGTGTGCCCGTAAAGATGCGTATTCCAGGAAAGCAGGTTATCCTCGAGGGGTTCACCTGTAACGACATAGCCATGATGCCTGAGCATAACGCCCTTGGGGTTTCCTGTGGAGCCTGAGGTATACAGGATCATGCAGGGAGCCATGCTGTCAATGGGCGGGCGCTCCGGCTCATCCTCTGTTCCGTCATTGAAAATGTCTTCGAACAGTGTATCTCCAATGCCGCCCTCTACACCGACCAGCATGACAGCCTCAGAATCGTCCCTGATCTTTTTAATGCGTCCCTCAGGATAATCCATGCCGACAGGAATCAGGACAGCGCCGATCTTCATAATGCCGAACATGGCTACAAAGGGCTTTGAATCCTTGGGAAGCGCTACCATCACGCGGTCCCCTGCCTTTACCCCCCTCTTCTTAAGTCCGTTCGCAAAGCGGTTTACCGCACGATTCAGTTCCGTGTAGGTATAGGAAGCATCTGCTGCGATGACCGCCTCCTGATCTCCCTTCTCTATCGCGTTTCTGATAAGAAAATCTGAATATAATTCAATCTTCATTCTACACCTCTTTCTATAATCTCTATGCAGCGTATCTGTTCAGAACCTGAACAGATACGGGCAAAAAATCCATGCAGATCTCTTTCGGCGATGGGATTTTGCCTGTTGGGTCATGTTCGTACGTCTTCTGCAGCAGGGGCTGCAGGCTGTTCTGAACAGTTACTATGCCGCTTCAAACTGGCTGTGGTACAGGTCGGCATACAGTCCGCCAGCCGCCAGCAGCTCCTCGTGATTTCCTGTCTCAACAATGTCGCCCTCGTTCAAAACGAAGATCACATCCGCATTTTTTATCGTTGAAAGCCTGTGGGCAATAACAAAGCTGGTCCTGTCTTTTGTCAGTTCATCCAGAGCCTTCTGGATCAGAAGCTCCGTCCGGGTATCCACAGAGGATGTAGCCTCATCAAGGATCAGTATCGCAGGATTCTTAATCATAGTTCTGGCGATGGTGATAAGCTGCCTCTGCCCGGCCGAAACTGCCGTCTGGGCGGACAGCACAGTGTCAAGACCCTCCGGCATGGTGCTGATCAGATAAGACAGCCCGCACTTATGGATGACATCCTGAAGCTCGTCATCCCCCGCTCCGGGAGCTGCATACAGGATGTTGTCCCGGATACTGGCTTCGAACAGGAAGGATTCCTGCATGACCATCCCCAGGATATCATGTAATGTCTCCCGGGGAAGCTCCTTTACGTCCACCCCGTCAATGCTGATGCTTCCGCTGTCAGTCTCATAAAAACGCATCAGAAGGTTGACCAGAGTACTTTTTCCGGCTCCGGTTGGGCCGACTATGGCCACCTTCATACCCGGCCGTATCGTGGCGTTAAATCCATGAATGATCTCACGCTCCCTGTTGTATCCAAACCGTACGTCCTTAAAGGCCACCTCTCCGCGAACCTCGGGCAGGCTTTTCTGCCCTTCGTCCACATTCTCCGGTATATCCAGCAGTTCCAGGATCTTTCTTGAACTCACCAGCGTGATGGAAAGCATCCCCAGGATCCCCGCGAAATAATTAAGCGGTGAGGAAAGCATCCTCGAATAAAGGATGAATGCCACGATTACACTGATGTCAACGCCTCCGATGCCCTTGACCATCATAAAGGAGCCCACCAGGCAGATGACTACATAGGTGATATTATTGACCAGCGACATCAGTGGAGTAAGTATATTGTTCGCGAACTGGGATTTCTGCATGCTTTTTACGTAGGAATCGTTGCTCGCGTTAAAGGAAGAAACCAGATCGTTTTCCGCGTTGTAGGATTTTACAACGACAAAGCCTGTGAGGGTTTCATCGATCTGGATGTTCATTCTGGCCTGAGCCATCCGCTGCGCCGTCCGCATGGGAATTGTCTTTGACGTGACATACATACTGACAAGCGTACCGGCCAGCACGGATACGATCACGCACAGCGCCATGGGAACGCACCGGATGAACATAAAGATAATTGCTCCGACCAGCAGTACAACATTGATCAGCAGCGGGCCGATAGATTTGGAGATTGCAATACAGATATGCTCCACGTCCACGGAAGTCCTGGCTATCAGATCCCCGGCGGAAATCCTGTCATAACAGATCAGAGCTACGCGATTCAGCTTGTCATTCAAAGCCGCCCTGATGTCTCTTGCAACGTACTGGGCACATTTCTCCATTCTCCGGCTGTAAAACAGATTGCAGAAAAACAGGGCAATGAGAATTATTACGCACCGGATACCCAGGCTTTTGACCGCACCCATGTCTATGGATGAACCGATCCCATCCTGGATGATCTCGGCAAACTTCGATATCTGCCCCGGGATCAGGATATTCAGCACTGAGCCTGAAGTACCCACGATGATGGTAATGATCATCATAGCCGTATATGGTTTCATAAAGACAAGCAGCCTTTTTATGACCTCTCCGCCCCCGAGTTCGGCGGTCCTGTTATTCTCATTCATACAGCTGCCTCCTCTAAATTCTGCGAGGAAGCGATCTCACGGTAGATATCGCATTTTCTCAGCAGTTCTTCATGGGTTCCCTGGCCGACAATACGGCCGCTGTCCATCACAATAATATTGTCCGCATCACGGATGGTCGAGATACGCTGGCCAACGATGATCACGGAAGCCCCGGCCGTGGTCTCCTTCAGAGCACTGCGCAGCCTTGCATCTGTCTTAAAGTCCAGTGCGGAAAAGGAATCATCAAATATGTAGATCTCCGGATCTCTGCAGATAGCCCTCGAGATCGTCAGCCTCTGTCTCTGTCCGCCGGAGAAGTTCGTGCCTCCGGACTGTACCTTCGATTCATACCCTTCTTCCTTCATACGGATGAATTCATCCGCCTGACCTGTCTCAGCAGCCTTCCGGACCTCCTCAAGCGTTGCCCTGAACCGGCCGTTTTCACCGTAACCTATGTTTGACATGATGGTACCGGAAAAAAGGTAACTGCTCTGCGGCACATAACCGATGCGGTTGCGGAGCTCGTTCATATGGTATTCTTTCACATTGATCCCGTCCACCAGGACCTCTCCCTCACCGGCTTCATACAGGCGCGGGATAAGGTTCAGTACGGACGTCTTGCCGGAGCCGGTTCCGCCGATGATGGCTGTCGTCTGTCCCGGACGGATCTTAAAGCTGATATCCGTCAGCGCATTCTCGGCTGAACCCGGATATTTGAAGCAGACATTCCGGAATTCCACGGTTCCCTTTTCCGGAGTCTCTTCCCCTGCACCGGCTCCGTCCCGTATAGTGTACTCCTTGTCGAGCACTTCCAGGATACGCTTCTGCGCGTTCATCATGCCCGGTGCGGAAAGGACGATCGTCACAATGTTTACCAGGGCGCTGACCATCAGGGAGCTGTAGGATACAAAGGCAACCATGTCCGAAAATACCGCTATCCTCCCGGGTGTTCCATCGATCGCCTGAATGATATAAGCTCCTGAAATGTAGACTGCCACGGAAAGGCCATGCACCAGTGAGATCACCGACGGCGAGAAGAATGACAGGATGATGTTGGACTTCAGCTGATAATGCATCATATCCTCATTAGCCTCGTCATAGGCCTTCTTCTGTTTGCCGTAGCCGTTCCCTGCATGGATCTCACGAATTCCGTATACATGCTCCCTGGTAGCTGTGGCCAGACGATCACGGGCCATACTCCTTTTTGAAACCAGAGGGAGTGCGGTGATGAACATGACGATCACCAGCGCCACCAGCAGCGCAATGACAATGCCTGCAAATCCGAGCCAGATTGGCCGGACCATGAAAATATGGATAATTACAATGACCAACATAACCGGTGCCTGTACCAGCAGCTGAAGGCAGTCGCTCATGAAATCCTGCATGACGGCAGCATCATCCGTACACCTGGAAATCAGGGTGCCGACACCAAATTCAGATACTTCGGAAAAGGAAAAGTCGATGACCTTCTCAAAAATGCCCTTGCGGATTCCTCCGCACACATGGCTGCCGACAATGGAGATCATGTAACTGGCAAAGCATGCAATGACAAAGGCACTTAAGGCAAACGCCAGCATCTCAATTGCCTTCAACCCGATCATGCCCGTCTCCATCGTCCCGCTCTGGAGCATGTTAGAGATCCCGCTCATGATCGACGGGATGTGGGTTTCCAGCAGGACCTGTACAATAATGACAGCTATGATCACAAGCGCCAGGAGCCTGTCTTTTTTATTTAAAAATCGAAAAATCAGTTTCACTGCCTGTTTAAATACTCCTTAAATATTATATTGAAAACGTAATAGAGCTGTTCCTTCATTGCGGCATCCGCCTCGTCCTCGTCGAAAAGCTTCTCTCCTGAATCTGTCAAAAACTGCTGCCAGACAGTTTTTTATCCTGTAAAGCTATAAGACTACTGTGCAGTCCGTGATTCCCCCTCAAGGATATAACCGACCTTATCCTCAAAGCAGTCAATAAACTTCCCGGCAAACTCGTCTGAAACCTTTGCTGATGCCAGAGTAACGATATATCCCCTGTTCCCCGGCAGGCGGTTGATTATGAAATCAAAATCCGTGAAGGCTTTGTTGACTTCATCAAATTCAGTGTCAAACTCCGGGAACAGTATTTCATCCCCAAGCTTCAGGGCAAAACCCTGCACATCCCTGAAATTCAGCGTTAATCCTGTCTTCACAGCCGGGAATTGCTTCACATTGTCAAAGGTATCCCTCACATCGTAATACACGAGGTTCTGATACTGTCCCTCTATGGCTCTGAAATAATCCCCTGTATCTTTATATCTGCCAACGCCTGACCGCATAAAGACCGGCCTTGCAAACACCCCATGTGAGTCATTCAGCAGCTGATTGTTTCTGCCGTCATAGACATTCATATAGCAGAAATCATCCGCCTTAAATATCTGGCTGACTGCCATCTCAAACGCCATCTGAAGCAGCGTCAGTATGGAAATACCGTTTTTCTTAAGAAAACCGTCTATTTCATCCTGGCCCATCTTCTTCAGAATGCTCCGTGTGGTTTTGGTTGAATACTTCTTTTCATCCCCAAACAGTTTCAGGCTGTTTAGGCCCTCATAATCAGCCTCCAGCAGCTTTACGGCATTTCTGTTAAGCTCTGTATCATCCCTCAGCCTGCCTTCATAATTTATCAGGTCAAAGATCGATGCCTGTTCGGCGTCCGCTTCGTTCCCTGCATATACAGCCGAAACAGACCTCAGGAAATTGCTCAGGGATTTGCCGTCATAGATCATATGACACAGGCACATATACAAATACGTACTTCCATCATCCAGGTGGATAAACGATGCCTCAAACAGAGGATCTGTCTTCAGATCGCGGACACGCCTGTAAAGCTTATAACGGTAATCTTTGAATTCCTGCGCGCTTAAGCAAGTATCACTCACAGTAAAGCCGTGCTCATCTGTCATCAGCAGATTGTTATCGACATCAATATGGCAGGTATATATCGGGTGCCGGCCTACAACAGTCTCTATTGCTGTCCTCAGCCTCTCCAGATCGACCGCCGCACCCGGTTTAAAGAAATAGATCCTGTCAATCACATCGATGGTCACTCCGTATCCCCTGCACATCTCATACTGATATCTCTGTGACATGGACAATGGGTATTCCATTTTCACCACTTCTGATATGCTGATCTCAGGTTTGGGGTAAAACTTCTTTTCCTGTAAGAGCTTTGCCATATTTGCGGGGGTCTGTCCGAGCATCACGATCTGGGGAGCCAGGCCTTCCACATTGCACTCCGCGCAGAGGCTTACCGCGTCAAGGGAATTGCCTCCCAGCTCAATGAAATTATCGTTTCGTCCGACCCTCACAAGGCGCAGCACCTTGCTCATACTGTCGCAGATGATCTCTTCAACACGGTTCTCCGGCTTTTCATACTCTGCCAAAAGCTTGTTAAAATCCGGTTTTTCCAGTGCTTTTCTGTCTGTTTTTCCGTTAGTATTATAAGGGAAAGAATCCCTCTTCACAAAAACTCCGGGGATCATATAGTCGGGGAGTTTTGCGGCCAGATACTTTTTAATATCCGACTTATCAACCGGCCTGTCTTCAGTATAGAATCCGCATAAAAACATGGTACCGTCGGCATTCTCAAAAGCTTTCACAACACAGGCTGTAATGCCGGGGACGGTGTACATTACAGCTTCTATTTCCCCGGGCTCCACTCTCTGTCCATGAATCTTGATCATCCAGTCATTTCTGTTAAGATACAGCAGATTCCCGTCAGGGAGCTTTTTCCCGATATCCCCTGAATAAATAAGACTTCTTCCATCCGGCAGCTTTTTGAATACCCTGGCGGTCTGCTCCGGAAGATTATTATATTCCTGCGGAAGGTTCCCGATCATACAGATCTGTCCCTCCTGTCCATCAGGCACTTCATTTCCGTCAGAGTCTATGACGATTGCTTCTGTATCTCCAAGAGGCTTCCCGATCGGAGTATTATCATATAATCTGTCGATCTTAAACTCAATGATAGTACCGGCTGTCTCACTCTGACCGTAGCAGTTTATGATATCAAAGTCCGCAGAATAAGTATTCACTACCTTTTCACCAGCGGTAAATACCCTTTTCAGGTATTCATTTTTGCAGGAAAACCTTCTAAGTATCCTTGGGCTTATATATCCGGCAGTGATCCGGTTCTCATTATAGTATCCGGAAAGCTTATCCGCGTCAGACCTTACTTCATCCGAAACAATGTGGAGATGTCCCCCTATAGCCAGGGCTCTGAAATACTCCGTCATTGAAACACAGAATGACATGGTTGCTGTCGCGGCAAAAACAAGCGGAACAATACCTTCTACATTTTGGATCTTCCTGATCACCTGGGCATCTATGTTGGTCCTTGTGTAGACCACCCCCTTGGGACGGCCGGTCGATCCTGACGTGAAGATGATCATTCCTCTCTCATCATCACCTGCATCTGCCAGCTCAAGATCCCCGGGTTCATCCTCAATCGATTCCAGAAAATCCTCTTTTATAATAAGGGCGGCATTTGTGTCCTTCATTATATAATCCACTCTGTCATCCGGATATTCCGGAACAAGCGGAATGATGACCGCTCCAATCTTCAGGATCGCTATCTCGCAGGCAATATATTCACTGATCCTTGGAAGAACAATAACAATGCAGTCGCCTCTCTTTGCTCCTTTGGAAATCAGCTTATTCGCGATCCTGTTTGACAGACTGTCCAGCTGCCCATATGTAATATGCCTTTTCCCATCCCGGTCTGTCAGCGCAGGACAGTCTCTTTGTTCATTCACTCTTCGTAAGTATTCGTTCAAAAAATACATATCATTCTATCTGTCCCTTCTTTGATAGCAGAGTAAATTTCCTTACACGGCCTGAGCCCTTCATGAGTAATCTTTTCGCAAAGCGGCGATGAAGCACTTAAGGGCTGGATTCCGAATGGAGGGCTCAGGCCCGGCCGCTTGCGGCTGGGTCGTGAATAATAACTATTTATTTATATATTTCAGCAGAGCATCGACATTCAGCATGCTGTTGGAGCTGACTGTCGGCGGATACTTACGGTGCTGCTCCAAAAAGGAGTACTTCACAAAATCGGCGTTTCTGCCAAACTGTTCATTCAAAAGTCCGGAGAAGAGTCCATCCTCCAGGATCGTTTCTTCCCCGAGGTTCTGATATGCGGGGATTACAAATTCCTGCTCCAGGATATCGATCATATACTTTATTACGCCATCGCAGCTTTTGGGATTGTTCCTGAAATACTCCACTTTATCCAGGGTCTTTCTGACAGCCGGGCACACATTAAAAAGTGCATGGCAGGCCGTTTTGAAAAACTGTGTCGTATATCCTCTTCGGGAAATAGACTCGTTGCTGATCCGGTAAAGATAATACTTTTCCGGAGTGAGTACATAAGTCCTGGCTGAAAACAGAGCTGAAAAACAGAAAACCATATCCTCGGAAAGTCTGATCTCTCCAAAATGAAGGTCATTTTCGATCAAAAACTGTCTTCGGAAAAGCTTGTTTCCAACCATCCAGTGATAGGCGTGGTTTTTCCACTTTTCATACCTGTCATTAAGGTCATCCGAAAGTACCGTTACTTCCTTTACGATATCATACCTGTCGCTGGAAATGGGCAGATAATACTCACTGTCCACATCATAGATATTGTCCATATCATTCTTATCCAGAGGAAGAATCATGCCGGTGCTGTGAATGACATCCGCATCTGAATGGTCTTTTGCTAGGCGGTACATTTCTTCATAAGCATTTTTTAAAACGCCATCATCGATGTCGGCAAAGGCTATATACTCTCCTCTTGCGGCTTTAAGCCCTGTATTTCGCGCTTCCCCCGGCCCCATATTCCGGGGCTGTGACAGGATTTGCACCCGCTCATTATTTTCATATAATTTCCGGCATATTTCCAGGCTGTCATCAGGCGAGCAATCATTGACAACGATAACCTCAAGCTCTTTCAAAGTCTGATTAAGGAGACCGTCTACCGCTGCTTTGATAAACCTTGAAGCCTTATACATTGGTACAATAACCGATACTTTGTAATCCATAATCTTCCTCCCGATAGCCTTAAACGATCATTGAACGGGTTCCGAACTGTATTCCGTCATGCCGGTGAAAAATCTCCTCTGATTCTCTGTTCTGATGATGTGGACCGGCTTTAACTGATTGGAATTAGCTCCATTGTAGATTGCTATATCTCTCCATAACGCATAGGCATCTTCCTGCAGGAAATTCACCTTCAGTCTCTGGCATAATCCTCTCACTACCAGATCTTCAAAGGCCGGAGCCAGTTTAAGCAGCTCCTTTTCAAGTGTACTGCGGATCAGATTTGCCGGAACATCGGCAGGTTTATTGGCGATTTCCAGGAAATACTGATATCTGGGCGGCGTGGATTTTATATCCGCATAAACACTGAAATCGATCAGCTCAAGATCCAGGGATTCGGCTGTATTGTTTGCCGCAGCCCTCAGGGTAGCCTCCGTAGTCTTCTCGCCCAGTATATTGATCGTCTGATCAATACGGTAGAGAAATTCCACCGTCGGCGTATTCTCAAACTTCGATACTACCCGGATGGCATCACGCATCCTGTATCTGTAAAATCCGCCCATATTTGTGATGATCAGCTCGTAGTCTTTGCCTTCCTCCAGGCCATCGAGCGTAACGATCTTTGAGAAATCATCACCTGCGTCAAGAGGAAGAAATTCAAAAAAGACTGAATCGGGTATCAGTACTGTATCCTCACTGTTCACTCTGTAAGGCGTGGTAAAAATACCCTCGGAAGCACCGATGCCGATCTTGACGAAAGGAATGTCCCCGGTATATCTGCTTTGCAGCGCATCGGCATAGACCTTAAATCCCCCCGTTCCGATTCCCAGGACATATTTCATGTTCTTCCATACTTTTGGTACAAAAGGCTCTTCAAAACCCTTTGAAAAAATCTCACGGAGTACTGCAGCCCTTTCCGGCATTGGTTTTATTTTATCCTTTAAGGCACTCCTGACCTCCGGAGACAGTTCAACAGACGGATCTATGGTGCCTGTTTCGATGTCCTTCACCAGCATTTCCCAGCTGCTTTCGATGTATCTGAGTGTCAGTAAAAGAAAGCTCAGATAAGCAGCCACCAGACCTGTCGCGTCTTCATCCATAAGCGCAAACCTTGCGTGCAAATACCTGGTATTCGTTCCGCTTTCCGGGAAAATCGCCTCATCAGGTGATGTGAACAGGTATTCAATTTTCGGCCTGAAGTGTCTGGTCATATGGCTTGAAATGGCGCCGAAGCTGGCTCCTGACGGCAGGTAATAAACCTCTGAAGGGCATTCCGCCAGTCGGACACTTCTTCCGTCTGTCCAGCCATCTCCGACAGCCTCTGTCAGAACTCCCAGCGGAGAATGAGTGACATATGCCAGATATACCTCTATCATTTCCTTTGGCATGGGAATATATTTTACGTCGCCGGTAGTGCCCGAGGAACCGTTAAAATGCCCCACCGGATAAGCACAGATCAGATTCTCCTCACCATCATTCACCATCCGTTTAATGTATTCTGTATAATCGGAATATTTGGTCACAGGAACCTTTTCCTGAAAGTCCTCGATTGAATGTATGTTCTTGAAATCATACTTTTTGCCATACTCCGTGTCCTCATTATCGCGTATGATTTTAAGCAGGAGCTGTTTGTTGACCTCCATGGGATTCAGGCATCTGTCCTTAAGCCTCTCAAAATCCGCAGCTCCTTCGGCCATTCTTTTCCGGTTGGCGGCAGTTATTTTTTCATTACGCATATATGCCCTCCTTCTCCTTTACAGCCTGAACCAGTATCTCCGAAATCTGCTCCGGATACCTGAGATGAAGCTGCTCAAAGTCACTTATCAGTTCGACCATTGTGGAATATCCTCCGATTACTGCATCATTGAAGGAAAATGGTTCTCTCCCGGGAAGCCTTAAGTCATACTGGATAACGCTCTTTATTCCGGGCTCTTCAGATATTTTTCTGATGGTGTCTGCATCCGCTTCCCTCATCTTAAACTGCAGGGCATATTTCAGATTTTTTGTATCGTTTAAATAAGCGCAGTCACCGCCTGCTTCTTCAATATACACTTCATAAGGGAGCCTGCCCTGTGACGCGGTGATCAGCGTTGTCAGCCCCGACCATCTGTTATTGACTTCAAGAATGTACCATTCACCCTTCACAAGGACCAGGTCGACCTCTACGATTCCGCAAAAGCCCATAATGTCGGCCAGTCTCTTAAGTTCACTTCTCACATCCTCTATGTGAAGCTTCTCATCCAGGACAGGACCGTATTTCAGTGTCGTTGCTCCCATCGGGTCATTAAGCTGGTTCTTTACTGTATTGAATATCCTGTATGGCGGTGAGACTACATAATGTCCTTTATCACCATGTATCTCTGCTCCGTACTCTTCACCATCCAGATATTCCTCTATAAGGGCATCCTCCAGAAGCTCCCCGGATAAAAGATAATTCTTCGCATCCTCATAGTCTTTTGCGATATGTATTCCCATTGAGGATGAACCTGTAGTGCTTTTTATCACTACGGGCATTTTCATATTCTCGACTTCCCAGAGAATATATTCCTGATAAACATTTCCTGTAGAGACCTCATCCTGTTTAGAAGATGTAAACAGCTCATGGTGCAGGTACAATGCCTCGGGAATCCTGAAACCATTTGCCTTCAGGATCTGATGTGTCCTCCACTTGTCAAAACAGTTAAGGGCAGTCTCCCCGGAGTAACAGACGGTTTCTATGCCTCTTTTCCGGAGTGCCTCCGCGATTCCCGCATCCCGGATGCCGTTCCAGTCGTAACCGCTTACAGGCCCCGGCATTGCTATGGCCAGGTCAGGACTCAGGGCAGATACAGCCTCCACAAATTCCTTCAGCTTTGCCTCCATCGGAAGCACTTTTACATGAATCCTTTCAGGCTCCTGCACAAGCTTTCCATCACAGATATCAAGGAAATATCTTCCGTTCAGCTGTACCACCAGCCATATTTCATAATCACTATGGCGGGCCGCTGCCTCGTCCCACTGCCTTGCCCATCGGGGATAAGCAGTACAGTTGCTGCTTTTATCCCTCAGTTTGCTGTTGCTTGAATATAAAACGATCCTTTTCATGAATGAAATACCTCTCCCGGTAATTATTTACCAGTCCACTGCTCCGGTAAGGCTGTCTATCTGCGGAAAGAAGTTGGCTTTTGCATCTGCAATGCTTGCCTGTATGATCTCCTCAGACGCGCCTTGTGCAAAATAAGGAGCCAGAGCCACCTTAAGCTTTGAGAAATCACATATCTGCTCTTCGATCCGCTCTTTTTCCTCGTCGCTCCTGTCCGCAAAATAGCTGTCGATGAGCCTGCGCCAGGTTCTGGTGATAATTTCTGCCGGCATCCTGGTATGCTGCTCGGCAAATGCAGGGTTCAGCTTCACCAGATTAACCTGGGTCGCTGCAGTCGCCAGGAAATCAAATATCGGATGCCCTATGGTCATATCGCCCATATCGATCAGTATCAGCTTTCCATCCTGCACCATTATATTGTTAGGATGATAGTCTCCATGGATCAGTGTCCCGGTTTCGGGCACGGAATCAACAAGTCCGTTAAGCTTATTGATCTCTTCTTCACTGTAATAGCTTCTGCAGTAATCTATCGCACCGTGATAAACATCCTTGATGTTTGTAAATTTTTCTGCATCACCCTTTAAGGAATGGATAAATTTATAAAGGTCTATATATTTCCTGACATATGAATCATACTCGTCCGGTTCTTCCTTTAATGTTGTGGACAGGGTATCCGCGTCAACAAGCTCAAACACGATCCCGTACCTGTCATCTGCCATAACGACCGTATATGAGATAGCCGTGGGGATCCCGATTATAAGGGCCTGCTGGGCAAGTCTTCTTTCACGGTCTATGTTCTCAAGAGGCGTGGACTTCTGGAACACCTTTATTATGTTCTCCCTGTCCATACGGTATACTTCTCCGTTCATGCCTCTTCCTATCAGTTCAAAGCCGTCAATGGAGTATTTCTTCATAGCCTTGTGAGTGTCAAAAATGCTAATAAATCCCGTATCCTCCAGGATTTCATAAATTTCTGATGGAGCATTGATTATCTTAATCTTTTTTCCCCGCTCATTCTGAGTTGCCTTGAGAAGCACACGAAGTCCTGAACTGGAAATGTATTCCAGCTTATCGAAGTCAAAAACCATTGTTCCCTGTGTGTTTTCTTCTCTTATCCTGAACAGTTCCTTTTCGGCTTCGGCCGCATTGTCAACACTAAGCCGACCTTCAAATCCAATAACCACACTGTCTTCATTGTTTTGAAGCAATCTTACTGTTTGCATTTCCACTCCTCACATCATAATACTGTTCTTTTTCCGAATGATCGCGTATATCAATATCTCGTATGTTTATGCTTATAGTAAACGATGAGGTTTTGGGCGTTCACTATAGTTCCTTCATCTTGGGGGATACCTGACCGGAATACCGGCCTGAGGTATATCCAGCTTTTTCTCCTCTATTAACTGTTCTCCTATGGTCATATCACAGTCTAAGCCGCCCGTTATCTCTTCCAGTTCCTCCGGCGACAGTGCTTTCTTTTTCTGTTCATTTTCTTTACTGTTCATTTATTACATCTCCTTTTTTGCCTATATACTCTAAACAAAGCATTGTAATATCATCAAACTGATCTGCTTCTCCCACAAAATCAGAAACATCCGCGCGGACATTCTTTATCAGCTGCCGGACGGAGGAATGTGGATCGCGGTTCAAAGCAGCCAGCATCCTTTTTTTGCCGAAAAGCTCCCCATCCTTATCCATTGCTTCTGTAACACCGTCGGTATACACAAAGACGCAGTCCCCCGGATTCATCTCAAAATCTGTGTTTTCATATCGAACTCCTTTCATAGCGCCAAGTACCAGAAAGCTCTGACTTTTGACCGTCTCAAAGCTCTCTGACCCGCGTCTGAAAACCGGATCTGTATGTCCTGCTTTTACAGCCATGCCTTTGCCTGTTTCCAGATCCAGAATGGCAAACCAGACCGTTACAAAGAGCAGGGATTCATTCCCTTCGCAGAGGAACCCGTTAACATCCTCCAGTATCTCGGCGGGCGTGCCTCCATGAAGAGCCCTGTTCCTGATAAATGCTTCACTGCGCATCATAAACAGTGCAGCGGAAATTCCTTTGCCTGATACGTCAGCGATCACTATGCCCAGACGGTTTTCCCCGATAAGGAAGAAATCATAAAAATCTCCGCCGACCTGCCTGGCCGCGCCCATATATGCGTCAATATCTATTTCCTTCCTGGCAGACAGAGCCGAAACAGAAGGCAGTGAAGAGGACTGGGTGATTCTTGCAAAATCCAGTTCTTCATCGATCCGCCTGGACTCTTCCTCTATAAGGCCTTTAAGCCGGTCCACCGTGGCATTAACGTTATCCGACAGTGAATCAAACTCTATCGAACTGCGAATATCTACTCTTTCATCCAGGTTTCCTTCCGTGATGCGGGACAAAGACCCGGTAAGGCTGTTTATACTTTTGACAACATTCTTTCTGATAAGGACAGTGGCTCCTATATATAAAGCCAGGCATACCAGTATCATTGTCACAATGACAATCCGGGCTGTTTCCGATGGGTCCGTATCAACTTCTTCCAGGGGCATAACATAAAAAATGAAAAAACCCGCTGAATTATCCCCATAAGCGCATACCTTCTCACCTTCTACGACAGCAGAAAAAGTCTGAGAATATACCCCTCCTTTTTCCACCGGAAAGCCGGCTTCCGGCAATGTCTTGCCTATCAACTCCGTACGGTTTGAGCCGATAATGACCAGATTCTCATCTGCCCTCAGTATATAGCCTGTTTCCCCAAACTGATACGTACTGATATCTTCGTTCAGATATTCATCGATACTTTCTTCCAGCGAACCCTTACGATTATCTTCAAAATACTGTATATCCTTCTCTGTATACAGCTTCATGGTATCCTCATACATTTTTCTGCTTTTGAAAGCAAGGTATCTATATGAGCCCTGAGCCGAGATCAGAAAGATAGCTGCCACAATTACCAGCAATTCAACCAATATGATCGTAGATAAATGCCGTTTTCTTTTAATTATCATTTTTTTCCACAGCTTCACGCCGGCATATCCATCTGTTTTATAGTTATTTCAGGATGTTATAAAGCCTCCCATCGTCCCCCAAAAGCACCACAATTATTGCGTCATGACCATCCCCATGACCGCCACACACCATCTTTATAAAGCATGGTATAGCCATCGGCTATGAGCTCTCCATTATTATCATATACGTTTCCGCACATGGCTGTTCCACGAAAAGAAGCAGTAGTTTTCTCCATGTTTTTCCATTAAGATCACTGCAGCTCAAAACTCTGCTGTAATATACAAAAACGACTCAAGGCTCATCACCTTAAACCGTTTCATTCATGACTACGTTTATTTCGCGTGAATAGCCTGTGCATAAATATACCCTTTCAGTATATATAAATAACTGAAAATTTTTAACATGTTTCTGACCGGCATCAGACATTTATCGGCCGGTATCAAACAGTCTTCCGCCATCCATCGTCAGTATCCTGTCGGCATACTTCGCCGCGTCATCCTCATGCGTCACAAGCAGTACCGCAGCGCCGCTGTCGGCCGCCTTCCTGAGAAGGCTCAGCACTGCTTCGGTATTCTCGCTGTCCAGTCCGGCAGTAGGTTCATCCGCAAACAGTATCCCCGGATTCATGAGCAGCGCGCGGGCTACAGCCATGCGGCGGAACTCGCCGCCTGAAAGCTCGCCCGGTTTTTCATTCATAAGCTCCGCTATCCCAACCTTATCAAGCAGCTCCTTTGCCCGCGCTGCCGGCGGCTCCTCTTTATGATAAAGAACAAAGGGAAGCAAAACATTTTCAAGAACCGAAAGCGACAAAAGCGCCGTGTTCCCCTGAGGGATCAGTCCCGTTTTCTCGTTTCTAAGAAGTGCCCGGGTCTTTTCATCCAGGGAATAAATATCCGTTTCATCCAGGGTAACTTTACCCGATGTAGGCTGCAGCATCCCGGAAAGCATATTAAGCAGTGTGCTCTTCCCGCTGCCCGATTTCCCGGTAATAACAGTCATCTCCCCTGAAGATACAGTCAGATCCACCGGCTGCACTGCCGTAAAAAAATTGCTGCTTTTCCCGGAACGGGGGAAATCTTTTTTTAACTCCGTAGCCTTAAGTATCATTCTTAATTATCTCCTCTTAGAAGGGGCTGTGAAAAAGTCTTACAGCCCCTTGTTTCTGTGATTACCAAAAAAGAGCGTGCCTGGGAAAGGGGGTGTGGGGTGGCGAAAAAAGTAAGACTTTTTTCACAGCCCCTTACTTTCTGCTGATTATAGCCGAATTCCTCAAAGCGACTTACCGCCTATTCTCCTGACTGCCGCAAATGATGAAACTGCCGCAGAGACCATCACTGCAAGGAGCGCTGCTGCAGCCATCAGCGCGATCACACCCGGCCCCGGAATCACAAACCCTGCTCCTAACAGTGTTTCAAAAAGGCTCCTGAACATGATCAGTATCATACCCGAGAGAGCAATTCCAATGATTCCTCCTGCCAGATTCACCATCACTGCTTCCTTTGCCACGATCCCCGACATCAGCTTCCTGTCGGCTCCCACTGCTTTGAGGGCTTCAAACTCACCTTTCCGCTCATTGATCATCATAACAAAAACCAGCACGGTCATCAGGATCCCTACAAGTCCGAAGGCAGCAATAAGTATGCCAACAGTCCCTGCCACCCTTGACAGGCTTTCTCCGATACCGGACACCATATTCCTTGATGTAGCAGTTGTAACACCGCTGACCTGCTTCTGTATATTCGCGGCAACTTCTTCAATATCAGCCCCAGGTTTGACCCTGACCATCACTGCCGACACCACATCATCCGGATCATATTCCGAATACAGGTTCATTCCTTTTACAAAGGATGAATCGATCAGCTTTTTCACCGTGTCAAAATTCATATACACACAGCTGTCCAGCGTAGATCCGGTCGGATCAAACTGTCCCACTATATGGCAGTCATTATCGTAAAAGCTGATGGTCCTGTCTTTATAGACAGTGACATCGCTGCCTACCACTACATCCATCAGCCCCATATCACCATTTGTATAAGTATCCGCTATCCACGGCTGAATAGTAAAATCAGTCGCAGGGTCATACGCTATCATCTGCAGCCTGGCGCTGCAGCAGCCGGCCTTAGTAGAGGCCATGAATACCTGCGGAGAGATCAGGTCTACCCCATCAACCTTCGCAATCTCATCAACCTTGCTCTTTTCCATATAAAAATAACCCGGCTCCGCCTGCAGCAGAACTGTCTGAGCGTCAAAATCATTTTTGGCACTTTCCGGCGTTACCATTATATCCGCTCCAAGCCTTGCTTCTACCGTGTTAAGTCCCTGACGGACACCGGCAATGATAAGACTCCCTCCGAAAATCGCAACCGACATCAGGGCAGAAAAAAATATGAGCGCAGCCGTTCTCCCCGAATAACCTTTGAGATTTTTAAACGGCAGATTCTTTAGTGAAATCATTAATCTATCCCTCCTGCATGCTAAGGAACTGTCTCGAAATCAATTGCACATCTTGCTTGTCTTTCCTTTTGAGACTGCTGTCCAAAAAACACTTACATATAAGAACGAGTCAACTAAGGCACTGTCCACAAATAACTTCCGAAATCTGCTTGTCTAAATTCCGCCCTGACTGCGTTGTCGTCAGTCGCCGTATCGCCGACTCCTGTAAATATTCATTTCTCATACACTGCGGTTCCTGCAGTAAACCCTCTGGTCATTCACAACACTCATACTGTTCTTCTATTCGCCGCGCTTAACAGTGCCGTATACGTAAATATTATCCCCGCCGCCACTGTAACGGCGATCGAAAATCCTGCTGCCGAAAGGCCTGTAGAAATGCTGTCAATTCTAAGCAAACGCCCTCCCGTAATAATTGAAAGAAATGCCATCACCAGAACTCCCAAAACTGCTCCGGCCAGATGGATAATAAAAGCTTCCGACAGCATCATTCGCCTCACAATGCCCTGCGATGCCCCGACCGAATACCACACTCTGATCTCGTCAGTCCTTTCCTTCATAAGCATCGACAATGTGATGAACATGGCAAGAAGCAGTACCACAAATATGAGCCCGGCTGTCAGTGCCATCATGCCAGATGTCCCCTGTATGCCAAGGGCCGTATGTGTCAGTGTCTCTTCACCCGCCACAGCAGTGACCTTGCGGATATGTATATTTATCCAGTCAGCAGCGTTCTGAGCCTTGTCTTTTTCATATACTCTGATAAGCGCTGCCGAAAAATCCGTTTCCGGATCAAGAGAAGCATAGTCATCCTTCCCGTTACTTATGGAAGCGCTTATCATGTCCCTGATGGTATCAACAGATGCAAAAACTGAAGTATCAAGAACTGACCCCGTCTCCTCCAGACGTGCCGCCACAGGCCATTCCCGGCCATAAAGCATCACCGTGTCATCATCTGCAGTCTCAACGGCCGATCCTGCAAGGACACTGCCTTTTTCCGGCTTCGTATCCTTATCCCCGCTTATCCAGGGTGAAATGGCGAAATCAGTATCCGGCTCGTAGCCGTATATCCATATCCTGCTGCCGTCCGAAAGCGTATCCGAAATATATATCTGACAGCTGACATCCAGGATATCCTCGCATGACTCAAGTCCTGAAAGCATCGACCGTCCTCTGTACGCTTCCACCGGGGTGCCCTGCATCAGCAACGATTTAGTGGAGATTTTACTTGCAGCCGCAGTCGGATAGACTATCACATCCGCGCCAAGGCGCTCACCGGCATTTGACAGTTCCTGCCGCATTTCCCTGAATATGTTTATCCCGCTGAAAAAACACGCCGCCTGGGCAAAGGCAAGTAAAGCCAGGATAAAAGTCCTGACCGGATGCGCTTTGATATTTTTAAGCGGAATGCTTCTGATATTGAACATGGTTTCACCTTAACTCATTTTTTACTTCCCGATCATAGACTGTCAAAACAAACAGCCAGAATAAACGGCATTGAAGAAAATATTCCACACTTTCTTAAAAGCATAAATAGTTTGTCGCAAAATCCGTAAAATGAGTGCTCACGATACTCATCATCGTTCACGTACAGCCAATATAAGTCCGCATAACGCCAAAACAGCCGATACAACTGACATAATCCTGACAAACGGCTGCATGACACTATAGCACCGCATATCCTGCATCATGCACATTGAAACAATAATCCCCGGAACCGCAAACGCTGCGGCAGATGCCACAAAAGCCGCCCCATTCAGGCAGATCCTTACCACCTTACCTTTAGAAAAAGAAGCGATCAGGAAAAGAAGCGCAATAATCACTCCACAGGCAAAAGCCCCCATCTGCGCAGTGTGACAATGCATCCATGTACCATCTTCCTTCGGCCCGCAGGCAGAGAACAGCGTCATAACTCCCACTGCGAGCAAAACCCCGATTAATGCTGAAATCAGTGATAATAGTTTATTCTTTTTCATAGTCTTTTTCTCCTTGCATAGTATCTGTTCAGAACCCGTTCTGAACAGATACGCAACAGGCGATGCTCAGCATGCAAGATCGCCTGATGCCTGCTAAATCTACGTTTTCGTACGACACTTTCCCATTCGTTTTCAAAAAGCCCTTTAGCTGTAAAACAAAAAAGAAGCCATATGGTCAGTCTGCTCCAAACCACATGGCTCTATATACATCAAAAGCTGTATAAAGCAGCATTCTTACTGCCCCTTCTCCGAAAGAGAAATAATGTCGGCGCATTAGTTATATATTTCTAACCTTCGACAGTATACAACATTATACGTCACAATTCAATAGTATCATTGAATTAACTTTTCCAAAACAAGGGGCCGTGAAAAAAGTAAACTTTTTCACGGCCCCTGTGTTTCTGTAAGAATCAAAAAGAGCGTGCCCGGGGAAAGGGGGGGTGTGGGGGGGAAAACGTCGGGCTTCGCAACTCCGAGAGCGTTTTCCCCCCACACCTTCCGGAAACAGCTGACTTTCGGATGACCGAAACAGCCTAAAAGCAAAGGGGTTAGGGGTGGCGAAAAAAGTAAGACTTTTTTCACAGCCCCTCATTTTATTAACTGCACAGTTTTACACATCAATCTTTCATAGGGAGCCTTGCGACCCCTGTCCGTACTGCTGCTTCGGCCACTGCCTTGGCTACTGCCGGGCCTACTCTCTTGTCAAAGGCAAAGGGGATAATATACTCTGCCGAGAGCTCCTCATCTGAGACCAGACCTGCAAGCGCATGAGCAGCTGCAACCTTCATCTCTTCGTTGATATCGCTGGCTCTCACTTCAAACACACCGCGGAATATTCCGGGGAATGCCAGTACATTGTTTATCTGATTCGGATAATCGCTGCGTCCGGTTGAAACAACGGCCGCGCCGCCGGCGATGGCATCCTCCGGGAATATCTCCGGAGTTGGATTTGCGCACGCAAAGATAATGGCATCCCTGTTCATCGTCTTTACCATCTCAGTGGTGACCATTCCCGGAGCAGAAACGCCGATAAAAACATCAGCTCCTACAAGCATATCCGCAAGGCTCCCCGCCTTCTTATCCAGGTTTGTCACCTGCGCCATCTCTTCCTTTATCCAGTTAAGGCCTTCACGACCCTCATATATAGCTCCGCGGCGGTCACACATTGTCACATTCCGGGCTCCTGCCGACATAAGCAGTTTTACAATGGCAATAGCCGCAGCTCCGGCACCTGAAGTGACTATCTTAACTTCTTCAAGCTTCTTACCGACAACCTTCAATGCATTGGTAAGGCCCGCAAGCGTAATGACCGCAGTCCCATGCTGATCATCGTGGAATATCGGAATATCAGTTTTCTCTTTCAGTTTACGCTCGATCTCGAAACACCTTGGAGCAGATATATCCTCAAGGTTTATCCCGCCAAATGAACCCGAAATAAGCGCAACCGTGTTCACAAACTCATCAACATCCTTCGTCCGGACACAAAGCGGAAAAGCATCAACATCCCCGAACTCTTTGAAGAGCACACACTTGCCCTCCATAACCGGCATTCCGGCCTCCGGCCCGATATCGCCAAGCCCAAGGACCGCAGACCCATCAGTGATCACTGCACAGAGGTTATGACGCCTTGTCAGGTCATATGAGCGAGAGATATCCTTCTGGATCTCCAGACAGGGTGCCGCCACCCCCGGAGTATAAGCCAGCGACAGCTCCTCCTTTGTCTTAACAGGGACACGGGAAACCACCTCTATTTTTCCCTTCCATTCGTCGTGCAGCTTAAGTGATTCTTTTGCATAGTCCATTTTTTTCTCCTGTGTACAATTCTGTCGTAAATAACGTATACTGCAAACCATAAGTACCGTTCAGTTCCTTAGGCACTGTACATGAATAACTTCCGAAAGATGCGCAGGATAAATTTCGCCCTGCAAGGCGGAGGAAGGAGGCGCAGCGGACTGCGGCGACCGACGACAACGCAGTCAGGGCGGAATTTAGACAAGCAGATTTCGGAAGTTATTTGTGGACAGTGCCTTAGCGCCGCAAAGTTCAATTTCCCCTGAATTACATGCCTGCTTTACATGACAGGCCATATAACTATATAAGCCATGCATACCCATCAGGTTTTTCCTGATGTAATCCAAAAAGTACAGGCGGTAATCCATACCGCCTGCAGCTGCAATTACTGATTTATAACCTTTTTGACAACCAGATCAGGATACAGGCACCCACAACGGATACTATGGTCCCTCCGATAAGCCCACTGCCATGTAATCCAAAGATTCCAAGGACAATGCTTCCGACCACACCACCGATCAGGCCGAGAAGTATGTTCCTGATCATAGAACCCTCGCTATCCATCAGCTTGCCTGCAAGCCATCCCGCAATAGCACCAGTAATAAGTGTAATGATAATGCCCATAATTTCACCTTCTTTTTATATATAGCACAGCTGTTATATCATTTTCCCCGTCTAGTGTTCCACAGCCGTCCTCACCATTTGACGTGTCTAATATAGCACAGACAGTTCTGCCTTACAATCTTTTTTGAAAAATAAAAGCAATTGTCTGGATTTCCGTTAATTCTCACAGCGCAGCTTCATACGCCATAAAAAGCAGCAATCTCCTTACAATTCTTGTTCTCTACTCTTCCATTAACTTAAACTTCATTACAACCGGATTGTGATCAGTATACAGATAACCTGTATCTATATTCTGTACATATGTGCAGTCCACATTGTCCGAAACCACAAATCCATCCAAAATGACTGTGAAGCTGTCTTTACCATATGGAATATTTGTATACCTTGAGGTTGCAGTCATCCCTTCGGAATAATCCGTGCATTTTGTAAATCCCTCAGGGATCACTTCATCCGGGAAAGAATGGCACCAGCTGTAGGTCTTATCAGTTCCGGGGTTAAAGTATTCCTTGGAATCTGTCGTAAAATCGTGGTTGAAATCACCGCCGCAGATCACATAGTTTCCTTTTTCATACTCCGCCTTGAGATCTTCAAACACCATCTCAAGCTGTGAATTGCCCTGGGCTGCATCCGTGCCGTAAGCAGACAGATGCAAATTGACAAGTATCAGTTCCTTGCCATTTTCCATAGGAACCCTCGAAATACTGTAGCAGCGGTCAAGATCAAGGAATTTGTTAAAGCCCTTTGATATTGGAAGGCTGCGCCTCAGAGAAGAAGATACATCGAAACGGCTCATCGTCAGAAGCCCGGAATTTGAAGCGCCGTGAGGCTCAATAATTGGATAGAACAAATAAGCTGAATGATAGTTTTGCGCAAAAACATCATCAAAAACACCCTCATCCGCAAAGCGTCCCTTAATTATAGCCGCCTCATCCACATTATGACTCCGCGTGGAATCCGTGTCCACCTCCTGGAAAAACACTACATCCGGATCATACGACAATGCAGTTGTTGTAGTCTCATTTATACAGTTCTCCACACTTTCCTTTGACCTGGCCCTGCTCTCCTTCCCTTCATCCATAAAGAAGGTAAAATCAGCCGTATAAGCTCCAAAGCCAACATTATAACTGACTATCGTATATTCCTCACCTGCAGATGGCTGCTCCTCGGCATTACCTTCCACCTCAAGCTCCAGGTTGTCATCAATGCGGTTGTAAGTGCCGATAACATAGCCCAAATATCCACCAACAATAAGCACTGCCGCGATAAAAAGTCCCAGCGGAGTCTTCCACCATTTAAATCTGCCGGGCTTGCTATTTACGCCCATAACTTTCCTCTCCTCTCTCGCGGATATCCTATGCCCCGCACTCATATATAATAGAACTTAATTATATCATGCGGTATAGTTAATGGCAAGGCAGGGGACGGTTCTCTGTCTTATTTTTTGAAAGAGGATTAGAGACAGAGAGCTGTTCTCTGTCTCCTCTCGCTGCCTGTTTTGTTTTTATTAGATTATGCAGAATGTTTTATCTCAATAACATACTTTTCTTTTAGCTTTGAGCATCTGCTCTGTGGAATGATTCCTTCATGCTGCAGTCTTCCAGCTACAATTCCCGGATGAATCCCTATTGTTCTGGCAAATTCAACTATCTCATCATCAGAAGTATATCTTGAAGGAGCTAACCTTCTATAATCTGCAGGCGGGATCAAAAAGTTTCTTGAAAACTTATCTGCTTCTATTTCCAGATTATTGTTAATATCCATCATTTCTCCAACTGAACTTCTGATAAATACCGTTTTTATTTTCTGCTGAAGAACATGCTTGATTTCATGAAATAACGAAAACCAAAACTTATCTGCATCCAGTCCCCGATTATTCATCGCGAGCACTACTCTATCCTCTGTTACCCATTTAACAGCACCATTCACTCCTGAATTCCTCAAGTGTGGTAATAATACAAATGCAATACCACATTCGGCAAAGATTTCACGCATTCTTGGCAAAAAGTCCTCTGGCTTTTTAACAGTCATACCTCTAAGTTCCGGCAAATACCCTTTTAATTTCTCGGCATTATAAGGCTTAGTCTCAATACTTTTTGAAATATTCATAGCTGTTTGAATCCATGCTCTGGAATTAATGATGTTTTTCTCCTTATTACAAGATGAACTTGATCTGAAATTCACCAGAAAATCTGGTTGCAACATAATTCTTAGATCTGCGACCTTGAAAAACTTACATAAGTTTGCCACTTTATCGTTTATACTTCTTGCTATTGGCAAACCGACTACATCAACAAAATATTTATAATCTATTTCTTTCACAAGTTCTGCCTGCGCATCAATATCTTTAGTCTGCTGTATCTCAATCAGCTTTTGATCATAAGTATTCTGTAAGTTCTGCCAAACTTCTACACTTGTTCCAAGCATAGCAGAAAGCTTCTTGGCTAAGTCATTGGAAATATTAGCCTGCCCGTTAATTAACTGGCTCAAGGTCTTTGCTGTTGTTCCCATTCTTATGGCAAATTCAGCCTGACTAATTCCCATATCTTCAATAATATCTGCAATATAATATCCCGGGTGAAATGCCACTATATCTTTGTATTCATTTACATTACTCATAATGGTTTGACACCTCCGTTACCTTAACAATTTTTATCATTTTACATTGAGCCAGAATGTCCCCTTCTGTGATCTCATTTTCATCGTTATCACATGGAATCATCGTTACTCTGTATCCTGAATCACCCAATCGTATGCTCCATTCATCTTTTCTATCACCTTTTAAATGTTCAAAGTGAAACGGAGGATAATTAGCAACATCCATCAATGACTCTGCATTAAGTATAAAGTTTTCTACAGCTACGAGTTTCTTTTTAACTTGCTCAGGATATCGCCACTTTTTCTTGTAGTCAGAACAAAACTGTTTCCTTGCAGTTTCATTCTTATATAATATTTGCATTCCCAAACCCAATTATTCCCCTGTCCAATAGTCATTACCATTTTGGTAACAAATATTATAACACTATCCTGTTTCAAAGTAAATACTTCCGAATATAGAATAACACATTTCATTACCTTTTTAGTAATTATAAATGAGACAAGGTACGATCCGTCCCTCAGATCCGGAACAAAACTGTTTTCCCTGCCCATTATACTTATGTTATAATTATTAATACAGGGATACAAACATATACCTGATATATGTACTCTTGCTGTTGAAAGGAGCGCCCTATGTATATGAACAGCTTTAAACTGAAACCGAAAACTATGATTTATGCAGCTTTCATCACATCCATACTGATTCTCAGCATCTCAGCCGCATCTATACATGCGGAGGAAAATCTGTATCACTCAGAGAAGAGTAAATGCTCTTTCGAGCTTCCCGAAGGATTCGAACTCCAGCCCGGCGAAGGTAAATGGGGAAAGTTTCACCAATTACGAAACAGGCAGCATTAAGTATATTGGTGTTTTTTCGGAGGAAAGAAGCGATCTGTCAGAAGATCTGACCATTGAAGAAGCCAACATGCTCAATAACGAAAGAGCCGATTTTTACCGCTCATTAGATGTCCCTGAAAGCAGGATCCATCCGAACGGATATTACAACTTTAAAAAAGATGATGAAGAAAACGGCCGAAGTTGGGCAAATATCTGGATAGAGCTTGACGATAATCTGGTCACGGATATATGGATGACCTCCGGCAGCGGCAGAGTTTACAACGTGACGTTCATTGATGTTCCTGAAGATACAGCAGCCCGGGTTCTTATGTCATTAACTCCGGACGAAGTTGGAGGAACTGCAGCTGGTAATGATGATTCACAATATTCCGGAGAAACTGCAGCCAATAATGATGGTTCCGTTAAAACGGCAGGCAGTCATTCCGAAAGGATGAGAGATCATGTGATAAGCCCGTCCGGATATCCTTTTGAGATCTATTTCTCTGAAGAAGAATACAATGTCTTTATCCGGGATTCTTTAGAAGAAACACCTCTTTCGTTTGAAAGAGCCGGTTTAACAACAGAACAGATGCAATCGGCTTTTGAGGCAGATGAAAACAAGAATATTCTTGCCTGCTTTTTCCCAAAAGGCTCAACCGCTGCTGATAAAAATTACTGGGGTTATATATATGTTTATCCTTATCCCTATCATATCCCACAGGGCGATGATACTTTCCGCAAGCTGCTGGAGTCCGGAGATCCAATGATGGATGAATTCATGGAGAATAAAGGCTTTGAGAATCTCGATGGTACCGAATTTTATCAGAATTCCCAGGCAACGTATGTCCATGAATATGACAGGATAGACCTGGCCAACCAGCTTATGGGCGAAATATATTCTACAGTCTGGGGCGACTATGCAATTGTCATCAGCTGCGGCGGCTCATTTGAAGCATCAAATGACACTCTCAGGCTCTCAGAATATCTCGTGGATTCCTTATATGCAACAGGCACAGTTCCCAAATGAGAAAATGAGACAGGGGACGGTTCTCTGTCCTGCCTGCCGTCCCCTGTCCTGCCAAACTTGCTTCTTGACCTCTCTTTTATTCTCTGCTACCATAAAAGCATCATTTGAGAAGAAGGAGAAATATCATGCACTATGATTATCTGATCGTGGGATCCGGTCTTTATGGAGCTGTTTTTGCAAGAGAAGCTGTCAACACAGGAAAGTCGGTCCTTGTCATTGATAAACGTCCAAATATAGCCGGTAATGTATATACAGAAGAAGTCGAAGGAATAAGAGTCCACAAATATGGGGCACATATTTTCCACACCAATAATAAAGAAGTATGGGATTATGTAAATCGTTTTGCCGCTTTTAACCGGTTCACCAACTCACCGGTAGCCAACTACCACGGAGAGCTGTATTCCCTGCCTTTCAATATGTACACATTCAACAAAATGTGGGGAGTCGTCACTCCGGAGGAAGCTGCTGCCAAAATTGAGGAGCAGAAAAAGGATGCCGGTATAACTGATCCAAAGAACCTTGAGGAGCAGGCTATCAGCCTGGTTGGCTCTGATATTTATGAGAAGCTGGTAAAAGGGTATACCGAAAAGCAGTGGGGCCGTCCCTGTACAGAGCTTCCGGCCTTCATAATCCGCCGTCTGCCCGTCAGGCTCACCTTTGACAACAATTACTTCAATGCCCTGTATCAGGGTATTCCTATTGGCGGTTATACCAAAATGGTCGCTGCCATGCTTGAAGGCATACCGGTTGAACTGAATACAGATTATCTTGAGAGAAAAGAAGAATTTGACCGGATGGCCGATAAAGTGATCTACACCGGCCCTATAGATGCATATTTTGATTACAGCCTGGGAACACTCGAATACCGCTCGGTGCGCTTCGAGACCGAAGTCCTCGACATTCCCAATTTTCAGGGCAATGCCGCCGTCAATTACACGGACCGCGAGACGCCATGGACACGCATCATAGAACACAAATGGTTTGAATTTGGCAAAGATGAAAACGGCGAAGATCTTCCCAAAACCGTAATAAGCAGGGAATACAGCTCCGAATGGAAGCCCGGCGATGAACCTTACTATCCCGTAAACGATAAGAAGAACAGCACACTGTACGAACAGTACAAAAAGCTCTCCGAAAACGAGAAGAATATAATCTTCGGCGGCCGCCTGGGCGAATACAAATATTACGATATGGACGCCGTGATAGCTTCAGCTCTCGCGATGAGCAGGAAAGAGCTTGGCGGCTGCTAAGTATCCTACAATTTCCTGGCCGTTCAATTGTAACACTTACCAATTTGTGAGTTTAGCAATTGCTATACCACCAATTGTTGTTCCTGCTAATTGCTGTACGTGACAATTGCCGTGTCTGGCAATTGCTGTGCGTGATAATTGCCGTGTCTGGCAATTGCTGTGCGTGATAATTGCTGTGCCTGGCAATTGCTGTGCGTGATAATTGCTGTGCCTGGCAATTGCTGTGCGTGATAATTGCTGTGCCTGGCAATTGCTATTCCTCATAAATGCCAGTCTTGCCGTTTGCTTTTTTTGTACTAATTCTCTTTCCATTGGCATCCATAAATTGTCTGAATTTTTCAAAAAGAATTGACAGAAGTCTACTGTATCTGTTATGATAAAACTTGCTCAGAGATGAAGCCGCTAGTATCCTGAACATTATTTTTTTCAAGACAGCACAGGTTTCCTTCAGAGTATGCCGCAGTGGCGGAACTGGCAGACGCACAGGACTTAAAATCCTGCGGGGCTAATCCCCCGTACGGGTTCGATTCCCGTCTGCGGCAGGCAAAACCCCAGTAAATACGGGCATTCCCGGCATTTAGGAGTGGGTAACAGTGGTGCTTTTAGTGAGTATGTTCGATGCACTCACTAAAAGCACCATTTTGCTTTTAATTGAAGAATATTACTGTGAGAAGGAGGTTCTTGACCTCCGATTCTCATTTCCAATCTGTTTAATTATGGCCCGGCAAACTTAAAGCCCGCGGTCTCAACCCAGGAGGGATATATTATGTGGTCTGCATTTATTGAAAGTGAACGCACGGAAGCGGCAGAGGAAAGGACGGTTCTCTAAGTGAATCACTGTGCTTATCTCGCACAGTGGTTCACTCAGAGAACCGTCACATTCCTTGTCGCGTATACTATCTATTTATCACTTTGAATTCTCATGAGCCGCATCTCCATAAAAATCATCCTTAATGCACTCCAGAAAGCTGTCCATCAGTTCGAATCCGCGTCCTTTTACTTCGCCGACCGATTTTACCCCAGCCAGAGCCATATTGCGTTTAACATCTGAGGGATTGTTTTCGTCTGCATCCAACATGCAATAGTAAAACCCGTCTTCTTTATTGCTCATCACAATTCCTACAATGCGGGCAGCAATTGTATCGTTGTCCTCGACAGGCATATACAGCAAAGCGGCAACATCTCCATCGGATAGATTGAATATATCGCTGTTCCATTTCATCGGGTCCGTATCATCCGCATCCATATCTATCATATCTTTGGTAAAGCCTACAGCTTCCGGATGCTCAAGAAACACAGCATACGCCTGGGCAAAAATATTCCATACAGACATAGGATCTCCGGAGCTAAATACCTCTTTAAACTCATCACGATATTGACGGTAAATATCAAACACTGAGCCGGAAGCAAACAGTTCCGATGGGGACAGCCTGGGCAAATCTTCAAAGTAACTCATATCACTGAGTGATTCATTATGTGAAAGAATGTCCCTTGTTCCTGCCTCAATTGGGGCCGGCGCAACCAACGCCATGGCTGCAGAAAGCACAACTGCTGTTTTAATTAATCTTGAAATTATCATGTTTGATACCTCCTGATAATAATTCGTGTGTACAGTTTCATAAAACCCTTTTAAGCGGACCAGAACGCTGCCAGTCTTAAAAGGCTCAGGGCTGCAATTATCATTATTGCCGCTCACAGACAATGATCTATGTATCTACATACATCTATAATAATCTTATAATAGATAGTATACCAAAACCGGCAATTCACTTCAACAAATCAGATGAATAATATCAAACGATTCTTCTTCGATTCTGACCCTGCTTACAGTGATAAAGTCATTTCATCAATGACCTCCTTGCGGGTCTTGAAGAACGGAAAAAGACTGCTAAGATTTGTCATATAGATTCCTCCTGAGAAATGTATTGGTTCAGACAATAGAAATGTTATACCATTACATTAACCCCTGAAGATCTACATTGCAAGAAAAATCGTTCGCCAAATTTCGCAGCAGATGAACTATGGCAACCGTTCACCTTTACTTGTTGTGAACAAGTATACCAAAAAAGAGAATGCAGTATAATAATGACCTCCTTAAAAATCAATAATTGCAATTTTCATAGAAAAAGATGCAAAAACTGACTTGGAGGTGCGCGGCAGGACTTGAATAAAACAGCAAAAAAAGTATACTCATAATCGTAGGGGATCCTTACGGTATGAGAGCGAAGTCGCCAAGCAAAGCAGTCATCCGTGGGGATCTTTCTTTTTTAAGTCTGCATCTTCAGTAACAAATCAATCATATAACAAAAAGGCGCCGATGCAACGGCGTGGATTAAGAAGAAAGGCTATCCCGCACCTGCGGGATTTGGTTCAACAGGAAAAGGAGTCAATGAGAACCGTCCCTGTCGACTCCCCTGTCGACTCCTGATGCAGGCAGCCCCTTCATCTGTTCCCGATGCACATCCGAAAAGCCCGGCGCCCATCGGATTTTCCGATGCAACCGTAAGATTGAAAATCGTATGGCCATTTCCATCAAACGTTCCGGTAAATGCATAATCAGGATGAGGTACTTCTGCATCTTCCGGAGCATCTGAAAGGGATCGAAATGTCCCAATTGGTTCCCAATTCTCAAAACCTGACAGATCAATGTCCTCTATCAGTTCATAGTGTCCGGACAGGTCATTCCGTACAAGATCCATCTGCTCTGCCGTAGCGATCTGCCACGGTTCCTCAACACTTCCGTCTCCTCCGGCAAAAACAGAACTTGTTTCAGCACATGCTGTCAGTGCTCCCATAACGATAAGACCGAACAGCAGCGAGGGAATAAATATACCTTTCTTTTTCATTGAGAAACACCTCCCGAAAATCAGTTTCCAACATTATATCTCAGGAGGTTAGATGTTTCTAACCCAAAACAAACAGCATTTTACCCAAAATCGGTCAATAATCCTTCGGAGATACACCAAATCTCTCCCTGAATGCAGCAGCAAACTGGCTTTGCTTTGCATATCCCACCCGCTCGGATATTTCTCCTATCGTCAACCCTCCTTCCGCCAGCAGCCTCGCACCTTCGCATAACCGGCTTTCGATCACGTAAGCATGCAGCGGCATCCCGTAGATTTCCTTGAAACACCGGGAAAGTTTAGAAATGCTTATCCCGTACTCCCTTGCCATATGATCCAGCTTTTCTGCCTTTCCCGGATCCGCATCAATCCCCGATTTAATTCGCTGCAAAATATATGCATCGTCCTGATGCATCCGGGAGATCATCCTGTCATTCGTTGCAGCATCCACGCAAAGCCACAGCAGTTCCTGCAGGCAGGCCTCTACTCTCAGCATTCCAAACATAGATGTTTCTTTCTGCGCCAAAGAAATCTCTCGTAACTTTCTGCGTATTTCAGGGGTGACCTTAAAGTGCATGGCATTCAGATTTCTGAGAATGTCTTTCGGATTCCGGACATATGTTGAAAACGTATGTTCAACAGCGGAAAGGTCAAGAGCAAATGAATGGAACAGATACCTGCAGCCGGCCTCATAGCACATGGTTTCTGATACATCGGCATCCATGCAGAAACACGCTTCTCCGGCAGCAAGCTGCATCCCCTTGCGGTCAGACATCCATTCGATGCCTTCTCCCATGCAAAACAACAGGCGGAATCCCTCTCTTACTGTACCACTTACTTCTGTTTCTCTGTCATAAACAAGATCCCAGTAAGATGCCTGATACCCGTTGTTGGTGCTGATTCTTGTAATCTCACCTTTACCGATCTCTTCGGGCAGAACGGTTGTAATTGCAGGCGCAAGTTGTATACTCCGATATAATCTCTGTAAGCCAATATCCACACTTTACCTCGCTTCGTACATGAACCTGTCATAGAATTTACTTCTTCACGCCAATCACACAGAACAGAGTAACTTTCTCCTGATATTCACTGAGCGTTCCCTACTTTTTTGAACGGAGCTACATCTGCTGAAGCAGTGCGATCTGCCTGTTGAAATCCCGCCTGCTCTCTTTGAATACAGGTGCCGATGCATAACAGTGCATCATACCCGGTTCACGGTGCATGTGCATACTCGCACCGGAACCATCGCGCGTATAGCTGTTTTCTATTGCGTCCGCAACAGCTGCGCAGGCTTCCTTCGCGTAAAAGACATACGTCTCCGGCGCGTTATGAAAGTCCATATCCGCCGGATACAGAACATAATCCGGTGTTTCCGGAGCAACTCTTTTGGTGAGTCCGAACATGTATCGGAACGCACCGACCGGAAGCATGATATCTATCTTTTCAAGTTCTCCGGCAAGTTTCCATTCCTCATCAGTTTTCGGATAGGCAAAGGGCGAATTCATAATCAAAAGAGACGGCATTTCTATGCGCTCATTTCTCTCTTTTGCATTGTTTCTGTTTATAGATGTCAGAAGCTGCATGGAGAGAAAACCACCGTAGGAATTGGCAATGACGGCGATTTTATCTGCCCCGTATCTCTTTGTGATCTTCCGGTAAACTTCAAGGATCAACTTCGCAGTCTTGACCGGGGAAGCTTCAGTAAACGGCGGATAGAGCGGATAAAACACGTCCATTCCGGTTCTCTTCCCGTAAGTTCTTGCGAAGGCTACCTCCGGTTTCCATGTATCTCTGTCTCCACCGCCATGCAGGAACAGGATTGCCTTACCGGATTGCCGGACATTCTTCTGCCTTATGGCAAGGCAGGGATAGCCACCCACAAAGATTGTTTTGTAAGCAGCTTTCGGATCTGATGGTTCTTTGTAGGGATGTTTTCGATTATATTCTCTTGCTCTCCGCAAATTTATATCCGCATCCATGCTCGGGCCTTTTATGATTCCCGTCTTTTTTACCGCGCCCATGGCTGACAGTATTATATTTGCACTAAAGCTCATACAGTTTCCTCTTTCCCTGCGTCCCCGGCCCACCGTGATAGGCCGGTATCCACACACATATCCCGTATTGACATCAAATCATAAACAAGATGAACAACCCCAGATACATCGCCGCTCCGGCGATATTTCCCGCGCCCGGAATGTTGAACGGTGCCTGCACAAGAAACAGCGGCAGAAGGTTGAACACACAGGCCCACGCGGGCAGCGGCGTCATTCCCATCACTACCGGTACGAAATGCGCGACCGAGAACAGGAGAATT